>NZ_JARMMC010000005.1:45805-442188 GCF_036216745.1 Fictibacillus sp. B-59209 | reverse complement strand
CCAATCAACTTGTCAATGAAAAAAGAGCCTTAGTTTTTAAAATTTGGCTGCCTTTTTTCAACAAAGGCTTGAACTCCTTCTTGTCCATCTTCAGAAACGAAGACTTTTCCGAAGTACTCGGATTCTTTCTTTGCCCCCTCGCTGTACTGTCCACGAGCCGCATACTGCAAAAGCTCGAGGGTGTAGCGAATGGACAAGGAACTCTTCGCTGCCGCTTTCGACGCCAGGCTGTAAGCCTTTTCAAAAAGCTCTGCATCAGGATAAGCGGCAGTTGCTAACCCCCATTTCACTGCTTCCTCTCCGGTAATCGGGTCAGAAGTAACGAGCATTTCGGCCGCTTTAGCAGTTCCTACGTATCTTGGAAGTCTTTGTGTCCCAGCAAAACCTGGAATCAATCCAAGCTGCAGTTCCGGCAAGCCAAGCTTGGCTTCACTGGAAACGAGCCGGATATGGCAGGCCATCGCGAGTTCAAGTCCCCCGCCCAGTGCTGCACCGTGAATAGCTGCGATAATCAGCTTTGGATAATTTTCCATTCGGTCAAAGAGCTGCTGTCCAAAAGCCCCCAAATCAGCAAAATCGGCTTCATTTTCAATCGTTGTAAATTCTTTAATATCTGCTCCAGCCGAAAAGAACCGGCCTTCACCTTTGATCAGGATGACTTTTGTTTCGCTGTCATTCTCCAGTTCTTCAAAGACCGCGGACAATTCGCGGATCAGCTGGGTGGACAACGCGTTCGCCGGTGGACGATTCAGTTGAATTGTGGCTATTTTATTCTCTTTTTGAACCTGTAAAAATCCCACTCTCTCACACTCCTTAGTTGAATCTATTCTTGCGCGGGGATAGCCCCTGCATTGTTGCTTAAACCATTAACAAGCATTCGATGTACAGGCTGAGCAAGTGACGGCAAATCATACCTATGATCATTCATAACCCAGTTTGTGGCGGTTTCATCAATGGTTCCAAAAATCATCTGTCGTGCCAGCCGGGTATCCATGTTCTTGTCAAAAGCCCTTTCCTCCATCCCTTCTTTCAGGATGAGGTCGATCAGGGATAAATATCGTTTAAGCACTTCCCCAATCTTTGCCCTTAACGCCCTGTTAGTCTGCCGAAGTTCCAGCTGTGTTACGATAGAAAGCTGGTGGTCAGCATCCAACAGGCAAAAATGCATTTCAATCAGGGTTAACAGTTTTTCAATCGCCGACCCTTTGCTTTTCAGCTCGTTCCCCGTTCTTTCGATAAAGGTTCCCATTTTTTCATTAAAAACAGAAACAAGCAGATCCTCTTTATTTTTAAAATAGAGATAGATCGTCCCATCTGCTACAGACGCCTGCTTTGCAATTTTAGACACTTGGGACTGATGATACCCATGAACTGCAATAACACTAACCGCGGCATCAATTATTTTGTCGTACTTTGGGCCTTTACGTTTCACGATAATCTCCTCACTTCAAAACGAGCTGCTGTAAACTGAATGATTGTTCATTCATAATTTAATTGTAAAACAAGTCGTTTTTTTCTGTCAATTCTATTATTCCTTTGTTTTAACAAAAAAACAAGGACCTTTTTAAAAAAGGTCCCTATATCTCTTGTGTTTGCCGCTCTTTCGCTTTCTCTTCCTCCAATAAAACTCTTCTTAAAATTTTTCCGACCATCGTTTTTGGAAGCTCGCTTCTAAATTCATACACCCTTGGTACCTTAAAGGCAGCAAGGTTTTCTCTGCAATATTTGTTAAGCTGATCCTCCGTACAAACGGCGTTCTCTTTCAACACGACAAAAGCTTTTACAGTTTCACCGCGGTACGGATCCGGGATACCAACAACGACGGCTTCCTTTACCGCTTCATGCTCATAAAGAACTTCTTCAATTTCGCGGGGATATATATTATATCCTCCTGCAATGATCAAATCTTTCTTCCGGTCCACGATATAAAAATATCCATTCTCATCCATATATCCCATATCACCGGTCATGAGCCAGTCATTTTTAAAAACAGCAGCTGTTTCCTCCGGCTGATTCCAATACCCTTTCATCACCTGAGGCCCCCGCACCAATAACTCGCCAACTTCCCCAATTTCCGCAAACTCTCCGCGCTCGGTGGAATAGATGGCCGCTTCCGTATTCGGCCACGGAAGACCGATACTTCCTTTAATCTGCTTTCCATAGATCAGATTGGCATGCGTTACAGGTGAAGCTTCTGTGAGGCCATAGCCTTCCACAAGACTTCCAGAGATAATCGACTGGAACTTCTGCTGAACTTCCATCGGGAGCGGTGCAGAACCACTGATGCAAGCCTGGATGGAAGAAAGGTCATACTTCATCAAATCAGGATGGTTCAGCAACGCAATATACATGGTCGGTGCGCCAGGGAACAATGTTGGACGCTGTTTATGGATCGTCTGCAGCACTTGTTTCGGATCAAAACGCGGAAGGATGATCAGTTTTGCCTGTGTCATGATCGCCTGATTCATCACAACCGTCATGCCATACACATGGAAAAAAGGCAATGCAGCCAGCACAACTTCTTCTCCAACCCGGTGCTTATAAATCCAGATGCTGCATTGTTTCGAATTGACGACCAAATTAGCATGTGTCAGCATCACACCTTTTGCAGGGCCAGTCGTTCCTCCTGTATACTGCAGCAATGCCACATCCTCTTTTGGGTGGACGTCAACAGGGATTCGCCGGTTTTCGCTTTTGCTGATCAGTTCTTTAAACGAGTGGACACTTCCGCCATACTGAACATCAACCACCGTAAATGGCTTTTGTTTTTTCTGAACAAACGGATAGAGCACATTTTTTGGAAATGGCAAATAATCTTTAATGCCCGTCACAATCACATGCTTCAGCTGTGTCAATTCTTTTACAGCAGCTACCCTCGAAAAGAGCTGATCCAGACAAACGATAGCCGTTGCCCCGCTGTCCTCCAGCTGATGGCTCAGTTCTCGTTCCGTATAAAGGGGATTGGTCTGGACCACGATTCCTCCAGCGAGAAGGATGCCATAATAAGCAATAACCGCCTGCGGACAGTTCGGCAGCATAATCGCCACCCGGTCGCCCTTGCCGATTCCGAGTGCAGACAGTCCGTTGGAAAACCGGACAGCACTTTCGTAAAGCTGTTGATACGACATTTCTTTACCTAAAAAATGAAGAGCAACCTTTTCTGGGTTTTTAGTAGCTGCTTCTTCTAAATACGTGAATAAAGGTTGTTCTTTATACTCAACCTCACTGGGGATTTCTGGTGGATAATGGTTAAGCCATCTTCTTTCCACTTTTATCTCCTCCTTAATTCACGCCTTTCTTAAAAAAACTCTCTCATACTTCATTATAAATGAAAACGCATTCAATTTAATATATTTTTTTAAAAATTAAAAATTTTATAGTGCTTTTGGCACTTTTTTGCGGGGATGATGCAGTTTTTCCCGCTGCATACTAAACAATAAAGCAAAGGAGGGAACAGTATGACTCATTCAAAAGCGAGAAGAGATGGGGCTTTGAAAGCCGGTAAAGAAACACAGAATCCACATGGCAAAATCAAATCACAGCAGGAAATCTCGAGTGAAATCGGCATGAAAGACACCAATCAGCTGACCGCACAGCCAGCAGATTATGATGAAATCGAATACTGAGTAACATCGGCAGGTTTCGCTTTCCTTCGATCCCGCACGGTTTACTATAATCATGTTTTGGCGGGTAAAATGTTCGTTTGGCGAGTAAATTTTTATTTTGGACAGTATTTTCTTTATTACGGCGGGTAAATGCCTCATTTTCGCGGGTATTTCCACTGCCACTTAAAAAAAAAACCAGCCTAGAGGCTGGTTTTTTGCTAAAAAGCAGCAGAAATGCAGCTTTCATTCAATTCCATTCCATTATGATAAGAAAAGTAAATAAACGATGCCGAAAAGAATAAAAATTCCGCTGCAAATGAATAAAACTTTCCATAACGTATCCATTGATGCTTCACTCCTATTCAATCCCTGAACCGATCACGAACGACAGGCCAATGGATATGACCATGGAGATCAGGCCCACTGCGCGATTATCGTTTTCGATCTCTTCATCAATGTTAAATCTCGGGGTTAAAAATTCAAAGATAAAATAACCGGCAAGAAGCAGAACAAATCCGAACAGACCCCAAGCCATCATCTGAGGAAGTGAATCGTTCTGTGCGATGGAATAGCGAAAAATATTGGCGATGCCGAATATTTTCCCTCCGGTTGCCATCGCTACGGCCAGGTTGCCTTTTTTAATCTCCACCCAGTTCTCATACCGGGTGACCATTTCAAATACTGCCAGAAAAATAACGAGGAACAGTACGACTACGCTGTAATATGCCGCCGTTTGGATAAACGGATTGTGGGATACGTCCATCTCTAACCTCCAATTATTTTAATAGCGCAACGGTTATGCCGCTTCCACCTTCATTTGCCGCTCCCATGCGTGTCGATTTAACGTTGGGATGTGATTTGAGCAGCTGCTGAACACCGGAGCGCAGAGCACCGGTTCCTTTCCCATGAATAATAGAAACTTGAGGATATCCGGCTAACATCGCTTCATCCAAATACTTATCCACTTCTAGCATCGCATCCTCATACCGCTTGCCGCGGAGATCAAGTTCAGGACGGACCGAGTCATCGCTTCCCTGCACTTTTACAAACGATCTCGGCTCTGGTTTTTTCTCTTTCGTCTGTTTGATCAATTCAAGGTCGCTGAGTGATACGTTCATTTTTAAAATACCGATCTGTACCTGATATTCGTTGTTGCTGACTTTATTGATAATATGGCCTTTTTGGCCGAAACTCAGCACTTTCACTTCATCGCCTGGTTTAAACGAAGCAGATTTCGGTTTGGAAGCTGCTGCCTTTTTCTTCTTCGACCGAAGAGCAGGCGTTGCTTCCTCCAGCTTTTTACGGGCATCGATCAATCGGTGTTCCTTCACATTGCCCGCTTCTTTCTGATATTCTTTAAGTTCTTTAATGACTTCTTCAGCGGTCCTTCGTGCATTCGCTACAGCTTCTTCCGCTTTTCGCTCCGCTTCTTCAAGCAATCGGTCACGATCCCGCTCCAGATGCTGAAGTTCTGCTTCCAGCTCAGCTTTTAGCTGTTCGGCTTCCTGCCTGATTTTAATGGCATTCTCCCGTTCTTCTTCTGCACGCTTTTGGTTATCCTCAAGCGAACGGATCATGTTATCAATCTTGTTGTCCTCATCACTGATTTGCGATTTTGCTTCATCAATAATGGAGGGCTCCAAACCGAGGCGTCTGGAAATCTCAAAGGCGTTGCTTCTGCCCGGAACTCCGATCAGCAGTTTGTAGGTCGGCCGCAGCGTCTCCACGTTAAATTCAACGCTCGCATTGATGACGCCATCGCGGTTATAAGCATAAGCTTTCAACTCACTGTAGTGGGTGGTTGCGATTACTTTCGCTCCCCGTTCAAACACATAATCAAGGATGGAGATAGCAAGTGCCGCTCCTTCCTGTGGATCAGTTCCAGCTCCAAGTTCATCAAACAGAACCAGGCTTTTAAAATTCACTGTTTTCAGGATATCGACAATGTTCACCATATGAGAGGAGAACGTACTTAATGACTGTTCAATCGATTGCTCATCACCGATGTCGGCATGAATGGCTTCAAACACCGTCATCTCAGACTCTTCTTCTGCAGGAACCTGAAGTCCGGATTGGGCCATTAACGATAACAGGCCGATCGTTTTTAAAGTAACCGTTTTACCCCCTGTATTGGGACCGGTAATGATCAATGATTGAAAAGCACCGCCAAGCTCCACATCGATTGGTACTACAGCGTCCTGATCGATGAGCGGATGCCTCGCTTTACGGAGAGAGATGTATTCTCTGTCGTTCATGATTGGTTTCGTCGCCTTCAGTTCACGGCTGTACTGCGCTTTTGCAAAAATAAAATCAATCTCTGCCAGAATCTTCACATTATGGGCTAAAGCTTCAGCTGATTCCCCGACCAGCAATGAAAGTTCTTTTAAAATCTTTTCAATCTCTCTTGCTTCTTTAGCTTTCGCATCTTTCAGCTGATTATTGATCGCAACGACAGCTTGAGGCTCAATAAAGAGTGTGGCTCCTGAAGAGGACTGGTCATGCACCATACCACCAAAGCTGCCGCGGTATTCCTGTTTAACCGGCAGCACGAAGCGGTCATTTCGAATCGTGATGATCGCATCGGATAGCATTTTTTGATAGCTCGAGGAACGGACCATACTTTCCAATTTCTCACGCACTCTAGCCTCGAACGTGCGCAGCTGGCTTCTAATTGTACGCAAAGCCGGACTGGCACTGTCCATAACATGGCCGTTGTCGTCTATGCAAGCTTTAATCTCCTGCTCCAGTTCAATCAGCGGTTCAATCTGCGCAACAAGGCTGTCAAGGATCGGCAGTTCAATTCCATCCTCCGCCATTCCCTCTGTAAACCGCTTAAAGCGCCTTCCGCCATATATTGTAGTCGCAATATCGAGAAGTTCATCCGTATTCAGCAGCCCGCCAATCTGCGACCTCTTCAGGCTTGCACGGATATCTCGTATTCCACCAAGCGGTGCCTGCCCTTTTAACCGGAGGACTTTTGCACCTTCATCTGTGCTGTCCTGCCAATGGCTGATCTCGGCAAAATTTACAGAAGGCTGAAGCTGTTCAACCTTTTGTTTGCCCAGACTTGAACTTGCGTGTTTTTTTAACTGCTCAATGATTTTTGTATATTCTAAGACTCGAAGTACTCGTTCTTGCAAAATTAGTTCCTCCTCCCAGGAGACGTTCTATTCTTTTTTATCATTTCGTTTTAAAAAGGAAGTTAACTCATCAAGTGTCATTGCGTTCAGGACGTTTTCCCGTCGAATATAGCCCTTTCTCGCCACAGAAACTCCTATGTCCATATGCCCCAGAGTATCACGGTAATGGGCATCCGTATTGATCGTGATTTTTACACCTTTATCCTGTGCTTTCTTAAGCCATTCAGGGGCCAGATCGAGCCGGCTCGGATGAGCGTTCAGTTCAAGGGCTGTATTGGTTTCAGCTGCTACATCGATGAGCATCTCCAAATCAACATCATACCCGGGACGCCTTCCGATAATTCTTCCCGTCGGATGGGCAATAATATCCACATGATGGCTTTTGAGCGCTGTCTTCATCCTCTTCATGATCGTCTCTCTGTTTTGAGAAAAAGATGAATGGATGGAGGCGATCACAAGGTCCATTTCGGCCAGGAGTTCGTCATCAAAATCGAGTGTTCCATCCGGCAGAATGTCCATCTCAACGCCTGCCAGAATTTTAAAATTACTATATTTCCCGTTCAGCCTGTCAATCTCTTTCCGCTGCTCACGAAGCCGCTCTGCTGTAAGGCCGTTGGCTACCCTTAAATACTGAGAATGATCGGTAATTGCCATGAACGAGTATCCTTTTTCCCTTGCTGCTTCTGCCATTTCTTCAATCGTGTTGGCCCCGTCGCTCCATGTGGAGTGCATATGCAGATCTCCTCGGATATCCTCCGGTTCAATCAGCCGCTGAGGTTCACGAAACTTTTCAAGTTCATCCCCGCCCTCACGCACTTCCGGCGGAATCCACTGAAGTCCAAAGTGTCCATAGAATTCTTCTTCAGTGGAAAAGGTCGTTATCTCACCTGTTTCTGTATTTTCAACACCATATTCGCTGATTTTTTCATTGCGTTCTTTCGCCAGCTGCCTCATCTTCACGTTATGTTCCATGGAACCGGTAAAATGATGCAAGGCAGAGGCATACTGCTCTTGGGATACGAGCCTGAAATCGACTGAAACAGGATAATCATAATGAAATTGGAGTGAAACTTTTGTATCTCCTTTTGCGATGATATCCGTAACGCCTTCCAGCTGGACGAGCTGTTTTTTCACTTTAGCCGCATCGGAAACTGCGAGAATAAAATCCAGATCCTTGATCGTCTCACGAAAACGGCGGAGGCTGCCTGCCAAGGAAAACTTCAGAATACCTTTTATATCTTTCAGCTGTTCTTCAATTTTTTCTGCGACCGGAAGCATAAATGCAATCGGAAGCCGTTCAGGGCGCTTACCGAGTTCCTCGATCGCTGCCAGTATTTTCTCTTCTGTTTTTGTTCCGAATCCTGCGAGACCTCTAACTTTTTCTTTTTCACACGCTTCTTTAAGGCCCTTGATGTCCGTTACTCCGAGCTCCTGATAAAGCTTCGCAATTTTTTTCCCGCCAAGCCCCGATATGTCGAGCATGGTCAGAAGGCCTGAAGGAACCGCTGCCTGCAATTCTTCAAGCAGCGATGATTTGCCTGTCTCAAGAAGTTCAGTAATGACAGTAGCCGTCCCTTTTCCAATTCCTTTTAATTTGGACGGATCCCCGATCTGCTCCATGTTCCGGTCATCCGATTCCAACGCTTGAGCCGCTCTTCGGTAAGCCGAAGTTTTAAAGGAGTTCTCGCCTTTGATCTCTAAATAAACGGCGATCATTTCAAGTACATTAACAACCTGCTTCTTATTCAAATGAACACCCACTTTCACAAGACTTGTACCACATTGCCGATTACTATGGACGGTAAAAAAACTTCTCTGTTAAAGAGAAGTTTTACCCCATATTTTTTGACCATAAATCTTTAATCGTTTCAGAGAATACTGGAGTATTTTCAACCATTCCCTGTCCGATAAAGGAATCCTGGTAAGCCGTATGGATGGAACCAGACGGAATCAACGAAGCGACATATAGCAATAAGAATAAAATCAGATAAACTTCGATAAATCCCAGGACTCCTCCGAGCCAGCGGTTTACCGTGCGGAGCAGCGGCAGGTCAGCAATAAAGTTAAGCATGTTTCCTACGATCTGCAAGATGATCTTCGTTCCGAAAAACAAGAGAGCAAAGGCGATGGCACGATAGTATACATCCTCTAAGGAAATGCTGCTCAGTATCGTTGACATCGGGCTGTCATTACCGATCGAAGGATATGGAATCCACAATTTTAAATGAGGCGCCAAGTCGTCAAAATATAGATAAGCCACGACGTAAGCCGCTATAAACCCAACGAGATGGACAACCTGCATGACCAAACCTCGTTTCAGTCCGATAAAAAAACCGGCAATCAATATAACAATTAAAATAATATCTAGCATTTATTTATCCTCTTTCCTAATCTGCTGTTGCAATTTTTCCAGCTCTTCTTTAGTCTTTAAGTATTCGTTCATCAGATTAACAGCTGTCAGAACGGCAAGCTGTTTCGTATCCAATACTGCATTATATTGCTGGATATCCCGCATCTTTTCGTCAACCATAGCAGCTACCGAACGAATGTGGCTGGAAGTCTCAGTTCCTATTACTGTGTATTTTTGACCAAAGATTTCTACAATGGTCCTTGCTTTCATATTGTCTTCCGCCACGAAATTACCTCCAATCATAGTTCCACTTGCAAAAAAGCTATGAACTCTAATCATTATCTTAACAGAAAGCGAACGGTTATGAAAATATTTGTTCTAAAACCAGCTATCATTTTATCCAAATTCTACTAAAAAATAAAACGAAAGAAAAGGAACATGAAGATGGCAAATACTGTATTAAAAGTAACATCCCAAGAGATCAATAAAATGAAGGAAGCTTACCAAGCATACATCCAGCCTTCTTCCCCGCCTGGCAGCATATTTACGGCTAAGCCTGCAGGCTGCACGGTAACGGCCTATAAATCAGGCAAGGTTCTTTTTCAGGGAAAGACAGCTGAAATCGAGGCTGGAAAATGGGGTTCTCCTCTACCCGCAGCTTCTCCGAAACCAGCTAAAGCAAAGCCGCCCCATGCCTTTGCTCCTCCCGAAAACGTGAGTACACTCTCTCTTATTGGAAGCGATGAAGTGGGAACGGGAGATTACTTTGGCCCGATTACCGTCGTGGCCTCCTATGTTCCAGCGGCACAGCTTGAACTGCTAAAAGAACTTGGAGTAAAGGATTCAAAATTTCTGAACGACAAACAGATCGAATCCATCGCCAAGGACCTTCTGCATACCATCCCTTACAGCCTGCTCGTCCTTCCCAACAGGAGGTACAATGAACTTCAGGCAAAAGGGATGAGCCAAGGAAAAATGAAAGCTCTTCTGCATAATAAAGCTCTTCTTAACATGCTGGAAAAAACAAAAGACTTCCACGTGGACGGTATATTGATCGATCAGTTCTGCGAGCCGGGTGTTTATTATAATTATCTCTCAAGAGAGGGAAACATCGTAAAAGACAAAGTGTTCTTTGCTACAAAAGGCGAATCGCTTCATCTGTCCGTGGCCGCCTCATCCATTCTCGCCCGCTATGCTTTTATTAAAGAGATGGATAAAATCAGTGCTAAAACAGGCATTGAGATCCCGAAGGGCGCCGGCAGCAAAGTGGATTTAAAAGCAGCGGAAATGATCCGCAAGTATGGTGCAGATTATCTGACTGACATCGCAAAGATTCATTTCGCCAACACAAAAAAAGCACTCAATCTAGCAAACGGCAAGCGGAGCTAAACTTTATTTTCATAACAAAACCCGCAGTCTCAAGAGAGACATGCGGGTTTCTATTTGGCTTACTATTTTCGAAGCTCAGCTCCAAAACGTTCTTCCAGACTGCGCAGGATGTTATCATGAGCTTTTGTCACTTCTTCATCCGTAAGTGTACGTTCCGGATCAAAATATTTCAAAGAAAAGGCGAGTGATTTTTTGCCTTCTTCCATATGTTCTCCTTCGTACAGATCAAACAGGCTGCTTTCCTTGAGGAGAGCTCCTCCCGCTTCATAAATCACAGTGTTTAAGTCTCCTGCAGGCAGGTTCTTATCAACCACCAATGCAATATCCCGTGTAATGGAAGGGAATCTAGGAAGCGGGTGATAAACGGTAGGTTCTACCGTGGCCTGGATAAGCTGATCCAGATCCAATTCAAACACGTACGTCTCGTTTAAATCCCACTCTTTTTGAGTTCCAGGATGAATCTGGCCGATCAAGCCGATGGTGATGCTGTCGAGTTTAATTACTGCTGTTCTTCCAGGATGCATCCCTTTCAAACTTTCGCTTTCAAAGGTGATACGGCTGTACAATCCGAGTTCTTCGAATAACCCTTCAAGGATTCCTTTTGCAACAAAGAAGTCTGTTTTCTTCTTTTCACCTTGCCAAGGATGGATATTCCACAAGCCTGTCAGTGCACCGGAGAGATATGTTTTCTCTTCAGGCAGAACAGAGATCTGCTGTTCGTAGGCAAAGAAGACAGAACTGATTTCAAAGACACCTACATCATCAATTGAACGGTGATGATTGTGGCGCACTACTTCAAGAAGCTGCGGAATCAGTGTACTGCGAAGAGTGCTGCGCTCCTCGCTCATCGGGTGGGAAACCGAGATGGGTTGAACGTTTTCCTGCTCCTCCTTCACAAAAGAGAAACTGGTTGATTTTTCAGGGGTCGTCAGTGCATATGTTACAGCCTGATAGAGCCCGGCGCCTTCAAGATAACGCATAACCTTTCTGCGAGCTGCCTGATAGGGGCTCAATCCTCCTGGACGGCCTTCCGTTACAAGATACGTTGTCGGAATACGGTCATAACCGTAGATTCTTCCCACTTCCTCTACAAGATCCGCATCGATGGTAATATCCGGCCTTCGGGCTGGAACGGTAACCTTGAATGTTTCTCCTTGTACCTCAAATTGGAAACGAAGTCTCGTAAAGATTTCACTGATCTGTTCGTTTTCAATAGAAGTTCCGAGCAAGCTGTTAATCCTTGTTTGGGTGACTTCAGCTCTTCCTTCACTTACCAAGCGTTCGCCATCTTCTACGATGCCTTCTGCCACTTCTCCTCCGGCATATTTCGCCATTAAGGAAGCAGCACGTTGAGCAGCCTCATATACACGGTTGCGGTCGATGCCTTTTTCATAGCGTGCACTTGCTTCACTTCGAAGTCCAAGATCCTTGGATGCTGCTCTTACACGCTGTCCTTCAAAATAAGCAGCTTCCAGCAGTACAGTCGTCGTATCTTCCTGAACTTCTGATGTTGCTCCGCCCATTACACCGGCCACAGCAACAGGTACTTCTCCATTGGTGATCACAAGATGGCTGCTGTTTAAAATTCGTACTGCATCATCAAGCGTCACAATTTCTTCTCCGTCTTTCGCCCGGCGGATAACTACTTCCTTTGATCCGAAACGGTCATAGTCAAAGGCGTGGAGCGGCTGTCCGTATTCGAGCAATACGTAGTTCGTTATATCGACCACATTATTGATTGGACGGATTCCTGCTGCAATCAAACGGTTTTGCAGCCAAAGAGGTGATGGCGCGATCGAAACATTCTTGATCACCATAGCTCCGTAGTAAGGATTATCTTCTTTTGCATCAACTTTTACCGAAATATAATCTGAAGCTTTTTCAGCTGTATAATCTACGGAAACTTCAGGAAGACGAAGCTCCTCATTTAGAATGGCAGCAACCTCGTAAGCCACACCAATCATGTTTAAGCAGTCGGCACGGTTTGGTGTCAATCCGAGCTCAAGAACATAGTCATCCAGGTTCAAATAACTCAAGGCATCGCTGCCAACTTCCGCATCGGAAGGCATAACGAAAATCCCTGTTGAATACTCTTTCGGCACCAATTTCGTTTCCACACCAAGTTCAGTTAGTGAACAGATCATTCCATGAGACGCTTCTCCGCGAAGTTTCGCTTTCTTAATCTTGAAGTTTCCAGGAAGTACAGCACCTACTTGCGCTACCGGCACTTTTTGGCCAGCAGCCACGTTTGGAGCACCGCACACGATTTGTACCGGGTCTTCTTCACCGATGTCGACTTTACAGACACGGAGTTTATCGGCATTTGGATGCTGAACACATTCCAGAACATGTCCGACGACCACTCCTTTAATCCCTTTGTTGAGTGATTCCACGATTTCTACTTCAATTCCGCTTTTCGTAATTTTTTCACCAAGCTCTGCAGCACTGATATTAATATTTACATACTCTTTCAGCCAGTTATATGAAACTAACACAGGGTTCCCCTCCTTATGCCTTTTTAAATTGTTTTAAGAAACGAAGATCGTTTGTGTAAAAATGACGGATATCATCAATGCCATACTTCAGCATCGCAATCCGTTCAGGGCCCATTCCAAATGCAAACCCTGTGTATTTCTTTGAGTCGAAGCCTGCCATCTCCAATACGTTCGGATGGACCATACCTGCTCCAAGGATCTCAATCCAGCCAGTATGCTTACAGATCGAGCAGCCTTTTCCACCACATTTAAAACAGGAAATATCCATCTCGACAGACGGTTCTGTGAATGGGAAAAAGCTTGGGCGCAATCGGATTTTGCGCTCTTCGCCGAACATTTTTTTAGCGAAGGTTTCAAGAACACCTTTTAAGTCACTCAAGCGGACATTCTCATCGACGACAAGTCCTTCGATTTGCATGAACTGATGAGAGTGAGTCGCATCATCGTCATCCCTTCTGTACACTTTCCCCGGAGAAATTATTTTTACCGGGCCTCTTCCGTGATGTTTTTCCATCGTTCTTGCCTGCACCGGAGAAGTCTGTGTACGAAGCAGAATGTCTTCTGTAATAAAGAATGAATCCTGCATGTCTCTTGCCGGATGTCCTTTCGGAAGGTTCAGTGCTTCAAAATTGTAATAATCGGTTTCCACTTCTGGGCCTTCTGCCACCGTGAAGCCCATCGTTAAGAAAAGATCTTCAATCTCTTCAACGACTGCCGTTAACGGATGGGAGTTCCCCTTTCTGACCGGCCGGCCCGGAAGTGTAACATCGATCGATTCTTTTTTCAGCTTTTCTTCAATAGCAGCCTGTTCCATCTGGCTGATTTTCGTATCAAGCGCAGCTGTGATCGCATCCCTTACTTCATTCGCATAAGCCCCAATAACAGGACGTTCTTCCGGAGATAGTTTCCCCATCCCTTTCAGTACTTCTGTGATCGGCCCTTTTTTACCCAAATAAGATACTTTTATGTCCTGTAATTCTTTCAGCTCATTTGCTTGCTGAATTTTCACCAATGCTTCTTCCTTTAATGCCTGCAATCGGTCCTGCATAACATCTTGCCTCCTTTAGAAATAAAAAAACCCCGTCCATAAAAGGGACGAGGATTCGCGGTACCACCCAGATTAATCAAGAATTCAGGCCAACGCCATCATACTTGTTCACTTCGTTTTCATAACGGACTTGGTCCGGTCCACCCTACTTGTAGGTTCAGGCGACTGCTCAGGAGCGAATTCGATAAATTCTACCGGAGAAACACTTTCAGTCAAGGTGTTTCCTCCCTTTGCCGGCGAGCTCTTATTTACTACTCTCCATCGATGCATTTTATTCATGCAGTTGTCTTCTTATTATAGTTGAACTTCCTTATCTGTGCAATTGCCAATCTATTTTATAATGTATTCCTTTTTGTTATTTCCTGTTCTTCTGAAGTTCATACAGCATGATTCCAGCCGCAACAGCAACGTTTAGTGATTCAGCATTCCCGAACATCGGGATATAGACAAGCTGATCTGCGGATTCCATAATTTCCATCCTCACTCCGCTGCCTTCGTTTCCTACAACGAGCGCAAACGTTCCTGAAGATTGCACGTCATGCAATGATTGGGCACCTTTTAGTGCAGAAACGAAAACAGGTACCTGTTCCTGTCTGCATGCTGCGATCCAATCCTGAAGATTTCCTTTTACAACGGGAAGATGGAACAGCGAACCTTGTGTAGAGCGAAGAACCTTGCTGTTATAAACATCGACAGTTCCTTCACCAAGCACAATCCCGTCCAGACCTGCAGCGTCTGCGGTTCTAATTATTGTACCAAGGTTTCCAGGATCCTGAACGCCGTCCACAAGCAGGTATTTTCCGCCGGTTTTTACTTGTAACTCCTTTGAACTCATACGGCAAATTGCCAAAACTCCCTGCGGTTGTTCAGTATCACTTAGGATTCCCATGATTTTTTTAGAAACTACCCATGGGTCCAGGCGAAGCTGTTCCCATTCATTCGGCATCGGGTAGGATTCCTCTATAATCAGATGAGCAATCTGGACGTTATGGTTCATTGCTTCTTCAATCAGATGAGGCCCTTCAATAATGTATTGTCCTAATTTATCCCGTTCTTTTCTCGTGTATAGTTTTTTCCATTGTTTTATGGAAGCATTTTGTTCTGATTCAATCCGTTTCATTTGGTTCAACCATCCTTTAATCTCTTTCAACTTTTTTTATTATATCTTCAAAATGATACATAATCCATCGGCCCTTAATAAAAACTAGGAAATAGTCACAAACTTAATGAAATAAATCTGTTTGAGGTGATAATGATGGATATCGATATCCGTAAAGCAGTTCTTGCCAATGTTTCCGGAAACAATAAAGAACAATTGGAAAGTACAATCGTTGATGCGATCCAAAGCGGTGAAGAAAAAATGCTTCCTGGTCTTGGTGTACTGTTTGAAGTGATCTGGAAAGAATCCGACAACCAGAAAAAAGAAGAAATGCTCTCAACCCTTTCCAGCGGTTTGAAATAGTAAAAGTCCCGGGAGATCCTCCCGGGATTTTTACTATTTAATACCCTTCATCCTGACGCTGATGATTGATTTCATTCTTTTTGTAGTAACCATCCACGATATTTTCTACCGAAAAGCCAAGAAGCTGGCCGAGGCCAATGAATTCAGAAAACAATTGGCTAAACAGGGTTTTGTCTTTTTTGCCTTGCAGGCCGCTGATGAGCCGGTAAAGTGATAGGAATTGGCCTGTCAGGTCTTCATTGATTGCAACTGTATGGATTTCTATGTCATCCATCCCCATGTCAAGCCCAACCGACAGGATAAAATGAAGTCCGTCAACATATTCCTCAAGAATGACCCTGTCTGATGATGCAGGTTTAACACTCCAGTATTTAAAACAACGGGTTTCATTGGCCAGCTCCCCTAGCTCGACAAGCAGGGCGAGCAGACGCTGATCATAAAGGTCATCGTTATGTAAACCATGCTCTTGTATAATTCGATCATTCAGATGCTTCTGCATTTCAAATAGTTCTTTAAAACCCACGATATCCACTCCTTTCGCTCATTATAACAAACATACGATTTCCTTAAAAACACACCAAAAAACCCCAGGTTGGAGTCCCCTGAGGCTGGATCGCGTTATCATGCACTTTTCGCAGGTGTATTCTCTTTTTTTTCAAAAAAGTCCTCCCATTTGACAATCCATTCTTTCTTTCTCAGGAGATGAAACAGGACGAGCATCATGGCTGCAATTCCGATTCCCCAAACCACAGAGAGATGAAAGATATAATGGCCGAACGTAGAGTACATGAAGGCAAGCGGAACGTTGGATACCACGCTTGCTTTTGTATATTCCTTAAAACTTTTCGTTATCTCCAGGACAAACAGAGAGAGCAGGGAAAAATGGATGAAAGGAATTAGCTTTAAAATTGCGATTTGGCCCAATGAGAACTGCATTCGTTTGCCTACGATTTTCCGCTTGATTTTCATGAACCGGTTGAGCGACTTCGGCATTTTTCTCAGCAGTCCGTAGAACAGCAAACTGGACAGGGTAATGCCGATTATCGAATAAAGCGTCCCATAAACCGACCCGAACAAGACCCCGCCTGCCATACAGATCAAACCTACTGGCAGAAAAAGAAACTGCCTCATCATATGGAGCAGAATGAAAAAGACAGGAGCAAAAATACCTGCAAACTTCAAAATTCCAAGGATCTCTGTGAGCTCATGCTGCATGATTCAACCCTCCTTTATCGCCATCTTATGACATAAGACGAGCAGTTATGCTCTTCCTTCTTCCAGATCCATGAATATTTCCATAACTTTTATGACAGGTTAAAGATTAGAAAAGCTGGTTTTCTTTTACAGATAACCATTAGGTTGAGGAGTGGTTTTCATGGATACAGTCGTGTTGGCTCGTGCTTTTTTCGGAACGTCTCTTGCCTTTCATATCATTTTTGCAACGCTTGGTGTTGGTATTCCCCTCATGATCGTCATCGCAGAAATTCTTCATCAAGTAAAAAAAGACAATGATTATGCCATAATGGCTAAACGCTGGACAAAGGCCTTTGCTGTTCTGCTCGGTGTGGCTATCCCTTCAGGAACGATCGTCGGGGTCCAGCTTTCTTTGCTTTGGCCAGGTTTTATGGAGATTGTAGGAAAGGTTATCTCGCTTCCTTTCCAGATTGAACTTTTCGCCTTCTTTATTGAAGCTTTGTTCATGTCCATCTACGTTTACGCAGCAGACAGGCTGCCAAAGTATTTCAGGATCATCTCTGTCATCTTGGTGGCGTTTGGAGCTGTAGCATCCGCCATTCTAATCACCGCTGTCAATACGTGGATGAATACACCTGACGGATTTAAGATTACAAAGGACGGCACTATTTATGATGTCAATCCATGGGATGCCTTTTTCAATCCGAGTTTTCTTTCAACAGCCTTCCATGTATCAGTGACTGCGTATATGACTGGCGGTTTTGCCCTGGCTTCTGTAGGGGCTTATAAGCTTTTAAGAGGGAATCTTACGAAGAAAGAATCTGTCTATCATAAAAAAGGATTTTTAATGGCCATTGTCGTTGGTTTGATTTTTTCATTGATTTCAAGTTTTTCAGGTCATCACTCTGCACAGATCCTGCATGAACACTCACCCGAGAAGCTAGCCGCAGCCGAAGGCTTATTTGAAACCCAGCGATATGCTCCTCTTGCGATCGGAGGTTTCACCGATCCCAAAACAGAAGAAGTGAAATATGGAATTGAGATCCCATGGATGCTCAGCTGGCTCGCTGCCGGCAAGTTTGATACCGAAGTCAAAGGCCTCTATGAATTCCCGCGTGAAACCTGGCCTCCTTTTTATGTGCACACCCTGTTTAATATCATGGTTGGGATTGGGTTTTTCCTGTTGGGACTGGCTGCAGTCGCTTTGTTTTTCTGGTGGTATTACGGCAAAAGAAAACAGAAGCCTTTTCCAAAATGGCTTCTGTTCACCTTAATCTTTTCCGGTCCACTTTCCATGCTTGGCATCGAATTCGGATGGATTTTCAGCTGCAGCGGAAGACAGCCCTGGACGATTTACAGGGTCCAGACCACAGCAGAAGCAGCTACACAATCAGAAAATCTTGCTCCCTTGTTTCTATTGTTCATCGGTCTCTACCTGCTTCTGAGCGTCCTGACGATCCTGATTCTTACAAGCTATTTTAAACGGCATCCGGTATCCAAGGACTTTGAAAAATACTCTGGCTATTAAATGACGAAAGAGGGAGCATAATGAACGAAGAAGTTATTGCCATATTGGTCTTATGGACCTTTATCTTCATCTATAGCATTTTTGGATCGATTGATTTCGGGGCAGGATTCTGGGCGATGATCTACAATGACCATCGGACCTTTGCAGGAAAAATAGCCAACCGATTTCTTTCACCGACCTGGGAAATTACAAATGTTTTTCTTGTTCTTCTCGTAGTCGCCTTTGTCGGTTTTTTTCCGAAAGGCGCCTTTACACTCGGAACCGTGCTGCTGATCCCGATTTCGCTGATCTTGTTTCTGCTTTCCATACGGAGTGCCTTTATGGTTTTTTCTTATTCCGTTCAAGGATACAGAAAGACGATGTTCTTTATTTCCGGTGTGTGCGGAGTTTTGATACCGGCACTCCTGATCACGGTACTCCCTGTAAGCCAGGGTGGTTTTATTGAAGGTATGAACGGAAAAGATACCCTTCTCCTTGGAAAGCTGTTTACGAGCCCTTCCTTATATATGTACATTTTGTTCGGGCTTACTTCTGAACTATTCTTGTCATCCTTGTTTCTCGCGGATTACTCAAGGGTCTCTAAACAAGAAGGCGCCTATAGGCTCTACAGGGGGAACGTACTGATTCTTGGCCCCTCCACCCTTCTTGCTGCTGTGATCACACTGCTGGTCATACAGCCTGAGGCCGGGTGGCTGCTCGATAATCTGTATGATCAAAGGATATGGTTCATCCTTTCCACCCTGGCATTCATCGTCGGCTATGCCTCTCTATGGCTCAGTAACAAAGATGGGAAAGCAGCAGGTAAACCCCGTGTGGCTCTGCTCGCAACTGTCGCACAATACGGCTTGGCGAGTTACGGATATGGAATGGCTCACCTGCCTTACATCGTTTATCCGAGCCTGACCATATACGATGCCTTTACAGCGAAAGAAACCTTCTATTCGCTCATGATCATGTATGCTGTTGGTTTAGCGATCCTTACTCCCGGCTTTTATGTGTTTTGGAGGCTCTTCCTTAAGGATAAACGCTATCTGCAGCAGGATTAAGAGTGCAGATTAAATGAAGTACCTGGCAATGATGAAAATGTCGGCAAGCACAAGCAATGGCACTCCGACTTGAAAGCTTGGATGCTTTGTTTTATGCCGAAATTGCACCATCCCTGCCCAAATCCCGCAGGCGCCTCCTATGATCGCAAACAGCCACAGGCGGCGTTCCGGCGTCCGCCACTTCCCTGCCTTGGCCGCTTCCTTATCATGATGCATCAGCCAAAAGGCAATAACGTTAACGAGAATTAAATAAATGTAGATCATACAAACTAAATCTCCTTTTATAGAAAAAAGCCATTTCCTTCATGGAAAATGGCTTTTTGGTTCTTAATTTATGCTTTTAGGCTGTCTTTTGCTTTAGAAGCAAGTTCACCGAATGCTTTTTCATCAGAAACAGCGATTTCAGCAAGCATTTTACGGTTGATGTCGATGCCTGCAACTTTTAGGCCATGCATTAAACGGCTGTAAGAAAGACCGTTTGTGCGAGCTGCCGCGTTGATACGAGTGATCCAAAGTTTACGGAAATCACGTTTCTTTTGACGGCGGTCACGGTATGCATACATAAGAGATTTGAAAACTTGCTGTTGAGCAACTTTAAATAACTTATGTTTGGATCCGAAATAACCTTTAGCTAACTTTAATACTTTTTTACGACGACGACGTGACACATAGCCACCTTTTACTCTTGGCATTTTAAAACCCTCCTAGATATATACGATCAGTTATTATTATTTTTTCTTGTAAGTTAATAGTGTACGGATACGTTTGTAATCTCCGCTTGTAACAATCTTCGCTTTGCGAAGTTTACGCTTGGCTTTAGTAGATTTGTTAGCGAACATATGGCTTGTAAACGCACGTGCACGCTTAAGTTTACCTGTTCCAGTCTTTCTGAAGCGCTTTGCAGCACCTTTATGTGTTTTCATTTTAGGCATGATTGGATTCCTCCCTGGTAAGTAATTATTTTTCGGTTGTTGGTGCTAAAATGAGGAACATGCTTCGGCCTTCCATTTTTGGTCGAACTTCAACCGTAGCAACGTCTTCACATTCTTTAGCTAATTTTTCAAGCACAGTTTTTCCGATCGAGGAGTGCGTGATGGCACGGCCCCGGAAACGAATGCTTGCTTTCACTTTATCGCCTTTTTCAAGGAACTTGCGGGCATTTTTAAGCTTTGTGTTAAAATCATGCTCCTCAATTGTAGGGCTTAAGCGAATTTCTTTCGTTGTAACAATCTTTTGATTCTTACGTGCTTCTCTGTCTTTTTTCTGCTGCTCAAACTTAAACTTACCATAGTCCATGATACGGCACACTGGCGGTTTAGCGGTTGGTGCAACAAGTACAAGATCAAGATTGGCATTTGCCGCAATATCAAGAGCTTCATGACGTGTTTTAATCCCTAGCTGGCTGCCATCAGCCCCGATAAGTCTTACTTCACGAGCACGTATGCCCTCATTGACAGACATGTCCTTACTAATAGTAAGTCACCTCCAAGAAATTTATGTGAGTAGTCATTAACTCAGCACTTTGTAAACAAATAAAAAAAGCGTCGGCACATACTGCACCCACACGACCTCATCATCATTTCTGAAAGTTCGGTTGACCAGCCAACAGCACAATGCGTTGATCAGGTGAGAAGCGGGTGCTTCTGCTTTTGTTCGAAACTCAACTTATTTAATTACCTAAATTAATATACCATTGACAAGAACCTCTTGTCAACTAATGTTCTTTGTTCTTCACAACAGAATTTATTTTACAGTACTACTTGTTGTTTTGCAAGCACTAAAATAGTTTTTTCCTCGCACTCAAGTGATTAAAGAAGGGAAAATCAATTTACAGGCCAAAATTGATATTTACCCGCCGAAAAGAAGGATTTACCCTCCAAAACATCAGGCTTTACCCGCTAAAACTCAGTTATGTAAACAGGGTGCCAGGCACCGCTAAGGGGCTGCAAAAAAAAGAACTGCGAATGAATTCGCAGTTCTCTAATTTTATCCTCTTTTATTCACTTGCTCAAGAATGCTTGATTTGAACGCATCAAAGGATACAGTTTCTGATTTTTGCTCACCGTATTTACGGACGTTGACGGCTTGATCGGAAATTTCCTGATCACCGAGCACGAGCATGTATGGGATTTTTTGCATTTGCGCTTCACGGATTTTATATCCCAGCTTTTCATCGCGGTTGTCGACTTCGACGCGAATGCCTTCTTCCAGCAGTTCCTCACTAATCTTTCTTGCGTACTCTTCATGAACAGTGGATACAGGAATAATCTGTACCTGTACAGGAGCAAGCCATACCGGGAACGCACCCTTGTATTCCTCGATCAGGAAGGCGACAAAACGTTCCATTGTGGAAACGACTCCGCGGTGGATAACGACCGGACGGTGATCCTTTCCGTCGCTTCCTTTGTACGTTAGGTCAAAGCGTTCAGGCAAGTGGAAATCAAGCTGTACAGTAGATAGCGTCTCTTCTTTTCCGAGCGCAGTCTTCACCTGAACATCAAGCTTCGGCCCGTAGAACGCGGCTTCCCCTTCTGCTTCTATATAATCCAAGTCCATATCTTCCATAGTTTCTTTAAGAAGAGCCTGTGCTTTTTCCCACATCTCATCGTTGTTTACGTATTTTTCTTTGTCCTCAGGATCACGGTAAGAAAGACGGAACCTGTATTCTGTAATGCCAAAGTCTTTGTACACACGCTGGATGAGCTTTACTACGCGGATAAACTCATCTTTTAATTGATCCGGGCGGGCAAAGATATGAGCATCGTTCAATGTCATGGAACGGACACGCTGAAGGCCAGCCAATGCTCCTGACATCTCATGGCGATGCATCGTTCCAAGCTCAGCAATACGGATTGGAAGATCACGGTAGCTGTGCATGCTGTTCTTGAACACCATCATGTGATGCGGACAGTTCATCGGACGAAGAACAAGCTGCTCGTTGTCCATTTCAATCGCAGGATACATATCTTCTTTATAATGATCCCAGTGTCCTGATGTTTTATAGAGCTCTACACTGCCTAGATGAGGAGTGTAGACATGGTCGTAGCCAAGTCTTACTTCTGTGTCGACAATATAACGCTCGATGATACGGCGGATCGTCGCACCCTTTGGAAGCCAGACCGGCAAACCTTGTCCAATCTTTTGGGAAACAGTGAAAAGATCCAGCTCTTTTCCAAGTTTCCGGTGATCTCGCTCTTTCGCCTCTTGAAGGTAGACAAGATGCTGATCCAGCTCTTTCTGGTTAAGAAAAGCTGCTCCATAGATGCGCTGAAGCATCTGGTTATCGCTGTCTCCTCTCCAATAAGCGCCTGAGATGCTCATCAATTTAAAGGACTTGATTTTTCCAGTGGATGGAAGATGCGGCCCGCGGCAAAGGTCAAAAAACTCGCCTTGTTCGTAAATGGTAATAACCGCATCCTCCGGAAGATCACGGATGAGCTCCAATTTTAAATGGTCGTCAATGCCTTCAAAAATCGCGATGGCTTCTTCCCTGGTCACTTCTTTTCGGATGATCGGCAGGTTTTCGCTTACGATCTTTTTCATTTCCTTCTCAATCTTAGGCAAATCTTCCGGTGTTAAAGCTTCTTGAAGATCGATATCATAATAAAAACCGTTCTCAATGACTGGCCCGATGCCGAGTTTGACATCCTTATAGATGCGTTTGATCGCCTGTGCCATCAAATGGGCTGTACTGTGGCGTGTCATCTCGAGTCCTTCAGGTGAATCTTGTGGAACGATCTCAATGGATGCATCCGCCTCGATCGGACGTGTGAAATCGTACAATTCCCCGTTTACTTTACCGGCAACGGACTTTTTCTTCAGGCTGGAGCTGATGGATTCTGCTACTTGTTCTGCAGTGATTCCTTTCGGATACTCACGGATAGAACCATCAGGAAAAGTAAGCTTAATGTCTGTCATTCATAATCTCTCCTTGTTCAAAATAAAATACAAAAAACACCCGTCCACAAAAAGGGACGAGTGTTGTACTCGTGGTTCCACCCTTGTTCCACTGCAGGATTCTGCAATGGCACTCGGTCAAGATTTAACGGCTTTGGGCCGTCAGCGATTACTCTGCCTTCACCGCTGAAGTTCAAAGGGGGTAAGACATTTTTCCGTGTTAGAATGCTTTCAGCCTCAGGCATCCCTCTCTATAAACCGTAAAAAATATCCGTTGTCCTTATCTTTACTGATTTTGGTATCCAATTTATACAATTATTATATTCATACTATCCTGCAAAATCAAGAGCAATCCTTATCTACCGTCCATCTTTTCGATAAATTTGTTTCTTGAACCATAAAACAGCTGAAGGGGCCTTTTAATCAGTCTCTCCTGGAATACGTTCTGCAATGTATGTATCATGCCGTGATTTTCTTCTTCCAGGTACAAATACAACACTTCCGGAGCTAAACCCATGATCGGACCCAGCACTTTTTCGTCGAGATTAAACTCCTTGGTCAGAACCAATGCTCTTTCATGCATAAGCTGAAGCATTTTTTCACTGTATAGCCGGTATTCCTCATCATACAGCTTAAATTTGCCGTCGAAGGCTACGTGAACCTCGGCTGTGAGAAACGGCTGATCGGCTGCACACTTACGCAATTGATCGATGAAGGACTGGTATTCAAGCTCGAGTTTGTATTCATCGATCGCACATTCGACGTAAATTTGTAGAAGATCAAGGTACTCCCGTAAACGGAACTGTACAAAAGACTCAAATGTAAATGATAGCCCTTCTTCGGTTAAGATTTTTCTCCAGGCTTCTTTCACATGATAATCGCACGTATCCAGATCTTTTACCGCCGGCACTTCCTCCCGTTCCTGTTCGATAAATTCCTTGGCGATCGCTGCAATTTCTGCTTGCTCCTGCTTATCCGTGAAATAAAAAAAATGTTCAATAAAAAACAGGATTCGTGATTCCTCCAGTTTTTTACGAGTATAGCAAGCCAGCACCTGAACAATTGAATCCAGATGCTCTTTTGTATTAAATAATAATGAACGGCTTTCGGATTCTAAAAAGGAAGGTTTTATGTTAAGTGATCGAGCCATCTGCTTCAGTTCCTTTTGTAATTGGTTACATTCTTCATGATCTGCAAATATAAGTTCTGCCAACCCTGTCCCTCCCCCAAACACTCGATGTTACACTATATGGGACAACGTCATGAAAAATGAACTCTTTTAAAAGATTAATAAAAAAACAGCAGGTTTCCCTGCTGCCGGTTAATCCAGTGCATATTTGCGTTCAAGAAAGTTTAGCAGTTGTGTCAACGTAAGAGTAAGAATCAGATAAATAAGCGCTACCGTCAAAAAAGGTTCCCAAGGACGATAGTATTCTCCCATCATCGCTCTTCCCCAGTACATCAGTTCTTCAGTCGCAATGACGGCTGCCAGTGAAGAATCTTTAATTAAAACAATGAATTCATTTCCTAAAGGAGGAATCATGCGTTTAGATGCCTGAGGAATGATAATATGCCTCATTGTCTGTCTATGCGTCATCCCCAGCGAACGGGCCGCCTCGGTCTGGCCTTTATCAATAGATTGGATACCCGCCCTAAAGATCTCCGCGATGTAGGCCGCTGCATTTAAGGAGAGAGCCGTAATGGCAGAAACAAGTGCAATAGGAGGCTTCATGAAAAGCGGCATGACCGCAAAGTGAATCAAGAAAAGTTGAACAAGTAGCGGTGTTCCCCGAAAAAAGTTTATATACCAAATGAACGGCTGCCGAATCACCTGGACTGAAGACATTTTTCCGAGTGCGATGAATAGTCCCAAGAGGGTTCCGAAAATAATGCTCGCAACTGAAATTTCGATTGTAACCCATGTTCCTTTAATAAAAAAAGGTAAATATTTCTCTACGAGATCAAATTTATAGAAATCCATGTGTTCCTCCGGTCATTCTGAGTAGGTTTATTTTTTCAGCACATCCAGGTTCGGTTCTACTTTAAACCACTGTTTATAAATTTTGGTGTAGGTTCCATCAGCAATGACCTTCTTCAAAGCTTTGTCAACTTTTGCTTTATCTTTGCTGCCCTTAGGAAAAGCAATACCATAGAATTCAGATTCAAAGTTTGTTTTATCATTTACGACTGAGAGCTTTTTGTCCGGATTGTTTTTTGCATACTCATCTACAACGGTGTTATCAGCAACAACCGCATCCACTTCACCGCTTATTAGTGCCTGAATAGCCAACACATTACTGTCGTATTTTTTGACATTGGTATTTTCTTTCCCAAATTTCTTTTCCAAGGCAGCTTGTCCGGTCGTTCCATTTTGAACACTGACCTTCTTTCCTTTTAAATCATCCACACTTTTTATCGGTGACCCTTCTTTTGTAAGAATCTTATTAATGGACTCAAAATATGGAGATGAGAAGTCATATGATTTTTTTCGATCATCATTAATGGTTATCGCTGAAATACCAGCCTGGACCTGTTCGCTTTGTAAAGAGGTAAACAGAGGATCCCATCCTGTGTTTTTCAACTTATAATCCAGCTTTGCTTCCTTCATAACGGCCTTGAGCAAATCAACATCAAAACCGACAATCTTCCCATCTTTTAAATACTCAAATGGAGCATATGCAGCATCTGTTCCTACAACCAATTTCTCAGACGGGCTTCCTGACGTGGATTTCCCTCCACATGCTGCCAATGTCAGCAAACTCCCAAGCAATAATAACAACACTACTTTTTTCATCTTTGTCCCCCTTAAATTATGTAATCCTCTTTATTATAACAAAATTATCAAAAATGAGAATATTCCAATAATTAATTGCGCAAAAAAAACCCAGCCCTCTACAAGAAAGGCCGGGATTCTATGTTTTTCTATCAGTTCTGCATGACAAAGTCTTTTTCTGCGGTTTCTTCTTCGTCGAACACACGCAGCGTTTCGTATTTGGTGTTGCGCTGTGCCGGGATTTTACCCGCTTCCCGTATGAGGCGCAGTGTCAGATTCGTATTGACTTTATGGGTCGTTCCGGCAGCTGAGACCACGTTCTCTTCCATCATCGTGCTTCCGAAGTCGTTGCAGCCGTAATGAAGAGACTTTTTGCCGACCTCAGGTCCCATCGTCACCCAGGAAGACTGGAAGTTTGAAATGTTATCCAAGAAGAGGCGTGAGATTGCCACATTTTTAAGATATTCTCTTGGCGTTGTTTTCTCACCCTTTAAGTTCGTGTTATCTGGCTGGAACGTCCATGAGATAAAGGCTAAGAAACAGTTGGTCTCATCTTGAGCATCACGGACACGCTGAAGATGCAATGCTCTCTCTTCAAAGGTCTCGCCGAAACCGATAACCATGGTAGCCGTGGAATGAAGACCGACTTTCTTCGCCGTTTTCATGCAGTCGATCCACTCTGTCCATGATCCTTTTAAGCGGCTGATTTTTTTCCTCGTACGGTCATCAAGGATCTCGGCTCCGCCGCCAGGCAGAGAGTCAAGTCCTGCATCCTTCAGCTCTTTTAGGACTTCTTCCAGTGAGAGGCCTGAAACTTCGACCATCTTCCAGATCTCAGCCGGAGAGAAGGAGTGCATCGTAACATCAAAGCGCTTTTTAATATTGCGGAGCAGATCAGTGTAATAAGAGAACGGCAGATTCGGGTTTGTTCCACCCTGCATCAAGATCTCTGTTCCGCCTACATCGATCGTTTCCTGGATTTTTTGGAAGATCACTTCATCATCCAACACATAACCTTCCTTGCTTCCAGGCGGACGGTAGAATGCACAGAAACGGCAGTATGTATCACAAAAATTAGTATAGTTCACGTTTCGCCCGATAACAAAAGTAGTAATCGGTTCTGGATGCCACCGCTTCATGATGACGTCGGCCGCCTCACCCATTTTTTCAACTTCATCACTCTCATACAGAGCAACAGCATCCTTAACGGTCAATCGTGTACCATCAAGGGCTTTCTGCAAAATCGCATCAATGCTCATCTATATTACCTCCAGTTACGGACATCTTATGTAGCATTCTATTATCCTATCACATTTTAAAAAATTTTGCGAAATGAATACAGCTGCAGGAATGCAATGATAAAAGAGAAAGACAAACCGAGCAAGCCGGTTTGTCTTAGTTCGTTTCATCTTAATTATTTAAGGCTTATCCACGGCCTGCCTGGAAAGAAGGATATAATGTCATTCCTCCATCAGCAATGAGCGTATGTCCTGTTACATATCTTGATTCCTTGGAAGCGAGCCACACGGCGACAGAAGAAATTTCGTCAGGTTCAGCGATATAGCCCATTGGAATTAGTTTTTCTACATCCGCTTTTTTGCCAGGATCTGAAAACTTTTCGGCATTGATTGGTGTGTTGATGGCACCTGGCGCAATGGCATTTACCCTGATTTTCTTTGGTGCATATTCCATCGCTAGCGTCTGAGTCATGAGCTTTACACCGCCCTTACTCGCTGCGTAGTGCACAAAGTGCGGCCAAGGGATGATCTCATGAACGCTCGACATGTTAATAATACTTCCTTCAATGTTATTCTTCAGAAAATACGAGATTGCTTCACGGCAGCCAAGAAATTGCCCCGTCAAATTCGTGGAGATAACCTTATTCCAATCTTCAAGAGATAGCTCGTGTGACGGAACCTCATTTTCAATCCCCGCGTTGTTAATCATAATATCCAGTCTTCCAAAGGATTCCACTGTGCGTTCGACCAGATTTTTAATATCTTCTTCCTTTGTCACATCTCCCTGAACGGCGATCGCTTCTCCGCCGAGATCTCTTAATTCCTGGAGAAGTTCTTCCACTTCATTACCCTTTTCACTAAAATAATTTACAGTGATCATTGCTTTTTCTTTTGCAAAACGTTGGGCACAGGCTTTTCCGATTCCTGTACTCGCTCCTGTGATAATGACTGCTTTTCCTTCTAGATCTGTAAACATGTTTTTCATCCGCTCCTTAACGTTTTGTAATCCCGAGCATAACACCGCCCGCGATAATAAGTAGACATCCTGCAATAACGAAGATGATCTGCCGTTTTGATTTCTTTTCTTTTAAAATAAAAATTCCGCCGAGAGTGGAGATGATGATTCCCGTTTGTGAAAGCGAAAAACTTGTCGCTACACCAATCTTCGGCAATGAAAGCAACAAAGTGATGTTTCCTGTACTCCATAGAATTCCGGTTAAAATATTTCTTACAGCAAATTTATTAAACGGTTTACCTGTAAAAGTGAGAAGTAAACCGCCGATAAACATACCCGCTGCCTGTGGAAGTATCGCTTCCCATCCTCCAACCTTAAACCAATTGACAATAACCACATAGCCAACATAGCCTGCGGTGGATAGCAGCAAGATAAGGTAACCTCTTTTATAATTGGTCCCGCCGTCCTCTTTGTTGTTCTTATCCCTGATCGATGTAAAGACGGCTCCTAAAATGATAACAACGATAGCGATGATTCCAATAATGATCTCTGTTTTTGTTTTCCACTCATGAAACACGAGTACGCCAAAGAGTGTTGTCCCAAATAGCTGCATACCCGTTGAGAGAGGCACCGTTTTTGCCACACCGAGGTGATCAACAGTCGCAAATTGAAACCGTTGGCCGACAACCCATAAGGCACCCGAAATCGCTCCTACAATGATTACAAGAGAGTTCATATCAGGTTGAACGATAAAAAATGTAATTACCGAAAAGACAAGGGCACCGATGGTCATCCCCAATGTCTGGCTGTATGAATCTCCCCCCAGTTTTTGGCTGACCAATACAATGCTTCCCCAGCAAACTGCTGTGATGACTGCAAGAATTATTCCCATATTCATTTCCTTTCTGTCTGCTGATTCTATAGGTAGTATTTGCATCTTCCCGAAGATTCATCAGACTAAACAAAAAACCTCTATCTTTTATGATAGAGGTTAATCAAGTGTATCTATTTTACTGAAAAGTTCTGAAGTTTTTATCTCCACCGATAAAGATCGGCACGGCAAGATGGCGAATACGCTCCATGATCCGTTTTGCTTTTGCTTGCTCGAGGCCGCCTTTTTGCGAGTAGGAAAAATGCTCTTCAAGCAAGGTAAAATCATAATTGGAGGAGTACAGCGTCGGCAGCCTCTCCATCATACGATATTGAAGTATGACACCAATGATTTCATCCCTGACCCAATTTGTCATGTTTTCGGCACCAAGATCGTCTAGCATGAGGACAGGAACGGTTTTGAGCAGCTCCATTTTTTCGTTGAAACTTCCGTCAGAAAGGCTGCTTTTCATCTCCCGCAAAAACTCGGGAGTATGAACGAGCAATGAAGGAATCTGCCGCTCAGCCAACGCGTTGGCTATCGCACCCAGCAGATAGGTCTTTCCAACACCAAACTTGCCGTAAAAGTAAATCCCTTTCGCCCCTTCTCCAGAAGAAGCCGCTTTGACAAAATCCCATGCAGCACCAATCGCTTCTCTTCTGTCTTGATCAATGCTGTGAAGACGGTCAAAGGATGCCTGCAGGATATCTTTCGGGATAAAATAGCTTCGGATGAGGGCACTCATCGACTTCTGCTTTTCATCCTGTTTTTTCAGCGAACATTTTTCATAATAAATCTCGATCGTATTTCTTTCTGCCGCCAGTTCCGGCTGATACCCTTGCATCAGGTTTGGGCAAAGATTCAGCCCTGGGCAATTGGAACAATGGTTCTTTTCCTTGGAATATTCATAGAGCTTGGTCAATCCTTTTTCAATGCTTGATTGATTCAAATCAGGGTTCTGCTCCAGGAATGAGATAACATAAGGATCTGTGAGTACATGCTGCTTAATTCGGTCATATTCCTTTTTAAGCTGACCGTACCCTTCCATTTTTTTAACGGCGTCCATAATCGATTCCATTTTCGTTCCCCCCTTTAGATTTCTTTAAGCAGGTTTTCAAGCCATTGCTGGTTTTGCTCTTCAAGCTCATTATTATTATTGTTCTTTTCTTTTTTCTCTGCCGTTGCCTCTTCGTCCTTCAGCCAGTCTGGCAGACGGGCGCTCTTTTTCTGGGTTCCATTACGCTTATAATTTGTATTCTTACGCTCCTGCCACTCTTTGTACTTCTTCTGTTCTGAACGAGCTAGCGCCATGGCTTCCTGAACGGTTTGTACTTTTTTCCTGGCCCAGTGGCTCGCAATTTTTTCGACGAATGAACGTGTAAGTTTTAGATCATTGGTTTTCAGTACATAGTCGATCAAAACATTGACCACACCCGGAGTCATTTTTTGCTCAAGCATGAGATACGTAACAATATTCAAATCCACTTCCGCCGGCTTTGTTCCAGATTGGAGTTCCAGCAATTGAAAAGGTGATACTTCTTCAAAGAATTTTATCACTTTTTCTTCTTCTGTGACAGGCTCTCTGCCTGCAGCTGATTTTAAGCTCTGCGGCTGAGTACGGAGAGCCATCTGCGGCAGCTGGTTGTTGTTTTCAATCCTGTACCATTTTTGAACTTCCTTCCGGAGATTTTCGGCAGTCAACTCTCCATGAAGATGGTACGCGTTTTGGATTTGCCTGCTCATCTCAAGCGGTCCCATCTGGTAAACGTATGCCAGTTTAAGGATGGATTCCCTTATGGAAGGAGTTATGACTTCTTTCGGAAGAATAAAGCTTGAAATGCTGGAGATCAACAAATCAAAATCAAAGTCCTCAGAAGTGATGGACAACGGATTGCCTGGTTTTCTTTCTGCCAGACTTCCGCCTGATCCCTCCTGAATTTCCGAATATGTCCCTGCTGTCATTTCAGAGGGATGAAGCGATACGAAAACATCATTAAATGATGACGTCATCTCCACGTATTCTTCCATCTCAGTTTCTTCTTGAATAAAATGGTCTCGCATCTCGCAATATTTTGTTTTGCCTAATCGATTATAAAGATAGATGTTCAAGACCCCATCGTTGAAAAATTCATCCGGTGACAGAGGGGTTTGCAATTCATATAAGTAAACCCTCGAATCTTCTTTATCCCGTTTATAAGTTTTCAGCAGGCCGATGGCTTCCAGCTTTTTTCGGGCGGCAATAATATCCTTCAATGAAAATTGGGTCACATTCATGAGCCTCTGATGCGTCTGCTCTTTTGGCGTTTTCATTTCGGCATCACACCAAAATGTCATATATAAACTATAGGCAAAAGCGCCTATTAACGGCTGGTACAGCATGGTCAATACTTTGCGGTCTATATTATGGAGATAGCCGCTAAATTGAACCTCATATGTATCCACCGGGACAATTTCTTTCCAGTGTACACTCATGGTTCTCACCTTTCAAAAAAAAGTTTTTTTCTAAGTCTATAGAGAAAAACAAGCATTCCGATAAAAAAAAGCGTAAAACTGGTACTGTCTTACGCAAGTTAGTGCTCGTCTTTTTTTATTAATTCTTTCAGTTCCTGTATGAATACATTGATGTCCTTAAATTGCCGGTAGACCGAAGCAAATCGGACATAAGCTACTTCGTCCGTGTCCGCAAGATAATCCATGACTTTTTCGCCGACTTCTTTGCTGTTTATTTCAGAAACCCCTTGGTTCCGCAGGTCCTTTTCTATGTTGTCCACGATATTTTCAAGAACTTCTAAAGGTACAGGGCGTTTCTCACAAGCTTTTATAAGTCCGCGAAGAATTTTTTCACGGCTGAATTCTTCCCGGGTACCTTCCTTTTTCACAACAATCAGCGGTATTTCTTCAACCGTTTCAAAGGTTGTAAATCGATAGGTGCATGACTCGCATTCCCGCCTGCGGCGAATCGATCTCCCCGAATGGACCGGTCTAGAATCAAGCACTTTTGTACCGTTATACTGACAGGACGGACAACGCAAAGCAGATCAACTCCAAAAATTAATTAACCTCTATTATAATTCTATCTTAGACAAAAGGAGGGCATGTGACAAGAATTAATTGTTTTCAAGCAGAGATGTGCCAATAAATTCAAGCTTTCCTTTCAATCCTTCATTAATAGCAAGGATCACCTTTCTGCTGTATCCAAAATCGATCGGAAGCGGCGATTCAGACGTGACATTAATATCGACTGCCGTTTTAAATGGTCTGAGAGAGGTCGCAGTGATCACGGCAAAAGCCTTCCTTGGAGCTGTAACTTCAAAAGATAGCTCGCCCCGTTCTTTTGATGATCCAAGCAGTTTATAATGGCTTTGCTGCCGGACAAGCTCTTCAACGGCATCCATGACTTTTGTGCGGTTCGCTTTGAAATAATGGGTTTGCAGTAAAGGATCTTGGTGGTTCTCGGAAGTTTCCGAATGATTCTTCAAGATATTTTGCAATTGTCTAAGCATGGTACCCCTCCTCTAAACTCCTCCATGCAAAAGCGGAAAGTAAAAAAAGAGGTGCAAATAACACACCTCTTTTTCGACTTAGCATTCATTTTTATTTATTAGCAGCAACTTTATTTTTAGCAACTTTAACAGGACCCATTCCACGTGGAACTTCTAAATTTTCACGGCTGTTCGCTTCCAAAGCCTGTGAAATGTAATCAGCAGCCACATTTGGATCAATACGATCCCCACAAGTGTATACGTCAATGCTTGCATAACCATGCTCTGGAAAACTGTGGATTGTCAAATGTGATTCAGAAATAATAACAACCCCACTCACGCCATGCGGCGCAAACTTATGAAAAGCAACCTCACGAATTTCTGCACCTGCTTTAAGGGCAGCGTCAACAAACGTCTCTTCAATAAACCTCATATCATTTAGCTTTTCACTGTTGCATCCCCATAGTTCAGCAATTACGTGTCTTCCCATTGTATCCATATTAGCATAGTCCCCCTTAAAAATTTTTCATGCCTTCAAGCATGCGGTATTGAACATCTACCACGGGGGAAAGTTAGTCCTAAGAGGTCCTAACCCTTTAAGTAGAATCCAACGCCTTGGTTTGCTTTATTTGAAGTTCACGAATCATAGTATACTTGTTTTATTTTTCATTTGCAATAATTTGTTTGAAATTTCCCTCTAAATTTTCATATGAAAACTAATGACATAAAATGGGTGGATTTTGTTTAAAAACAAAAAGAACGGACAGCGCCAGAAACCGGCTCCATCCGTTCTTTTTTAATTATTGGTTTTATGAAGGAATCCTCATATCCGCCTTTTGAGCTAAACCTGCAGCAACAAGACCTGCCAGATCAACAACACGGCAAGAATAGCCCCATTCATTGTCATACCAGGCAAGCACTTTTACTTTTTTATTCTCAATAACCATTGTTGATAAACCATCAATGATTGAAGAATTCTCATTACCGTTATAATCAATGGAAACCAGCGGCTGTTCGCTGTATCCAAGAATACCGTTTAATGCACCCTCAGACGCAGTTCTTAAAGCCTCATTTACCATCTCTTCTGTCACATCCGTTTTTAGATCGACCACTAAATCAACTAATGATACATTTGGAGTCGGGACTCGGAGTGCCATTCCATTCAATTTTCCTGTGAGATGAGGAAGAACCTTGGAGATTGCTTTTGCCGCCCCGGTAGACGTTGGAATGATGGATTGGCCGCAAGCTCTTGCACGTCTGAGGTCCTTATGCGGGTTATCAATATTTTTTTGATCATTTGTATAGGAATGTACGGTAGTCATCATTCCTGATTCAATCCCGAACTGTTCATCGAGTACTTTTACTACAGGTGCCAGACAGTTCGTTGTGCATGAAGCATTGGATAAGATATGATGTTCGTCCGCTTTGTAATCGCTGTCATTTACACCCATAACTATCGTGATGTCTTCATCTTTTCCAGGTGCAGTAATAATAACCTTCTTCGCTCCAGCTTGCAGATGGTAGCCCGCCATTTCCTTTGTTTTGAATTTTCCAGTGGCTTCAATCACGATATCGATGCCGAGCCCTTTCCATGGCAGTTCTCTTGGGTTGCGGGAATTAAGCAGAAGCACTTTTTGCCCGTCCACCATTAAGTAGCCTTCATGGGCACTAACTTCACCATCAAACATTCCGTGAATTGAGTCATACTTAATCATATGTGCTAACGTTTCAGGAGGATAGCTTGCGTTGATTGCTACAACCTCAAACTCGTTATTTTCCTCCATCATCTTACGAAATACCATTCTTCCGATCCGCCCGAGTCCATTAATCGCTACTTTTGCTTTCATGGTGTGCTCCCTCCATATATGTTATACTTTTTTGCCTCTTTTTCTACAATTAGTATAGCATATTTAAATAAAAAAAGAACATCATTTTATAAAAACGGGCAAAAAATAAACCCTCTGCCTAGACAGAGGGCTAAATAATATTCCATTCCTTAAGCTGAGCATCCAGTTTCACTTTGAGCTCTTCCAAAGATCCATTGTTTGTGATCACCGCATCCGCCAGCTTTACTTTATCTTTAAGGGGCATCTGGGAAGCAATCCTGCTCCTTGCCTCATCCTCCGTGAAGTGGTCTCTCATAACTAATCGGCTGAACTGGACTTCTTCATCAACAAAGATCAGGAGTGTGCGGTCCACCATATGGGTCAAATCGCTCTCAAACAACAGAGGAATATCCATGACCACATGGCTGAATCCATCATTAAGATAATGTGCTGCCTGGCTCTTCATTTCATGCCGTACAGCCGGATGAACAATCTCATTCAGCACCTTCCGTTTGGCAGTATCATTGAATATGACGCTGCCAAGTTTTTTTCGATCGAGGTTCTTTTCTTCATCTATTACTTCTACCCCAAAGTTCTCGACAATTTTAACGTAGGCGGGCTGGCCTTGCTCCACAACCTGACGCGCGATTAAATCTGCATCAACAACAGGTATGTTATAGCTCCGCAAAAGATTGGAAACTGTGCTTTTTCCACTGGCAATCCCGCCGGTCAGGCCTATGATCATGATTTTACGATCCTCCTGTTACATTTTCAGTAATCCTATAATAATCAGTAATATCCCTGGAAGGAAGGTAAGCTTCTTCATCCACGTAATCCTGGACACTGCAAACCCTAATTTCATGCCACCAAGTACAAATATCGAGCTCATGGAGGCTACCGTAAATGCTGTAAGAAAAGGAGGCATATCAACCATCGCTGCTCCGATTCCCGCTCCGAAAGCATCCAATGAAAGCGCGACGCCCAGCAAGACCGCCTCCCAGCCATTGATAGAGCCGGATTTATCAAGATCTGCGATTGTCGGCTTACTTAAGATTTGAATCATGATTCCCAGAGATTTTATTTCTAATTTTACAATAGTCTTCTCTTCAGGTACAGCCGCGGCCTTTTTTTCAGGCTTGGCTACTTGGTACAAAAAATATGAACCGAGACCTAAAAGGATCAAGCCGCCTGTTACCTGCCCGGCATGCGGCGATAAAAAGCGTTCTAAAAAATGGCCGGACCCCATTGCAATAAAAAAGGTAATGGCCGAACATGAGGAAATGATAATGACCGATTTTAACGGAATCTTTATTTCCTTCATGCCATACGTCAGCCCCGTACCAAAGCTGTCAAGACTTACTGCAAACGCCAGTAAGAGCATCGAAAAGGACACCATAACGGCAAAAGCTCCTTTCATACCACGTTCTGTAGTATATGAAAGGAGCTTGGAAACTGTTATTTTTGGCAGCTGCTGCAAAAATGAGTGCCTCGTCCTGCAACAACGGATCTAGTAATTTCACGGCCGCATTTTTTGCATGGCTCTCCCTTTTTTCCATAAACAAAAAGCTCCAGTTGAAAGTTACCTGCTTTCCCTTCGGAATTCACATAAGAGCGAATCGTACTGCCGCCTTTTTCGACCGACTCTTTCAGGATCGATACCATGTTTTCCTGCAGCTTTTTTAATCGCTGCAGCGATAATCCGTTCGCTTTTTGTTCGGGGTGTATACCCGATGCAAAAAGAATTTCATCCACATAGATGTTTCCCAGACCTGTTATGAGAGACTGGTCCAGCAGGACTGCTTTCACCGGCCTGCTTGTCTTTGAGAACATCTTCTTTAAAAGAGATGGAGTAAGTTCTGCGGAAAAAGGCTCATAACCGAGTTTGGATAACGGCTGCCGCTGTTCTTCTTCCCCTTTTGGATACAGATGCATCGTACCGAATTTCCTGACATCCCGGTACCGGAGTTCACTTCCGTCAGTAAACTCAAAGAGAACATGCGTATGTTTATCAAACGGTTCTTTCTTTTGGTTTAACGCATACTTCCCCTCCATTCTCAGATGGGAAACAAGAACGTCATCATCAAGAAAAATCTTAAGGAACTTGCCTCTTCGCTCTACATGTTCTATGGTCTGGCCGCTGAGCCGGATTTTGAATTCATCGAGCTCAGGATGTTTAATAATATTGCTCCATAAGACTCTAACTTCTTTAATCGTTTTTCCGCCAACCAGTCTGTTCAGTGTGTTTTTTACGTTTTCTACCTCTGGCAATTCAGGCATATCTTTCACCTCAAATCAAACGGAAAACAGCCAAATCGGCTGTTTTCTCTTCTCTTTTTTTTATTTTGCGTCGTACCATGTATCTCCGTAATTCAAATCAACTTTTAATGGAACATCAAGGCCGAGTGCAGATTCCATCACTTGCGGAACGAGAGTACACAGCTTTTCAATTTCATTTTCCGGTACCTCAAAGATCAGCTCATCATGCACCTGAAGCAGCATCAAGGATTCCAGATTTTCGTCTTTCAGCACCTGATCCATTTCAACCATCGCCTTTTTAATAATGTCAGCCGCTGTTCCCTGAATCGGAGTATTCATGGCTGTACGTTCAGCAAAACTTCTTAAATTGAAGTTTCTGCTCGTAATCTCTGGCAGGTATCGGCGGCGGTGCATAAGCGTTGAAACATAGCCGTCCTGTTTCGCCTGTCGGACGATCGATTCCATATATTCTTTTACACCAGGGAAAGTTTTCAAATACTGTTCAATGAACTCTCCGGCTTCTTTTCTTGTAATATTCAAGCTTTGCGACAAGCCATAGTCACTAATTCCGTATACGATACCGAAGTTAACTGCTTTGGCATGCCTTCTCATTTCTGAGGTCACTTCATCCATCCCCACATGAAAAACATCCATCGCGGTCTTCGTATGAACGTCCATTTCCTTTTTAAAGGCTTCCATCAGGTTTTCGTCCTGTGAAATATGGGCAAGGACACGAAGCTCAATTTGAGAATAGTCAGCGGCAAGAATTTTCCAGCCTGGTTTTGAAGCAACGAAGGCTTCCCTGATCTTTCTTCCCGCTTCAAGCCTTATCGGGATATTTTGCAGATTTGGTTCTGTTGAACTCAGCCGTCCTGTTTGAGTCAGCGCCTGGTTAAAGCGTGTGTGGATCTTATCAGTATCTTCGTCGACAACCTTCAGAAGCCCCTCAATATAGGTAGAGCTTAATTTTCCAAGCTGGCGGTAAACAAGGATTTTCCTGATGATCTCATGCTTGCCTTCCAGTTTCTCAAGCACATCCACCGAAGTACTGTAACCGGTCTTTGTCTTTTTAATGGCCGGCAGATTCAGCTTTTCAAACAAGATCTCTCCTAACTGTTTCGGAGAATTTATATTAAAAGATACTCCGGCAAGTTCATGAATCTCTCCTTCAAGTATTTTCAGTTGCTCTGTGAGCTCGTGTCCCATCGCTTGAAGCCTGCCGACGTCCACCTTCACTCCTGTTGTTTCCATTTCACCCAGCACCAGTGATAATGGGAGTTCAAGATCGGCAAAAAGTTCATACTGTTCGTTTTCCTTCAGTTCTCCAGAAAGCTTGTCCTGAAGAGAAAAAATAGCATTCGCTTTGCGAACGAGATGTTCGGATAGAATTTCTTCTTCAGGCACCTTTCGTTTGGCACCTTTTCCGTACACCGCTTCTTCTGTATCAGTGTCATGTATACCGTAGCGTTTTGCAATTCCAGCTACATCGTCCCCGGACTCGGACGGATTCAGCAGATAAGAGGCGATCATTAGATCAAATTCTACACCCTTCAATGAAATACCGTTCCAGTCCAATGCGACGTACGCTCTTTTGGCGTCAAACACGTATTTAATTTTACTTTCATCTTCCGCCCATTCCTTAAACGATGCTGAAGAGAGCGCTGTTTCAGCAGGAATAAAATACTTTCCGTTGCTGTTTACGATCGCCAGCCCGTTGACCGGAGCTTTATGGTAGGTTTCCGGTGTTGTTTCTACTATAAGAGCGGCAGGTGATGATAAGATTTCATGACTGAGTTCTTCAGCCTTTTCAAAGGAAATCTCTTTTTTTTCCTGTCCGCTCAGCTGTGTTTCTTCACTGTCCCCGCCGATTCGTTCCAGCAGCGAGTTGAAGCCAAGATCTTTAAAGAATGGAATCAGCTGTTCTGTTTGGTACCCTTCGTAAAGAGAATCGTTTATGGAGATTTCAATTGGTGCCTCATGCGTGATCGTTGCCAGCTCTTTGCTCATCAAGGCCTGTTCCTTATTGTCCTTGAGTTTCTCCTTCAGCTTTGCACCTGAAACCTGATCAATTGATTCCAGCGTTTCTTCCAGAGTGCCGAACTGTTTGATTAGTTTAATGGCTGTTTTTTCCCCGACTCCCGGAACTCCAGGGATGTTATCGGATGGATCGCCCATGAGGCCCTTCATGTCGATAATCTGGTGAGGAGTTAAGCCATATCTCTCTTCCACCTGTTGAAGGTCATAAGCCTCTACTTCCGAGATCCCTTTGCGGGTCAGTGCAACATTGACGTTTTCTGTTACAAGCTGAAGCAAGTCCTTATCACCAGTAAAGACTTTAACGTCCCAGTCACCATTTTCAGCCTGTTTAGAAAGCGTGCCGATAATATCATCCGCTTCATAATTTTCAAGCTCGTACCGTTTAATTCCGAACCCGTCCAAAAGCTGGCGGATCAGCGGAAATTGTTCGGAAAGCTCAGAAGGAGTTTTCTGGCGTCCTCCTTTATATTCGGTAAACGTTTTATGCCTGAAGGTTGTTTTCCCCGCATCAAATGCAACAAGCACGTGGCTGGGCTTTTCATCTTCCAATATTTTAAGCAGCATCGTCGTAAATCCGTATACTGCATTTGTATAGACACCTTTATCATTGTTGAGCAGAGGAAGCGCGAAGAACGCACGATATGCGATACTGTTTCCATCAATCAAAACTAATTTATTTGCCAAAATAATACCCCCTGATCGGTTGTTTTCTAATCTTTATTGTACCATTCGGCTATAAGAAAAGAAAATTGGCCAGCCAGCGTCTGTTCAAAGATTAGAACAAAAAAAGAGAGAACCCGTAATGGATTCTCTTAAAGGGGGTACTGAAAAAGGATACTTAAAGCATAACGATAAACTGTTAAGCTGGCACGAATGCAGTGTTAATAGTTTGTAAATTCAATCATTAAATTCTTTTTTGAAAACAAGCGTGAATGTCGAACCTTCTCCCGGCTTGCTTTTCACATGGATACGGCCCCTGTGGGCTTCTACCAAGTGCTTGACGATCGCAAGGCCAAGCCCCGTACCGCCAGAGTTCCTGCTTCTCGCTTTATCCACTCTGTAGAATCGTTCGAAAATACGCGAGACTTCCTCTTTATGGATACCAATACCGGTGTCGGATACACTGAAAGTTACTTTTTCACTGCTTTCCTTCAGGCGGATCGTAATCCTTCCGCCTTTTGGAGTGTAGTTTAAGCTATTGTTTATAAGGTTGATGAAAACCTGCTTTAATCTCGGTGAATCACCTTCAATCATGGTGTTCCCTTCTGCAGAATACTTGATCGTTATCTCTTTTTCCTGCGCTTTTGTTTCAAGCATGACGATCACTTCTTCTACGATCGTCGACAGGCTGACTTTTTGCAGGTTCAAAGAAAATCCTTGTTCCACCTTAGAGAGATCAAGCAGATCTTGAATGAGGTGCTGCAGCCTGTCGCTCTCATTCCACATGATTGTAAGAAATTTTTTGCGGATTTCCGGATTGCCGTCCGCTCCATCCAGCAGCGTTTCAGCAAAACCTTTCAAAGAAGTGACCGGTGTTTTCAATTCATGGGATACGTTGGCAACAAAATCCTTTCTCATCTGTTCAAGTTTTTTCAATTCCGTAATGTCATGAAAAACGAGAACAATGCCGCGGAGCTTCCCGAGACTGTTGAGGACCGGTGCGCTGTAAACATCAAAGTTCTTTCTCTCAATATGAATAGGAAGCACGACTTGTTTCCGTATGTTGGTTTCCATAATAAATGTATCTTCAACGATTTCTTTAATTTCTTTATATGGAAAGACTTCATGAAACAAGTGGCTCGTCCAGGAGTCGGTGTACTCTTTAAAAATTTCCTTAAAGGCACGGTTAACAATCGTGATGTAGCCATCAGAATCGATGAGAATGAGACCGCTGCCCATGTTCTCGATCAGTGTCTTCAGACGGTCCTGCTGCGATTCATAGGACTTTGTCATCTTCTCAAGGTTTCTTGCAAGCACATTTAAAGAAAAGTTCAGTTCACCGACATCTCCCTTATATTCATAAGTTCTTGCCTTAAAATTCCCTCTCGCCAGCTCCTTCGCTGTGCTCGTTGCCTCTTCTACTGGTTTAACAATCCGATTCAGCACACGGATTGAGACAAAGAGTATGATGACCAGGCTGATGAGAAAACCAAGAGACATGGCAAGCCAAATGGATCTCTCCGTGCTGTTGGCTGTCTTTTCAGGAATAACTAGCTGGACATACCCTTCAAGTGAACCGGATGTTTGATTTTTAACCGGCAGTGTATAAACGAGACGGTCCATATCTTTCGTTGAAACCAGTGAACTGCCTTTATATTCGTCCAGTCCATTTAAAGGCTGATCAGGAACAGCTTCTTTCTCACTTTTTGATTGCGCCAAAACTTTGCCTTTGGGAGATAAATAGAGAAGTTTTCCACCTAAATCTTTTTCAGCCCGATCCAACTGCTTTTCCAAGAGGCCAGTATCCTTATTAACAGCAGCAAGGGAAACAAGCTGGAGCTCACTTTGGTAAGATTGCAGACGCTTTTCCTTTACGTTATAATGCACCAGACCTCCGACAATTAGAGCAAGCAGGATAAAAACAAGCATAATTCCAACCAGGAAAAAAGAGAGTACCCGGTTTTTAAAATCTGGCATTATTGCGGAACCTCAAGCTTATAGCCCATTCCCCTGATGGTTTTAATATAGACCGGTTTTCTTGTATTCTCTTCTATTTTTTCCCGCAGGTGGCTGATATGCACATCAACAATCCTTGTGTCGCCGACAAAATCATAATTCCATACAGCAGACAGAAGCTGTTCCCTGGTGAGTACCCTGTTTTTATTCTTTGAGAGGTACACCAGCAGTTCAAACTCTTTCGGAGTCAATTCAAGTGCTGTCCCTTTATAAAAAGCTTCATAGTTCTCGGGATAAACTTCTACTTCTCCAATCGTCAGCTTTTCCGATTCCTCTGCTTCTTGAGCAGGTTCCTCAATAGCCGCCTGCTTGGTACGCCGAAGGATGGCTTTCACCCGGGCAACCACTTCACGGGGACTAAACGGCTTTGTCATATAATCATCTGCTCCTAATTCCAATCCTAACACCTTATCAAATTCATCGTCTTTTGCAGTCAGCATGAGTATGGGAATAAAAAGCTGCTTTTGTCTCAAGTTTTTACAAACCTCGAGACCATCCATTTCAGGCAGCATAAGATCAAGAACCATTAAATCCGGTTTTTCCATTTCAGCCAATTCAAGGCCCTTTCGTCCATCCATTGCGGTGATCACTTCAAAACCAGCTTGTTCTAAATTAAATTGCAATAATGTTGAGATCGATAATTCGTCCTCGACTACCATGATTTTCTGGCTCATCTTTTCCCACCCTTTTTTAGTTACGTTTCACCTTATTCATTACAATCATACTATTTTTTTCTTCCAAGCACAAAAGGGTCAGATTAAAGATTTCGTAAAGTTTGTAAATTTTTAAAAAGAAAAGCTGAAGCGCCCAAAGACGAAATGTGTTTATATTTCGTCCTTCGAGGACCTAAGATGAAATAAGACTCATATTTCATCATTTAAGACAAAAATAGAATTCAATTTTCATCCTCGGGCGCTAAAGCTAGACACTGCTTCTATGCCAACAAAATCTTATACTTTCCTTCAATAAAAAAGGCTGTTTTCGTAACCTTTGTTGCTCTTAGGAGTAGTTGATTTCCGTTTCAGGATGCTCGCTTTCCGCGGGGCGCGCGGTGAGCCTTTACCGGCGCCAGCGCCTACTTTCTCGGCGCTTAGCGCTTGTGGGTCTCACCTGTCCCGCTTCTCCCGCAGGACAAGGAAGGCTTCGGCAGCGTTATATCGCACGAAGAAAATGTGAAATTCATTTTCGAGGAGTCTCTGCACCTTGCACTACAATCAACTTGTCAATGAAGACTCTTTACAAAAATGACCCAAAAGCAACAATCTTTTAGAAAAGAGCCATAAAAAAAGACCGGCTGCCCGGTCTAGAAGTTGTCCAACGTGTTGGAGGTTATGGATTTCGGCTGATATGGAGGGCATATTTCAAGATCCCCTTCCATTACCAGCTCGCTTTTTTCATTTTTCCCCTCAACCCTCATCTTGATGGAATGAGCTTCCTGGTCAATGTCTGTCACCTGAAACAAAAAATGAACTTTGCCGTAATGATAAACAGGTTTTGGAAAAGATAAAGATTGTTTTTTAATGCTGCTTCCTGGTCCAGGTAAATACTTGGACACCGCAGCTGTTACCATGCCAATAAGCATAACCTGCGGAACAATTGGTTTTTTAAATGGCGTCATGGATGCATAATCATGTTGAATGAATAAAGGGTTGTTGTCATTGGTGAGTCCGAGGTACAAAAGCAAATCCTTATCTTCAATCGTTTCGGAAAGTTCGAGTTTTTCCCCTGTTTGGATCTCTTCTATTTTTCTGCCCAGTTTACGCTTTTTTCCTAACAACATACAAGACCACCCCTCATTAAGCCCTAAGTAAACGCTTACATTTGTGAAGTGATAAAAAGATCCGGAAAAACCCGAACCTTTTTACCTAATGATTTATGCTAATACGTTCATTACGCTTTTCACAGATTCTGCAGAACGGTCTAGCGCTGCTTTTTCATCTGCTGATAATTCAAGCTCAATGATTTCTTCAAGGCCGTTTCCGCCTACGATTGTAGGAACGCCAAGGCAAATTCCATCATAGCCGTATTCGCCTTCGAGGTAAGCGATAGTCGGAAGAACACGTCTTTGGTCTTTCAATACCGCTTCTACCATTTCAACCAATGAAGCAGCAGGAGCGTAATAAGCGCTTCCGTTTCCAAGAAGGTTTACGATTTCTCCTCCGCCTTTGCGAGTACGTTCAACAATCGCATCCAAACGTTCTTGTGGAATTAATTTTTCTAATGGAATTCCGCCTGCATAAGAGTAGCGTACGAGCGGCACCATGTCGTCCCCGTGTCCGCCAAGAACAAAACCGGTAATATCTTTTACAGAGAGGTTCAATTCTTGAGAGATGAACGTACGGAAACGAGCAGAATCAAGGATACCGGATTGGCCGATTACACGGCTTTTCGGGAAACCGGATTCTTTAAGAACTGTGTAAGTCATCGCATCAACCGGGTTAGTTAGAACGATGATTACAGTGTTCGGAGAATATTTCACGATTTCCTGTGTAACGCTTTTCATGACTTTTGCATTTGTGTTCACAAGATCATCACGGCTCATACCTGGTTTACGTGCAATTCCTGCAGTGATAACTACTACATCGGAATCTTTTGTATCTTCATAGTTGGAAGTACCAATGATGTTCGCATCGAATCCTTGTACAGGGCTTGCTTCAAGCATGTCCAACGCTTTTCCTTTAGTAGGATTTTCTGCTTGAGGAATGTCAACAAGCACTACATCCCCAAGTTCTTTTTGTGCTGCGATAAATGCTGTTGTTGCTCCTGTAAAACCTGCACCAATGACTGAAATCTTTTTGCGTGTGTTCACTGCCATAAAGAATCCCTCCAAATTATCCTGGTTCTATTTAGAAATGCGCAAGCGCTCCTTTTTTGGTTTGACAAGCGCTGGAGCTAGACTTGACTTCCTTGATTTAAACAGTGGCCCCGGCGAGCCGGGGCCATCTTTTATTACATGTTGCTGATGAGTTCGTCGGCAAACTCAGAACATTTCACTTCTGTAGCGCCGTCCATCAAACGAGCGAAATCATAAGTGACTACTTTGCCGGCAATCGCTTTTTCCATAGCATTTGTAATGAGTTTAGCTGCTTCTTGCCATCCAAGGTGTTCAAGCATTAATACACCTGAAAGGATAACAGAAGAAGGGTTAACTTTATCCAAGCCCGCATATTTAGGAGCTGTACCATGTGTAGCTTCAAAGATCGCATGTCCAGTTTCATAGTTGATGTTTGCTCCAGGAGCAATTCCGATTCCGCCTACTTGTGCAGCAAGTGCATCAGAAATGTAGTCTCCGTTAAGGTTCATTGTCGCTACAACATCGAACTCTGCAGGACGAGTAAGGATCTGTTGAAGGAAGATATCAGCAATAGAATCTTTTACGATAATTTTGCCAGCAGCTTCTGCATCAGCTTGTGCTTTATTCGCAGCATCTTTTCCTTGATCTTCAACAATACGGTCATATTGAGCCCAAGTGAATACTTTATCGCCGAATTCTTGTTCAGCAAGCTCGTAGCCCCAGTTTTTGAAAGCACCTTCTGTAAATTTCATGATGTTTCCTTTGTGGACAAGTGTTAAGCTCTTGCGTCCTTCGCTGATTGCATACTGAAGGGCAGCACGAACAAGACGTTTTGTCCCTTCAGAAGAAACCGGCTTAATTCCGATACCTGAAGTTTCAGGGAAACGGATTTTCTTTACTCCCATTTCTTCCTGAAGGAAAGAGATAACCTTCTTCACTTCATCAGAACCGCTCGCATATTCAATTCCAGCATAGATATCTTCTGTATTTTCACGGAAGATGACCATGTCTGTGTCTTCCGGACGCTTAACAGGTGAAGGTACACCTTGGAAATAACGAACCGGGCGAAGACAAGTGAATAAGTCCAGCTCCTGGCGAAGCGCCACGTTTAATGAACGGATACCTCCGCCAACCGGCGTTGTAAGAGGTCCTTTAATTGCGATTATGTAATCGCGGATCACATCAAGTGTTTCTGACGGAAGCCATTCACCAGTTTCGTTGAATGCCTTTTCTCCGGCAAGAACTTCTTTCCAGACGATTTTCTTTTCACCGTTGTATGCTTTGTCTACTGCTGCTTCAAGAACACGTGATGCTGCCGCCCAAATATCAGGGCCAGTCCCATCTCCCTCAATAAAAGGAATAATTGGCTGGTTAGGTACGTTTAATACCCCGTTATCTACTGTAATACGCTCTCCATTTGACATGTTGCTCGTCCTCCTATCTAAAATCTCTTACTTTTCTATCCTACTAAAATAACTTTCAAAAGAGAAGAGTAACCCCTCTTCTCTTTTCTTTCTAAGAATTAGCGTTCAGAAAGCGGTGTGTACTTTTGCATGGATGGTCCGGTATAATCTGCACGCGGACGAATCAGACGGTTATTCTCATATTGTTCCAGAATGTGGGCAATCCAGCCGGATACACGGCTCACCGCAAAAATCGGTGTGAAAATATCGTGAGGGATGCCTAGGCTGTGGTATACGCTTGCAGAATAGAAGTCTACATTCGGAAGAAGTCCTTTTTCTTCTTTCAGCAGCTCTTCTAATTTCACAGACATGTTATACCATTTTTCTTCACCTGTTGTTGTTGTCAGCTGTTTGCTCATTTCACGAAGATGTTTCGCGCGAGGGTCCCCGCTCTTATATACACGGTGCCCAAAGCCCATGATCTTTTGTTTGTTATCGATCGCATTTCTTAAGTAGCTTTCCACGTTCTCTTCACTTTTGATTTCGCTGAGCATTTTCATAACTTGCTCGTTTGCTCCTCCGTGAAGAGGTCCTTTTAGGGCACTGATTGCTGCAGTAACACCAGAATACATGTCAGATAATGTAGCGACCGCAACACGTGCTGTAAATGTTGAAGCATTTAGCTCATGGTCCGCATGAAGAACCAAAGCCTTGTTAAACGCTTCCACTGCAACTTCGTCTGGCTCATTGCCAGTAAGCATGTATAGGAAGTTTGCCGCGAGACCGAGATCCTTGCGCGGAGCAACCGGTTCTTTTCCTTCACGGATCCTTGCAAACGCTGTGACAACTGTTGAAATCTGCGCTTGAAGTTTTACCGCTTTTCTGTAATTTCCTTCGGTAGACATATCCTCAGCATCTTCATCATACATTCCAAGCATGGAAACCGCTGTACGAAGAATGGCCATTGGATGTACACCTTTTAAAGGAAGCGATTTCAAATGTTGGATTAAATCATCAGATACAGCGGCTTGCTCAGCAAGCTCTGCTTTGAATTGATCAAGTTCCTTTTCATTAGGAAGTTTTCCATTCCACAATAAATATACTACTTCCTCAAATGTTGCGTGGTCTGCCAAGTCATCAATACTGTACCCTCTGTATGTCAGTACATCATCAATGATTGAGCTGACAGATGAGGTTGTGGCTACTACACCTTCTAATCCTCTTGTTGCTGTCATGGTTATCTCTCCCTTTCTAAATTCTCTTTCTCCTTTAATAGAAAAGCACAAAACCAAAAAACTCTTATAAGTAAGAGCTTACATTTCTAGCATATAAAGAAATGTAGACTATTTAAAGGAATTGGAACATATAAGTCAATTATAAACAATAAACAGGGCTTTGTGAATGGAAATGGCTTTTTTCGTTGTTTACGCACTGAAAAATTCGACAACTTTCATTGCCATATACGCAATTCCTGCCCCGATTAATGGGCCTACAGCAACTCCGTTTAAGAAAGCTACAGCAAGAATGGTGCCGAAAACAAGAGCTGCTGTTATATGCGGATCATCTTGAAGAAGGGTGATCCCTTTTGATGCGATGATGGCTACAAAAATTCCTGAAAGCAAGGCAATCCACGCAAAGGAGGACTTCAAAGCTTCCTGAAGCTGCTTAAATCCGATGTCACCTGTAGCGATCGGAATCAAAACGGCAATCGTGATTATCGTAACGCCCCAATTGATGCCTTTCTGTTGAATCAGCGGAAAGACCTTATCTCCAATGCCTGTAAATTTAAGGACAAGCAGTACAGAGAGAGCAATAATCAGGGACTGATTTTTCGCTATGATTCCAATGGCCAGCAAGATGACCAAAAATAATGTTGACTGCATGATGGGTAGCCCTTCTTTCTATTTTGCTAGTGACCGGGAACGGATGGTGAAGATATGAACAATGAGTATTTGCACCGAATTCTGCGCTTCTTCCTCATAGTATGTTTATTTTCCATTGTCTTACTTGCCTGTTTTTTTCTTTCCAAAGTGACGTACCCTTTTATCCTTGGTGGAATCATCGCCATGTCGATCAATCCATTCGTTAATTTTTTAGAAGAAAAGGGTAAAATGCACCGGGGATTTGCCGTTTTTACAGCTCTTCTGCTTCTTATTGCAGCACTTGCAGGAGCGGTTTTGCTCCTGATGCGAGAAATTTTTTCAGGTTTCGCCTACTTGGCACATGTTCTTCCTGATTACAGTAAAACGCTGGTACAATACATGGAAATCTATTTCAAAAATAAAATCCTGCCGCTTTATAATGACATCAACCGCATGTTTAACAATCTCGACAACGGCCACCAGCAGACAATCATGAAAAATATCGATGAAGTCGGAACCCACATTACTACAACAGTCAGCAACCTGGCGCAGGATACCGTCAACCTGATATCTGCTGTTCTTGTCAGTCTTCCAAGCCTTGTTTCTGTGCTCGTATTTTCAATTCTCGCTGCTTTTTTTATTTGCAAAGACTGGTATCGTTTTTCCGGATATCTCCGAAAGATTTCTTCCGATAAGTGGATAGCGAGTACCCGGACCGTCTATATCGAGCTCCGCAAAGCACTGTTTGGTTTTGCAAAAGCTCAATTGACGCTCATATCCATTACAGCCTTTATCGTATTAATCGGCCTATTGCTTCTTCGGATAGAATATGCCATTACGATTGCTTTGTTAATTGGTGCGGTGGACCTGCTGCCCTATTTAGGAACAGGAGCGGTATTCATGCCCTGGATCGCCTATACTTTTGTTTCCGGCAATTACCCGTTAACTGTCGGGCTTTCCGTCCTCTATGGCGTGGTCATCATCCAGCGTCAGCTGACTGAACCAAAAATCCTTTCCTCGACCATAGGGCTCGATCCTCTTGCCACACTCATTGTTCTGTTTGTCGGGTTCCAATGGTTCGGATTCCTCGGCCTTCTGATTGGACCAGCCTTCCTTGTTATCATCCGTGCCCTGCACCAGGCTCAGTTCTTTCATGAAGTGTATTATTTTATTAAAGGGAAGAGCTGAAACGCCTGTTTCGGGTTGGTTGTTTACTATAAACGTGTTTTGGCGGATAAAAGAACGATTTTGGCGGGTGAATTTTTAATGTTGGAGGGTATTTCGGCGGGTAAACCTCTCATTTCCGCGCGTATTCAGATGACGCTCCAATTTAAACCCCAGCCAACACCTTGAATAAACTTATTTGTTCAAAAAACAAGAAGAGAGCCTCCGAATGGATGCTCTTTTATCGTTTCCAATAGAAATTATACTGTCCGGACTTAATTTTCCGCTGAAAATAACGCAATAGCTGAACTTTAGCTATTGAACGAGTCGGCGGAAAAAGCAGCAGGAAGCCGAAAATGTCAGAGATGAACCCTGGGGTGAACAAAAATACGCCTCCCGCAAGGATACAGATACCGTCAATCAGTACGGTGCCTGGCACCTGGCCGTTTTGCAGCTGGCTCTGTGCATTTCTGAGAGCGTTAAGCCCCTCTCTCTTGGCCAGCCATGCTCCTAAAAGGCCTGTGAAAATGATTAATGCTACGGTAGGAATCGGGCCAATCAGATTCCCTACCCACACCAATATTCCTATTTCAGCGGCGGGTATGATCAGCAGCAATACAAATAAGATCCTGAACATAAAGGTTGCTCCTTTTAGAAAGGTTTCCATTTTGAAAATCAACAATTTGGATTAACAAAGCCTAAGAAAAAAGAGAAGGATGGACTCCTTCTCTTTTTATTATAAATTATAGAACGTTTTTATGCCCGTCGTAGATATCGCCTTTAGAAGCGTCAACTGTAATTTCCTGTCCGTCTTTTAGAAGCTTTGTAGCGTCTTGAAGGCCGACAATAACTGGTTTGCCCAGGCTGATGCCGACTACTGCTGCATGGCTGGTCAAACCGCCTTCTTCAGTAATGATCGCCGCAGCTTTTTCTATTGCTGGCATCATTTCACGGTCTGTTCCGATGGTTACCAGGATGTCGCCTTCGTTAACGTTTGAAGCTTCTTCTGAATTTCGTGCAATAACAACCTTACCAGTTGCAGATTGCTGTCCGATGCCTTGTCCCTTAGCAAGTACATCACCGATAACGTGAACTTTCATAAGGTTGGTTGAACCTGTTTTGCCTACAGGAACTCCAGCCGTAATTACGACTATGTTTCCATGTGCAACCAGGTTGCTTTCAAGTGAAGAATCGATTGCAATCTGGAACATTTCATCCGTAGTATTGGCTTTCTTCCCTTTAACAGGGTGTACCCCCCATACGAGTGATAGCTTTCTCATTACATCTTCATGGCTTGTCACCGCGATAAGAGGTGCCTTAGGGCGGTATTTAGAGATCATGCGTGCTGTCATTCCGCGTTCAGTCGCAGTGATTACCGCATCTGCTTCAAGATTTAAAGCTGTAAAGGAAACCGATTGAGAAATGGCATCGGTGATCGTTGTTTTGCTTTCCTTGCTGCGCTGAGATAGGATGTTTCGATAATCTAATGCAGATTCTGCACGTTTAGCAATCTTATGCATCGTTTGAACCGCTTCAACAGGATACGTTCCTGCAGCTGTTTCACCAGAAAGCATGATCGCATCTGTACCGTCAAAGATTGCATTAGCCACATCACTTGCTTCTGCACGTGTCGGACGAGGGTTGCGTTGCATGGAATCAAGCATTTGGGTTGCTGTGATGACAGGTTTCCCTAGTTCATTACATTTTTTGATCAGCATTTTTTGTACAAGAGGCACTTCCTCAGCAGGAATCTCCACGCCTAAGTCACCGCGGGCAACCATCAAGCCGTCAGATACTGCCAGAATCTCATCAATATTTTCGACACCTTCTTGGTTTTCGATCTTAGGGATGATTTGAATGCTTTGTGCATTGTTTTTTTCAAGGATCTCACGGATCTCTAGAACATCTGTTGCACGGCGTACAAAGGAAGCAGCGATGAAATCAATTCCCTGCTCGATACCAAACTCAATGTCCTTAGCGTCCTTTTCTGTAATACCCGGAAGCTTCACGCTTACGTTTGGAACGTTTACGCCTTTTTTATTTTTTAAAGTTCCGCTGTTCAAAATCTTTGTCGTGATTTCTTTGGAACCAACGTGTGTAACTTCAAGCTCAATCAAGCCATCGTCAAGCAGGATTTTAGAGCCGACATGAACATCATCAACAAGTCCCGGGTAGGTTACAGAAATCTTCTGGCTTGTCCCCATTACTTCTTCCATAGAAATAACAAGCTCTTCACCTGACTGAAGTTCCGCAACTCCGCCTTCAAGTGTTTGTGTACGGATTTCCGGGCCTTTTGTATCTAAAAGAATCGCAACAGTCTTACCAAGCTTGGCAGACGCTTCTCTAATATTTTTGATACGCGCCCCATGTTCTTCAAAATCTCCGTGGGAAAAGTTTAGACGAGCTACATTCATACCTGTTTCAATGAGCTGTGTTAACTTCTCCACACTTTCACTTGCAGGTCCGATCGTACAGACTATTTTTGTTTTACGCATGGGTCTTCCTCCTGTATTTTGCACTTCATAAAACATGCATTTAGTTAAATTAGATAGATAGTTCTTGAGACAGACGATACATGCCTTGGTCGATCTGGTGTTTGCTTGCCAATACTTCTGTAATGTCATGATCTACCAAAACATTTTTTTGCACACCAACTGTTCGCCCGGCTTTGCCTTCGAGCAGCAATTCAACAGCTCTGGCGCCCAGACGGCTTGCAAGCACGCGGTCAAATGCCGTAGGAGATCCTCCGCGCTGGATGTGCCCCAACACCGTAACCCGTGTCTCAAGGTTTGTTTTTTCTTCGATCTGCTTGCCGATCTCAACGCCGCTGCACACACCTTCAGCCACAATGATAATACTGTGCTTCTTGCCACGTTCAATTCCAAGTTTCAATCGATTGATAATCTGTTCCATTTCATGCTTTTCTTCAGGTATAAGAATGGATTCTGCGCCATCGGCAAGACCAGCCCATAAAGCAAGGTCCCCCGCGTCACGCCCCATAACTTCAATAACATAGGTTCTGTCATGAGAAGTTGCAGTATCACGAATTTTATCAATCGCTTCAATGATCGTGTTTAAAGCAGTATCAAATCCAATGGTAAAGTCGGTGCCCGGAATATCGTTGTCAATCGTACCAGGAAGTCCAATCGTAGGAAAACCGTGTTCAGTGAGTTTCCTCGCCCCTTGGAACGATCCGTCTCCGCCGATCACGACAAGGCCTTCAATACCATATTTTTTTAGCTGTTCAATCCCTTTAGCTTGTCCTTCATGTGTTTTGAACTCTTCACATCGTGCGGTACGAAGCATCGTGCCTCCTCTGTGAATGATATCCCCAACAGAACCAACCTCAAGCTTTGTAATGTTACCAGCGATTAATCCTGCATAACCATTGTATATGCCATAAACTTCAAGATCATGAAAAATCCCCTTACGAACTACAGCACGAATGGCAGCGTTCATACCTGGTGAATCTCCTCCACTTGTAAGAACCCCAATTCGCTTCATCTAATTTCCACCTCTCAAGTATTCTCATCTTATTAAAATATCATGTTCAAAACTTCAGCACAATAGACAACAAAAGACAAAAAATGCGCTCTCTCACTAGGGAGAGAGCACATTCCTTATTTCATTGCAATGGAACCGTTTACAAACGTAAATTGTCCCATTTTTTTGTATTTTTCATATCGCTGTTCAACAAGCTCTTCTTCTGACATTTTTTGGAGGTCGGAGAGTGATTGCTGTAAAACAGCATCGATACGCCTTGCCTGTTCAGCGGAATCATGATGGGCGCCGCCTTTAACTTCTTCGATCACTTCGTCGATTACACCAAGTTTCTTTAGATCAGGAGCTGTAATTTTCATAGACTCTGCAGCCAATTTTGCTTTTGTAGAATCTTTCCAAAGGATTGAAGCGGCTCCTTCAGGAGAAATAACGGAGTACCAGGAGTTTTCCAGCATATGAACATGATTCCCTACTCCAAGGGCTAAGGCCCCGCCGCTGGCTCCTTCACCGATGATGATGCAGATGATCGGTACAGTAAGCCCTGCCATCTCTATAAGGTTCCTTGCGATCGCTTCGCTCTGTCCTCTTTCTTCAGCTGACTTCCCGGGAAATGCTCCTTTCGTATCAAGAAGGCAAATGACCGGGCGGGAAAACTTTTCAGCCTGTTTCATCAATCGAAGAGCTTTGCGGTAACCTTCCGGATGCGGCATCCCAAAGTTTCTTCTGATGTTTTCTTTCGTATCTCTTCCGCGCTGCTGTCCGATCACCGTTACCGGCTGGCCATGGAACATTCCGATACCGCCGACAATGGCTTCATCTTCACCAAACAGACGGTCCCCATGAAGCTCAATAAAGTCTGTAAACAGGGAAGGGATGTAGTCTAGTGTTGTTGGACGCTCAGGATGGCGGGCAACTAGTACACGGTCCCATGGAGTCATATTCTCATACGTATCATTTTGAAGAGCGCTCAGCCTCTCTTCCAAAGAGCTGATTTCATCAGTTAAATCGATGCCTTTTTCCTGCATGAATGACTTTAACTCAGCGATTTTCTTTTTAAGCTCTGTGATAGGACGTTCGAATTCTAATTCTCCGACCATGTCTATTCCCCCCTTCCTGAATGGATTTTTAATACTGTAGTCAATGTATCTTTCATTTCGTCTCTTGGAATAACTTTATCGAGCTGTCCATGCTTAAGCAAGAACTCTGATGTCTGGAAATCTTCTGGCAAATCTTCGCGAATGGTCTGTTCGATGACCCTGCGGCCGGCAAAACCGATCAATGCCTTAGGCTCTGCAAAATTATAATCTCCAACCGATGCAAAGCTTGCGGAAACGCCGCCGGTAGTCGGATGCGTCATGATCGATATAAATAACAGTCCCCGGTCGCTCAGCTTTTTAAGTGCCACACTTGTTTTGGCCATCTGCATTAAGCTAAGAATTCCTTCCTGCATCCTGGCTCCTCCGGAGGCAGTGAAAATGAGAAATGGAATCTCTTTTTCAATGGCTTGTTCGATCGCTCGTGTAATTTTTTCTCCAACGACCGATCCCATGCTGCCCATCCTGAAGCGTGAATCCATGACAGCGATAACGGCCGGATAGCTGTTTATCGTGCCGTCACCTGTAACAACAGCTTCGTTTATCTTTGTTTTTTTTCTGTCACTGTCTAATTTTTCAAGATAACCCGGAAATTCAAGCGGGTTTACTGAGACCATATCCTGATCGTATTCTGTAAAGCTGCCTTCATCTACAAGGCTTCCAATTCTCTCATAAGAGGACATCGGATAATGATAGTTGCAGGATTGGCATACGAGCAGATTCTTTTTCAGCTCTTTTGTGTACATAATGTGTTTGCATTCAGGACACATGGTCATGAGTCCCTCAGGCACATCCTGTTTCATTTTTTCGGTTGGAATTGTGGCATATTTCTTCTTCTTGGCGAAAAAATCCTTTAACAAAATAACACCACCTATACTATAAACTTAATGTCACAATTCACTAGACATTAGCTGAATGACTTTCTTGCTGTCCCCGTTTATTAAATGCTCCACAATCTGTGAGCATTCCCCTGAGTCAAGAAGAAATGTATTCCCATGCAGCGATGAACCATAACCGGACAATTCAATCCAGAGCCTGTAAAGCAAATGATTATCGCATAATTTAATCACAGTATCCTTAAATTGATAAGAAAGCTGCTGAAGTTGATCGGGATGATCCACTTCGTTTATTTGGTGAAGCAAATCATTCAGGCTTTCAACATCTGCATCATTGATTCGTTGTACAGCAAGTTCTATACAATCACGGATGATAATCGATTTTGTTTCTAAGAGATCCTGCTTCGCTTTTTTGTCGTGCAAAATAAACGAAGCAAGAACCTCTACAAGCCGGTGGCCTGTAGCGGGCTTTATGAACGTGCCCTCTCCCCTTCTCGTTTCAATCAGTCCAAGAAGCTCCAGAGACCTTAAAGCTTCTCTTACGGAAGACCGTCCAACATGCAGACGGTCTGTGAGTTCACGTTCTGACGGCAGCTTGTCACCGGCCTGAAGGTTATCTTCTTCAATAATCGTTTTAATCTTCTTTATGATCTCAACATAGACTTTTTCAGATGTGCCTGACAACTGTCCAGCCTCCCCTGAGAACCTTTTATTCTTTTCCAATCAATGAAAGCTGCATCGTTTTTTCAGCAATTTTCTCAGGATCTACTTTAATCCGTGCAACTCCTGTTTCCATAGCTGCTTTGGCAACGGCTGCTGCAACAGCAGGCGCAACACGCGGATCGAATGGAGCCGGAATCACATAGTCCGGATTTAATTCACTTTCGGCAACAAGATTAGCAATCGCGTTAACTGCGGCAATCTTCATTTCTTCGTTAATGTGCGTTGCTCTTACGTCAAGAGCACCCCGGAAAATCCCTGGAAAGGCTAGCACGTTATTAACCTGGTTAGGAAAATCGGAACGACCTGTACCAATTACCATCGCGCCTGCTGCTCTGGCGTTCTGCGGCATAATTTCCGGATTCGGATTAGCCATCGCAAAAATGATCGGGTTCTCATTCATGGAACGGATCATCTCTTCAGTCAGTGCTCCCTCAACGGATACTCCGACGAATAGATCGGTTCCGTCAATAACCTCTTTAAGTGAACCTTCTTTTTTGGAACGATTAGTAAACTTGGCCACTTCGCTTTTTACACTGTTCATTCCAAAAGGACGGCCTTCGTAGATCGCACCTTTAGTATCACACATCACGATGTCTTTTACACCGAAACGGTCCAGCAGCTTAATGATAGCGATACCTGCAGCTCCGGCGCCGTTAACGACAACTTTAATCTCTGACATCGAACGATTAGAGAGTTTAAGAGCGTTAACGAGACCTGCCAATGTAACGATCGCTGTACCATGCTGATCATCATGGAAGATCGGAATATTGGTCTCTTTTTTCAGACGTTCTTCCACAAGAAAGCAGTTAGGGGCCGCGATATCTTCCAGGTTTACACCGCCGAATGTAGGCTCAAGAAGCTTTACGGTCTCAACAATTTTATCCACATCTGTTGTGTTCAGACAAATCGGAAACGCATCTACGCCCGCAAAGCTTTTGAAAAGAACTGCTTTTCCTTCCATGACCGGCAATGCTGCTTCCGGACCGATATTTCCCAGTCCGAGAACAGCTGTACCATCAGAAACTACAGCAACAGTATTGCCCTTCATCGTATATTCATAGACCTTGGACTTGTCATCATAGATATCTTTGCACGGCTCTGCCACTCCCGGAGAGTAAGCAAGACTCAAATCCTTTGCATTTCTGACAGGAACTTTAGGAGTAGATTCCAGCTTTCCTTTGTTCACTCTGTGCATATGCAGGGCTTCTTCTCGTAAAATAGACATCATTTCATCTCCTAATTTTATTAAGTTAAGTAATATCAAATGGTTTGGTGAAGCAATGTCCTTAATCGGCAATGTGTGCTTATATCCATCATAAAACAATCTAATTGGTGGTCAGACCACCATTCATTGACTTATTTATTATAACAGATGCATGCAGGCTGTAAAGACATTACTTCCCTTTTAAAACCACGTTTTCAGCCCCAATAAGCTCTTTAATTTTCGAGAGAAGCTCTGTGGTGGGGGCAATCAATTGGGATAGCTTTACGCTTTTGCGGTCCTGTTCATAATACAGAATGACTTCGGCATTTCCATGGCTGGAACGCAGAAGATCCTTGAGATGATTCAAGCGGGTAGAAGACGGATTCTCTTGTATTTTTAAATACAGCACTTGCTGTTGTTCTTGAACTTCTTCCCGTTCATTGAGGGAGGAGAGCAGTCCCGCTTTATTAAGCAGTACCTGCCTTGCTCCTTCCTTCTCCTCAAGAGTACCTTCAACTAGCAGAAATTCACCTTTCTGCAAAAGGTCGTGATAGGCTTTGTAAACCTTAGGAAAGGCGACAAATTCTATTTCTCCAGACTCATCGCTTCCCGATAAGAAAGCCATCAGTTCGCCTTTTTTCGTCTTAATGGTTCTTGCTTTGGTCACCATGATGCCTAAACGTACTGCGGATTTGGCACTTTGCCTTAGCGCCTGCCCGATCGAAACGGCACTGAATCTGCCAAGGACAGGCTGATATTTTTTCAGAGGATGGCCGGATAGATAAAACCCGAGCGCCTCTTGTTCAAACTTCAAGCGTTCTGTCTCTTGAAAAGGAGGAACTTCCACATATTCCGGCTTCCTGATGCTGTCCTGTTCTTCAAACAGCTGAAATTGATTTTCTTCACGATAAGCCTGCACTTTATCTCCATACTCTATCGCCCGGTCCAAAGAGGCGAGAAGACAAGCTCTATCCTGTCCAAAATCGTCAAGCGCTCCCGCGAAGATCAACGATTCGAGCGTGCGCTTGTTTACAGCCTTGGCAGGAGAAAAGGCACAAACATCGAACAAATCGTGAAACGGATGCTGTTCCCTTGCGGCAATAACATGTTTAATTGCTTGATAACCGGCGTTTTTTATGCACAACAGACCAAATCTAACACAATCTCCTTCAACAGTAAAATGGAGAAAACTGCTAATAATCGAAGGAGGCTTTACCGTGATGTTTTTCTCTGCACATTCTTTAATGTATTGTTCAATTTTTTCAGGATTGCCGGTGACGCTTGATAATAGAGCGGCCATAAAGTAGAGCGGGTAATTGGATTTTAGATAAGCAAGCTGGTAGGCGATGACACTGTATGCTGCAGCGTGGCTTCTATTAAACCCGTAATCCGCAAACCGGACGATTAAGTCATAGAGGCCGTTCGCGGTATGCTCATCATGTCCTTTTGTTAGACAGCCCCGCACAAAGTGCTCCCGTTCCCGATCAAGTACATCCCGCTTTTTTTTACTTACCGCTCGCCTCAGAAGGTCAGCTTCACCAAGAGAGAAACCTGCCATTTCCGAAGCAATTTTCATGATCTGTTCTTGATAAACGATAACTCCGTAAGTGGGTTTCAGGATCGGTTCAAGATCGGGATGGCGGTACTCCACACTGCGCTGTTTATGTTTTCCGGCAATATAATCCGGGATGTTCTGCATCGGACCCGGCCTGTAAAGCGCATTTACTGCCACGATGTCTTCAAATTCTGTCGGCTTTAATTGCTGAAGCACCCTTCTCATCCCGTCTGATTCCAGCTGAAAAATGCCAGTCGTATCTCCTTTGCTCAGCATTTCAAATGTAGATGAATCATTAAAAGGAATTTCGCTAAGATTGATCTTCCTTCCTGTTCCTTTCTGTACCAGCGAGCATATTTCTTCCAGCAAGGTAAGATTTCTCAGTCCAAGAAAATCCATCTTCAGCAGTCCGATCTCTTCAAGCCATTCCATGCTGAATTGAGTCAGAGGAATTCCTTCATTTCCAGCCTGCAGAGGAGTGTATTCGGTTAACGGCCGGCCGCTGATAATAACGCCCGCCGCATGGGTGGAAGCATGACGGGGCAGCCCTTCGAGCGTGCCTGCAACTTCAAGGAGTTTTTGGACCTGCGGTGATTCTTTTATCAGCTTCTGCAGTCCGAATGATTCCTCTGCTGCCCTTGACAGGGTCATCCCTGGACGAGAAGGAATCTGCCTGGATACCGAATCCACCAAGTTTCCCGGCAAATTAAGCACTCTTGCTGTATCACGGATCGCTGCTTTTGCCGCGAGTGTCCCAAACGTAATAATCTGTGCTACACGCTCATTCCCATACTTTTCTTTTACATATTGAAGCACTTCATCTCTTCTGATGTCCGGAAAATCAATATCGATATCGGGCATCGTGACCCTTTCAGGATTTAAAAACCGTTCAAACAGGAGATCATGCTTAATCGGGTCAACGTCCGTAATACGCAATACATAAGCTACGAGCGACCCTGCTGCTGATCCCCGCCCCGGACCGGTTATCATTCCTGATTCATGGGCAAATTTCATAAAATCCCAGACGATTAAAAAGTAATCATCGAACTTCATCTTATGGATAATGTCCAGTTCATAATTGAGCCGTTGAAGTACCTTTTCATTTGTTTCACCGTATCGTACTGCTGCACCCTGCAGACAAAGCTCTCTCAAATATACTGAAGAATCAGTGCCTTCAGGAAGTGGAAACTCGGGAATCAGCTGCTGGCCGAACGCCAATTCCACATTACAGTCGGCAGCAATCTTCGCGGTTGCGTCAATGGCACCAGCCAGATGATTAAACCGCCGTTGCATTTCCTCAGAAGAGATCAAATAGAACTCCTCTGTCGGCAGAACTTCCCGCTCTGGTTCATTGAGCTTCTGCCCGTTCTTGATGCAGAGCAGCACTTCGTGTGATTCGGCTTCTTCTGGATGAATGTAGTATGTTTCATGGGTGGCTGCGAGAAGAATATTTTCTTCTTTCGAAAAATGTTCAATCTCAAAATTTATATTTTTTTCTTTTCCTGTTCCATGGTCCTCTACCCCTAGATAAAAATGAGGGCCAAACCAATTCCGGTATAGCCGGCAAGCCTCTTTCGCCCTGTCTTCTTCTCCCCTTGCGATAAACTGCTGAATTTCCCCTTCTGCTCCGGAAGAAATGGCCAGAAGCCCGCCATTATGGCCCTTCAGCACGTCTTTTTGCAATGTGGGCACCGCAGACGTTTCTTGCATGAGTTTCGTGCTGATCTTCAATAAGTTCTGATATCCTTCATTATTTCTGGCGTAAAGCAGGAGCTTGCCGATCTCCGGTTTTTGCCGTTTGTCAAACACTGGGCTGAGCAGGAGATTTACCTCAAGCCCAATAATCGGTTTGATGCCCTGCTTCATACATTCTCTATAAAAAGGGATAACCCCGTACATGTTCAGCTTATCCGTGATGGCAAGAGCACGGAATCCAAGTTCCTTTGCCCGATGAATAAGCGGCTTCAGCCGGCAGGAACTTTCAAGCAAACTGTATTCTGTATGTATATGCAACGGAACAAATGTCATTGCACCACTTCCTAACATCTCATTTAATTCTTATTATAATACATCATCCTAACGTATAGAAAACATGCATATTCCCTTCAGCGTGTCCATAAAAATAATACAAAAGGGAGGATGGCGTATGAGGGATTTTCTGTCCACGATCATTATTACTTTTTTTATTGCATTCGGCGTCATTCTTGGAGGAGCCATCATCGGCGGCCTTGCTTCTTTTCTTGTTGGAAAAGCCCCCTTGATGGAAACAGTCGACCTGGCCAAAAAGCTGAAGATCTGGGCAATTGTTGCTGCAATGGGCGGTACGTTTGATACCATAACAAACTTTGAGCGCAGTTTTTTAAACGGTGCTACCTATGAAATTGTGAAACAGCTGGTCATCATTTTCATCGCGATGGCAGGTGCCAACACAGCGATGCTGCTGCTGCAATGGCTGACTCAGGAGAATTTGAACTAACATGAGAATTCCTCCTTATTTCAACCGAAAAGGCTATCAGCGTTTCTTTTCAGGAATAATGCTGGGATTCATTATCGGATGGCTCTTTTTCTTAATGCAGTACGGTATGACTGTCGAACATTACGTCAGCACGATAAAGGAACAATCCCATCATATCGCTGATCTTAAAGAGCAGATCGCCCAGTGGAAGAGCACCTATGAAAAAAGCAACGAAGACAATGAAAAAAAGCTGCGCGTACAAAAAATAAAAGTATTCGTCACCAACAATCAAACACTTAAACTTTCACAATTAACGATTTACGAGATCTCTGAATCTGTGCAGGATCAGCTTGAAAACCTGCTTGGAGAAGATATTGAATCCATTTATAAAACGCGGATGCTCCTCTATAAGGCGATTGAAAACAAGAACTATGAAGTTGATGGCGAAAAATACAAAGTTGTCGTCGATCAGTTATTTTTATACACAACCGTGGATGTTCATGTGAAAATCATACCCGAAGGATGAACCGGCATGTCCTGAAAATAATCCAGTTTTACTGTTTTGTGACAATTCAAACAATCTGATAGCATTTTTATGCAGGATTGTTTAAAATATAAGAAAAGAAAGCAAGACAGAGGGGGTATTTTGCTTGATTATTAATCGTAAAGAAATCGCGCGTGAGCAGGTCAAAAAAATACAGAACGGTTTTTCTGCCTTTGCCGAAACAAAAGAAGTAGCCGAACTCATAAAAAAAGAACTGATGAAGCTGAATATTCCCGTTCATGAAGATGTGACGGATATCGGTTCATGGTTCATCCCGGAAAAATCCTAAACAAGAAGACCCTGACTAGCAGGGTCTTTTTGTTTGCTTTCATTTTGCAGATTGATAATCTTTGCATAGCTTTACCAGGTCTTGGACCAGCCGTTTTGATTCTTCTTCACTGTAGATGGTAGCACCTGATGCTCTCGGATGCCCTCCCCCGTTATAACGCATCGCAAGCGTATTGATCACTGGCCCTTTAGAGCGAAGCCGTGCTCTGATCTGTCCGGGCTCGTCAACGAAAAACACCCACGCCAGCATTCCTTCCACATTGGCAAACGCGTTGACAAGCAAAGAAGCTTCACTGACCGTAACGCCATACTCTTTTAAAATCTCCGCCGGCAGATGAATATACCCTGCGCATCCATCAATAATTTTAAAGTTCTGCAGAACATAACCATTCAGCCTTGCCGTATTCTCATGAACTTTATAAAGATTTTCAAATATCTCCTGAGGATTGATCCCTTTCTTTACGAGTTCTCCTGCTGCATAATAGGTTTTCACAGTCGTATTGCTGTATAAAAATCGGCCGGTATCACTTACAATTCCCGCGTACAGCAAACGTGCAGCATCCTTGGTTAAAACCAGTCCTTTTTCCTTCCCATGTTCGTACCATTCATAAATCATCTCGCTCACGGAACTGGCCCCCGTATCGACCCATATCTCATCGCCGTATGGATCTTCATTCGGATGATGATCGATCTTAATCAGTTTCTCTCCCAGTTTAAACCGTTCATCACTGATTCGTGGTGAATTTGCTGTATCACAGACAATGACCAGCGCACCCTTATAGGTCTCATCTGTAATCTCATCCATTTTCACGAGAAAGGTTAGTGAAGGATCTTCCTCACCAGTTAGATAAATTTCTTTTTTCGGAAAGCTTGCTTTGATGATCTCGGCAAGTCCTCCCTGTGAACCAAGTGCATCCGGATCTGGCCGTATATGCCGGTGTATAATGATTTTATCGTAAGCTTTAATCATTTCCAGTATCTTGTCTTTCATCGAATATCTCTCCCTTTTCTTTCCTAAGCTTCTGGCAATTCTTTTCTTCAACGATTACAATGGAATAGGATTACTAACATGGAGGTCAGAAGAAATATGCCGTTATTTGTAATTTTAATTGTGGTTTCTCTTTCATTTTACATCTTTTATAAAGTAAAAGAAGTCCGATCTAAAGCTTCCTATGAAAAAAGCTGGATTGGTTCTAAAGCAAAAGTGGCACTGGGCGTATTCTTACTTTCATTCGGACTGAATGAATTCACGATGGTGGATGACAAAATCCAGCTTTGGATCGCTATCGTTTTTTCAGTGTACGGCTTGTTTATGATGGTTGCCGGATATAAAATGTACAAGCATTTTCTTCCCCTGGCCATTGAGGAAGCAGAGAATTCCCGTTCGGTTCAATGAATAAAAAAAGGGTGACTCAAGTGAATACAAGCTTGAGCCATCCTTTTTTTGAATTTAAGACAAAGAAGTAGTGTCCAGCTTCAGCGCTTGCCGGACCAAAACATGAACGCTTGCGCTTTTCTTATTATGACCGGTGACCGATCAATTGTGCCAGGAGCAGCGCCTTGCCAACGACCGCTCCATCATGATAGAGCTCAACATCCACTTTTCCAAACTTTCTGCTGACCTCAAGTACCCGCGGAACAATCTCAATCATACTTTCCATCTGCACAGGTTTGATAAAATAGAACGTTAGATTCTCGACGACAATGTCGCCTTTTTTTATCTTTCTCAGTGCCCGGCTTGCCCCTTCAATAACCAGTGTTGTCATAACGCCGTAGGATACCGTCCCCAGGTAATTCGTCATCTGCGGAGTCACTTCGAATTTATACCTTGGGCCTTGTCCATCTTTAACCTCTGAGATGGAAGCGGTGATCAGATCGTCAAAGGTTTCACCGACCTGAGGCTGCTTTTGAATCATTTGCAAAGATTTCAGGACATCTTGCCGTGTCAAAATCCCAAGCAGTTTTTGGCTGTTATTAACTACAGGTAAAAGCTCGATCCCTTCCCAGATCATAATGTGAGCGCAGGAAGCTACCGAAGTCTTATGGTTCACTGTGATCGGTGAACGGGTCATGACCTTGTCAACTGGCGTATACCTGTCCATTCCAATAATATCCTTTGACGTAACAATGCCGACTACCTTCATCTGACTGTCAATGACAGGGTACCGGCTATGCTTGGTTTCATGATTCAGCTCATACCACTTTTCTATGTCATCTGCGGTGGTCAGTAAATGGGTGTTCTCAGCCGGTATCAAAATATCGGAAGCCAAAACGATTTCCTTTTTGATCAATTGGTCATAGATGGCTCTGTTGATCATGGTTGCTACTGTAAATGAATCATAGCTCGTTGAAATGACAGGAAGCTTAAGTGAATCAGCAAGCCTTTTCACCTCTTCTGTCGTGTCAAACCCACCCGTGATCAGTACAGCTGCACCGGCGTTCAGTGCCAGCTCATGGACTTTCTCCCGGTTCCCGACAATCAGAAGGCTGCCCGGGTCGACATATTTCATCATGGCATCGAGCTTCATCGCACCGATGACAAATTTGTTCAGTGTTTTATGTAATCCTTCCCTGCCGCCAAGCACTTGGCCGTCCACAATATTAACAACCTCGGCAAAGGTCAGTTTTTCAATGTTCTCTTTTAACTTCCGCTCAATCCGTATCGTCCCCACTCGTTCAATCGTGCTGACGACTCCCTGATTCTCAGCTTCCTTGATCGCCCGGTAAGCTGTACCTTCACTGACAGATAAGGCTTTTGCTATCTGCCGGACCGAGATTTTGGAACCGATCTCAAGAGACTCAATATATTCAATAATTTGCTCATGTTTGGTAGCCACGTTTTTCCACCGTTCCTTTGGCTTCTGTTTTATCTGTTCTACTAAGATTGATTAATACAGATTATACAGACATTAAAACAGAAACTCAATAATTCTTAAGGCGGGTTTCCCTAGAATCCTCATTATATTCACTCTTGCGCTGTTTTGGATCTTCCGATAATTCCCCCAGTGCCATCCAAAAACCTTTCGTCTGTGCTATAAAAGCAATGCAAGCAAATGTGAGCCAAATGACAGAAAATACAAAAGAAGGACTGCCGGACTTTGAAAAATGCAGGTGGGGTATTCCATATACAAGAAGCGCCAACAGACATAAAGCTTTTAACGTACGGTTACTGGCCATAATAAAAACCTCCTTATCTCAGCTTATGCATCATGACAAGGAGGCAGACTAAACATACAGCTATCTTTCGATGGATTCACCCGGTTTCAGAACTTTACCTTCCACTTTTAAAGAAGATACAAACTGATCCGCATCCTGCTCAATGAGTGGGAACGTATTATAATGAATCGGCACCGTAAGCTTGGCGTTCACCCATTCAGCAGCCGTGGCAGCGTCTTCCGGCCCCATCGTAAAATTGTCACCGATCGGCAAAAACGCCACATCAACATTATTTCTCTCACCAATCAGCTTCATATCCGAAAATAAAGCTGTATCACCTGCATGATAGATGGTCTTTCCTTCAGCAGTAAATAGGATACCTGCAGGCATCCCGGTGTATACGACCGTGCCGTCTTCTTCCGTAAAGCTGGAGCCGTGGAAAGCCTGGGTCCATTTCACATGGCCCCACTCAAATTGATGGCCGCCTCCGATGTGCATCGGATGGACGGTCAGCCCCTTGGTTCCAAAATATTCAGCCAGTTCAAATGGGGCAACAATTAGACTGTTATTCTTTCTTGCGATTTCTTCCGCATCGCCTGCATGGTCATTGTGTCCATGTGTCAGCAGGATGACATCCGGCTTTACATCCTCAATATCCACCACAGCAGTATCATTGCCTTTAATAAAAGGATCAATCCAGATGGAATGTTTTTCGGTCTGGATCTCTACCGCAGATTGTCCGTGAAAAGTCAGCTTCATGTTCAACATCTCCTTTTACTTTCTCATTTCTACAATTCGAAATAGTACCTTCATTTCCTTCTCATTTCCGTTTTTTCTGCTTCTTAAACGCCGCTTTTCTTGAGGGGCTTCGTTTACATCCCATATCCATAGTGATACATTGAAAGTATAGGATATCTCCACCGTTACCAATATAATCCGTCATACATAAGAAAGGAAGATAAAGATCATGCAAAAAATTGAAGCACTCTCAACTTGGCTGAAAGAACAAAATATTCAAGGGGCTTTTGTTACGTCAACGGCCAATGTTTACTATTTGTCCGGTTTTCGGTGTTTTCCACATGAGCGCCTTCTAGGAGTTTTTGTTTTCCAGGATAAAGAACCAATTCTTGTCTGTCCCGGAATGGAAGAGCTGCAGGCAAGAGACGCCGGATGGAAGCACGAGATTATTGGTTTCTCAGATACTGACAACCCTTGGGAGATGCTTTCTGAACGCATCAATGACCGAGGCATTACTTCAGTGGATTCCATCGCCGTTGAAAAAGAACACCTTTCTTATCATCGCGGCATGCAGCTGTTGAACCTGTTCCCCAATGCATCCCTCGTTTCAGTGGAGCATGAACTGAACGCCATGCGGCTGATCAAAAGCGAGGACGAAATCTCTATTCTTCGTGAAGCAGCCCGTCTTGCTGATTTTGGAGTAGAAACGGGCATTGCTGCTATCGGAAAAGGCGTTACTGAACTTGAACTCGTTGCTACCGTGGAATACGCACTTAAGAAAAAGGGAGCAGCAGAAATGTCGTTTTCAACCACCATTCTGGCAGGGGAAAAATCGGCCATGCCTCACGGAAACCCTGGAATGAAAGAGATCCAGCCCGGAGATTTTGTCTTGTTTGATCTTGGTGTAGTCGTGGACGGATATTGTTCAGATATTACAAGAACAGTCGCTTATCAGTCTGTTTCTGAAAAGCAAAAAGAAATTTATGAAATCGTTAAGAAAGCACAGCAGGCATCTCTTGATCTCAGTAAACCAGGCACCCGTGTCGGAGATCTCGACCTGACCGCAAGAAAAGTGATTGAAGATGCCGGCTATGGCCAATATTTCCCGCATCGCATCGGCCACGGCCTTGGTCTTGATGTTCATGAGCATCCTTCCATGAACGAAAAAAATAACGATAAGCTGACCAAAGGCATGGTCTACACGATCGAACCAGGGATTTACCTCCCAGAAGTTGGCGGCGTCCGAATTGAAGATGATGTGTATATCACTGAAAACGGCCATGAGTGCCTCACTCAGTTTACGAAAGAACTGGTAATCGTTAAATAAGAACAGACATAAAACGGGGCTGTCCAGAAAGTCGAANNCCGCCGGTGCTTGCACCAAGAAGCTCACCGCACGCCCCGCGGAAAGCGAGCAGCCTGGAACGGAAATCAACAGCTTACAGACTTCTTGAACAGCCCCTTTCTTTATTTATCAATAAACTCGTGCACAGATTTATATTCCAGTCCATGAGCTTCTGCTACGGCTTCGTATGTGACATACCCTTCCAATGTATTGATTCCTTTTAAAAGAGCTTCATTTTTCCGGCAAGCTTCTTTATATCCCAGATTGGCGATCTGCACGGCATATGGGACGGTTACATTCGTAAGAGCGATTGTTGAAGTTCTAGGCACCGCTCCAGGCATATTGGCTACAGCATAATGAAGAACACCATGCTTTTCATAGGTTGGATTGTCATGCGTCGTGATCTTATCTACCGTTTCAAAAATTCCGCCTTGGTCAATGGCTACGTCAACTATCACTGATCCCGGCTTCATGGATTTGATCATTTCCTCAGTAACCAGCTTTGGTGCCCGAGCTCCCGGAATAAGAACTGCACCGATCACCAGGTCTGATTCACTGACCGCCAGTGCGATATTTAAAGGATTGGAGATCAGGGTATTGATTTCCGCACCAAAAATGTCATCCAGATGTCTTAGCCTTTCAGGGCTTAAATCAATGATCGTAACATCTGCCCCGAGACCCATTGCAATTTTTGCTGCATTCGTTCCGACGACACCGCCGCCGATAACGGTTACTTTTCCTCGTTTTACTCCCGGTACGCCGCCAAGCAGAATTCCTTTTCCGCCTTTTGGCTTCTCAAGGAATTGAGCACCGATCTGTGCAGACATCCGTCCCGCCACTTCACTCATTGGCGTCAAAAGAGGAAGTGAACGGTTGGGCAATTGTACCGTTTCATAAGCAATGCCCACTACTTTGTTATCAATCAGCGCTTTTGTTAACTCAGGTTCAGGAGCAAGGTGCAGGTAAGTGAAAAGAATGAGTCCTTCCCTAAAATATCCGTATTCCTCAGGAAGAGGCTCTTTCACCTTCATGACCATATCCATGGACCAAGCCTGATCTGCGGTCTGAACAACCGTACCTCCTGCCTTTTCATACTCGCTGTCATGAAAACCCGAACCTTCTCCCGCACCGGTCTGAATGTATACCTCATGGCCGGAAGCCACTAAGTTCAGGACGCCTGCGGGTGTCATTGCCACACGGTTTTCATTATTTTTCACTTCTGTAGGAACACCGATCTTCATTTTTTCAGCCTCCTCATTGTATGCCAATGATTATTTATGTAAAAACTTGTCAATGTCTATTGTTAACATACCACTAAAAAAATAATATAAAAACCAATTAATTATTTACGATGCCTATTGATCACATCGAGCCCCCCGGTAGCTGAAATGATGCTGCCTGTTACCATGTCTGAGTTCTCTTCGCAGAGAAACGCGATCAGGCGGGCGATATCCTCCCCTGTACCAGAACGTCCAATCGGAGTGTCTTTATCTTTTAAAACTCTCGCTTCTTCAATTCCGGCTTCCTTCATGTCACCGATAATATTTCCTGGACAGACCATATTTGCCGTTATGCCATGTTCTGCTTCCTCTAGCGCGATCGTTTTTGTTAAAGATACGAGACCCACTTTCGCTGCGCTGAAGGCTGAACGGTACACCCAGCCAGGAGTATATTCTGCATCCTGGAATCCATAGGTGATGATGCGGCCAAAGCCATTTTTTCTCATCACAGGAATTGTTAATTTGAGGAAATGGTATACGGAGCTCAGATTGCCATCGATCATCTCATACCATTCATGGTCTTCGTAATCGGCAAGTTTTTTCCGTTCAAACACATAAGGACCTGCATTATTGATGAGATAGTCGATGCGTCCAAACCTTTCCATTGCGGATTCACAAATGTGCCGGATATCTTCTTTTTTTGTCACATCACCTTTTATAAACTGTATCCGGTCCTCATCGCTTTTCCATTCCCGCTTTAGCTGACTCACCGCATTTTCATCACTTCGATAGTTTACAGTGATGGAACACCCCTGCTTGATTAGCTGTTCTGACACTTTTTTGCCCAGTCCTTTAGATCCTGCTGTAACAATGGCATGCCTCACCGTTCCACCTCCCAGAAGCCTCGTGTAATAATAATGTCTGAATGTCTTATCTTACTACTTCATTATCATTGTAACCATTTCCACATAACTAAGTCTATTCAGGACCATAGCGATCCGATATTAAATACAGACAAAAAGGTAAATTAAAAAAAGCAGAATGACAAAGGTCATCCTGCTTTTTCTGTCTTTCTAATTATTGGAGGCTTTCTTCATCTTCAGCTTTTGATTCAGACTTTCCTTGATCGAGGTAGTCCACTACCCCGCTTTGGTAGGATTCGTTGATCTGCTGCTGTACGGTAATTTCATTTTCCTGATCAAAATCCACAAATGATGCTGGTTTTTTTTCTGGCATGCTCATCCTCCTTCATGATTTTAACCATATTGTTCTCTAATGAAGGAGAAAATAGTGTGCCACAATCTGGGTAATCAGATCTTAGTTTTAGCAATCTCAAGCGCAGCTCGAACGGCTTCAAACCCTGTTCCGCCTGCGGAATTTCGTCTAGAAACAACGGTCTTCGCCTGAAGGACATCAAACACATCCTTTTCAAAACAAGATGAAGCCGCTAGGTATTGATCAAACGAAAGATCCAGCAGGTACACGTTCTTCTGGATACAAGTCAGCACCAGTTTACCTACAATTTCATGCGCCTCACGGAATGGGATGCCTTTGTTAACAAGATAATCAGCAAGTTCTGTCGCATTGGAAAAATCGGATGAGACCGCTTTTTGCATGTTTTCCTGGCGGACCGTAATGCTCTCTATCATGCCGGTAAAGATGGACAATGAACCCTTTAATGTTGTAACTGCATCAAATAAAGGCTCTTTATCCTCCTGCATATCTTTGTTGTAAGCAAGTGGAAGTCCCTTCAACACCGTAAGCAATGTGGTAAGGCTTCCATATACACGGCCTGTTTTGCCGCGGATCAGTTCAGCCATATCCGGGTTCTTCTTCTGCGGCATCATGCTGCTTCCTGTTGCAAAGGAATCACTGATCTCAACAAATTGAAATTCCTGAGATGACCAAAGAATCAGCTCTTCGCAGAATCGTGACAAATGCATCATCACAAGGGAAGCATTACTGCAGAACTCGACCAAAAAGTCACGGTCGCTTACTGCATCTAGGCTGTTTTGATAGATATCTTCAAAGCCCAGAAGCTGAGCTGTGAACGCTCTGTCGATCGGAAAAGTCGTTCCCGCAAGTGCACCGGCACCGAGAGGACATAGATCGATACGCTTCATGCTGTCAGAAAGACGTTCCTTGTCACGCTGAAACATCCAGAAATAAGCCATAATATGGTGAGCAAAGGATACAGGCTGAGCTCTTTGAAGATGTGTATAACCTGGCAAGATGGTTTCCACGTGCTCTTCAGCAAGAGACACTAATACTGTTTGAAGCTGATTGATCTGCTCTATGAACGAAGAGACCTGCTTTTTCATGTAGAGGTGGATGTCAGTGGCTACCTGGTCATTCCTGCTTCTTGCGGTATGAAGCTTACCGCCAACAGGGCCCACCTCGTCTGTCAAAAGCTTTTCCAGGTTTAGATGGATGTCTTCATAGTCCACTTTGTACTCCAGTTCACCGTTTTGTGCTTTTTTTAACAGCGTCTGTAGTCCGCCTCTGATTGTCTCTGCTTCTTCCTCTGTAATGATTCCGCATTTGGAAAGCATTGTAACATGGGCAATGCTTCCCGCGAGATCTTCTTCTACTAGTTCTTTATCAAATGAAATGGAAGCACCGAATTCATCGACCCATTGTTCAGCCGCTTCGGTAAATCTTCCTCCCCATAATTTAGTTGTCATACTTTCACCCCGTTATGCTGCACCTTGCTGCTCACTTTTGTGGGAAGCCCCCATAGGGAGATGAAACCAACAGCATCCTGATGGTTAAATGTATCCTGTGTTGAGTAGGTTGCAAGTTTTTCATCATAGAGAGAGAACGGTGACTTACGGCCTTCTACGATGGCATGCCCTTTGAACAGCTTAACTCGTACAACACCAGTCACATGTTTTTGTGTTTCCTGTAAAAAGGCTTGCAGTGCCTGGCGGATTGGAGAGAACCAAAGACCTTCATAAATAACTTCTGTAAGCTTCTTCTCAACGACCGGTTTAAAGTGTGCCACTTCTTTCACAAGCGTGATGTCTTCCAGCTCACTGTGTGCTTTCAGCAATGTAACCGCAGCAGGACATTCATATATTTCTCTTGATTTAATTCCCACCAAACGATTTTCCACATGATCGATACGTCCGATGCCATGGGCTCCGGCCACTTTATTCAATTGCTGGATCAGCTGTTCCAAGCTGTAAGGAATGCCATTTAAAGCTACCGGAACACCTTCTTCAAATGTAATTTCGATCATATCCGGTGTGTCAGGTGCTTCCTCCAGAGGAGCCGTTAAATCATACGCATCCTCTGGGGGAGCCACCCATGGGTCTTCCAATATTCCGCATTCGTTGGCTCTGCCCCAAAGGTTTTGATCGACAGAATAAGGACTGTCCAGTGTGGCAGGAATCGGGATGTTATGTTTTTTTGCATATTCAATCTCTTCATCACGCGACCATCCCCACTCACGTACAGGAGCAATGACTTCAAGATCAGGGTTCAACGCAGAAATGGAAACTTCAAATCGAACCTGATCGTTTCCTTTCCCGGTACAGCCATGGGCCACAGCATGAGCTCCGTACTGTTCTGCAACCTCGACCAATTTTTTAGCGATCAGCGGTCGGGAAAGCGCTGAAAGTACAGGGTATTTCCCTTCATACATTGCATGGCCTTGAAGAGCCGGCAGTACATAGTCCTGAGCAAACTCTTTTTTTACATCTAAGCTAATGGATTCGATCGCTCCAACCATCAGAGCCTTCTCTTTAACAAACTCCAGGTCCTTTCCTTCTCCTACATCAAGACCAAGTGCGATCACATCGTATCCTTTTTCTTGAAGCCATTTAATTGCTACTGAAGTATCCAAACCGCCTGAATACGCTAATACCACTTTTTTATTTGCCATCTATAAAACCCCTTTGCATTAAAATACTTAGTTATAAATTTTTATACATTCATAAATAAAAATAAAAGAAGCTGCTCACTGCAACTTCAGATTATATCTTCTGAAACCACTATAACAACATTTAAGTATTTTTTCAATAATTATTTATCAAAATGTATAAATATTAGTTTTTGTTCATTCGCAGCAACATGCTTTTTCATGTAAAATAAAGAAGAGGTGATACACGTGGCAACCGAATTTGTTTTTAATGAACGGCTTGGCATTGAGCTTCCCTTATTGCAAAAGGCTTGGGAAGACTACGCTCCCGCCAGACAGGAAGGAATATTGGCACAATGGGAATCCATACGGGGTACCATTCCTGACCGTATCCACGACATTGAACAGATCATCAATAAGAAACAGGATCAGCTCGGTGTTGAAGAAAACTTCGAACGCTCATGCAAACTCAATTGGGAGATCGCTGAACTAGCATCTGTAATTAATGATTTATGGCTTTGGTACAGAACCCATCAAGATATTAACTTAAAGCTGCATTTATAAAAAAATAGCACAAATGCCCTGTTAAAATCCTCGCAATGGAGTTATCCATTACATCATTGGATACAAAAACACCCGGATATTGATTCCGGGTGTTTTTGTATGATGTATGCATACTAATTATGATTGTTTCTCCAAGAGAAAACGCTTTTGATAAAATTTTTGAGCGAATTCTGTTACTTCTCTGGACTTTTGATAGTTCATGGCAGCTCCAAACAAAACACCAAGCAAAGGAATACCCTGTACCATCTTTTTCTTGAGCATGGTAATAATGATTCCCTTCATTCCCTGTTTTAGCGGCATAGAAAGCCAGGATACATCGGCAACGGATTCATCACCAACATAAAAGAACGAATCACGCTCACCGTTCGAAATCTCCTCAAGGAGTTCGTTCCAGCTTTCATACTGATACCGTTTTGGAAGCGTGGAAGCATGAAATACCTTCAACGACATCATCATTTCAGACGGTTTCTGTATATCATATCCGTAATTCATTGCGATGTATTGTATGGAACGTACTTGCAAAGCAATCATTGCCGGAATATCCATCCCGAGCAGCAAGAGTCCCCCTGTTCCAGAAAGCCCCCCTTGCGCTAAAGAAAGCATCCGGCTTCTTGCGATTTGCTGCTGCGCAATATATGTAAGCTGATCAATCGTACATGATTGTAAATCTTCAATAATCTCCACTTCGGGATTAAAAATACGTGCTTCTGACAGCAGCCTCTCTCTTACATCCGTTTGGTATCTTGAATTCTGAATCAATGCGTGAACATGAAACAATGCAGAATCAATGAAATTATTCATTTTTTCAATGAGTGCCGGGTTCAGTTGGTTCAGCTGATTTTTAATCCATCGTTCATAGGTCGCTTCAAAATCTGTCGGCTCATAATCAAAATAACTGGACTCCCACTGGGTGATGGATTGCCATACTTTTTCCTCTCTTGAAGTTAAGCTCACAATTCAACCTCCTGCCATTTGCACATTTATAAGATGATATCTGTCGAAGTGCTGTCTAGCTTCAGTGCCTAGGGCAGAAAACATGTTTCTTGTTTTCTGCATTGGTCCTCGGAGGACGAATTGAACAATTCGTCTTTGGTCGCTTCACTCTTACCCCACAACACAAAAAGCGTGTTGCTGTGTAAGAGTTCCAGCGCTTGTCGGACCTAAGCAAGGCACTTACGCTTTTCTTAATAGTATTATACATTCTTTTGATCCATAAAAACAAAAAAACGGCAGAAGAGTGTTTTACCAACGCCTCGTATCCCAACATGAAAAGTGAAAGCTGGATACCTATAAAAAAAGAGCTGGTACCTGATACCAGCTCTATAAACATTATTATTTAGATAGTCTTACTGTATCTCTTGCGATCATCACTTCTTCATTCGTAGGTATGATAATAACCTTAACCGGTGAATGAGGATAGCTTATGAATGCTTCTTTTCCGCGTACTTTGTTTAATGCAGGGTCCCAGTATACGCCCATAAATTCTAAACCGCGAAGAACACGCGCACGAACGGTATCACTGTTTTCACCAATTCCAGCTGTAAAGATAATCGCATCGATGCCAGCCATACGAGCAGCATAAGAACCGATGTATTTATGGATTCGGGAAGCAAAAACTTCCAGAGCAAGTTCTGCTCTTTCATTTCCTTCATTTGCCTTCTGCTCAATATCACGAAGATCAGAAGAGAAGCCTGATACACCTAGCATTCCGCTCTTATTATTCAAAACGTTTAGTACCTCTTCAGCCGTTTGGCCTGTTTTTTGCATGATATAAGGAATCAATGCTGGGTCAATGTTTCCAGAACGCGTTCCCATCGTAACACCCGCCAATGGCGTGAAGCCCATAGAAGTGTCAATGGATTTTCCGCCTTCAATGGCAGCAATACTCGCACCGTTACCTAAGTGGCAGGATAGAAGGCGAAGCTGTTCGACCGGACGGCCAAGCAGTTCAGCTGCACGTTCTGTAACATACTTATGAGAGGTACCATGGAAACCATATTTACGGATGCCGTACTTTTCATAATATTCATATGGTAAACTATACAAAAATGAGAGCTCAGGCATGGATTGGTGAAACGCCGTGTCAAAAACAGCCACAGCCGGTACGTTCGGCAAAATTTCTTTGAACGCTCTGATACCGACAACGTTAGCCGGATTATGAAGAGGTGCCAAGAAAGACAGTTCCTCAATTTCCTCCAAGACCTGGTCAGTGATTACAGCTGAATCATTGAACTTTTCACCGCCATGAACAACACGGTGTCCGATCCCTTCAATCTCATCATAAGAAGAGATGACCTGGTGGGCCGCCGTCAATTTTTCAAGCAGCATTTTAACCGCTACCCCATGATCAGGAATATCTGTTACTTCTTTTATTTTTTCTCCATTTACTTCAATGGTAAAAATGGAGTCATTTAATCCGATACGCTCAACTACACCTTTTGTTAGAACTTTCTCTTCAGGCATTTCAAGCAGCTGAAATTTCAGTGAAGAACTCCCAGCGTTGATTGCGATAATTTTAGCCATTCTTTTTAGCTCCTTAACTGCAATGAAAAAAGAAGTGCATGAATGACATGAACTTCTTTCCCATTATAAATTCATAATATCCTTAACCATTTAAACACCCTTGCACACTTATTTCAAGTTTGTTAAACGTTTTCCAGGCATATTCATTATATTCAGAAATGAATTCGTTTCCACGGAAGGAGTTTTTCATCATTTTTATTATGAACGTTTTAGTTCAGAGCTAAACCACGCATTCATCTGGCTCATTATGCTCCCCATCGCTTGCTTTTTAGAAAAGGATGGCAAATTAACAAGGAGTGCCTGTTTTGGTTTGATGGTGTGTTCTCCGTTTTTTTGCAGCAGCAGAATGCTTTTTGCATGGCTTTCCTGTTTAAAGAGCGACATTGGCAGCTGGATCATGCCTAAAATTACTGCACGTTCCTTCAGCATGTCTTGAAGCAAATGAGCTTGTTCGCTCGAAAACAACGAATTAGGAACGAGGAAAACGCCAAAGCCGGATTCTTTTAAATAATTGATGCTTTGTTCGATGAGTAAATGATGTGCGTACGTATGGCCCTTCTCTGCAAATACCTTGAATTCTTTCGCAGTTTCATCCCCTGGATAAAAGCCAACAGGCAAATCCGCAACAACGATATCTACAGGATCTACATACAAAGGCTTAATGCTGTCCTGATGATATAATTCTACATTATGTTTCTGCAAATTGGCGACGATCCAAGCTAATCGCAGCAACGTCTCATCCACTTCAACACCAAAGCTTTGAACTTCTTCGCCAAACTGGTTCAAAACGGTTGTAAGCAGGTTGCCCGATCCGACTGCGGGATCCAAAAGCACAAATTCTTTCTTCTGCTGCATGAGTTTTTGTACAAGGTACCCAACAAAGAGACCTACAGCATCCGGTGTCATGGCATGATGCGGCTGTATGGCTTCTTTCATTCCTTTTAAGACGGCGAGCTGGAATGCTTTCCGAATTTCTTCCGCTCCCATCGTATCGAGATTGATTTTCGCGTATTCTTTTTCTAAAAAAGCTTTTGTCACTTGTGATACGTCTTCCGGTATCTCTTGATGAAATAAGTTTTCACCTGTATCCACAAGCGCCTCAAGATAGGTTAATTCTTCTTCTTGTTTAATTCTCTCAGATGACTGATCAATAACCGTAAAAAGCTTCTCTACATTCGAAAGGCTGCTCATATTACTTCCTCCTATATCCTTACCCCGCATTCAGCATGCGTTTCGTTATATATTAATCAATGAAGCGTTACATGGGAGATGGAACACCGTTAAAAAACTCCGGAGCATGCCTCCGGAGTTTTTCGTTTAATTAGCAGCTTTTGCAGCTTCGATGGCAGCTTCATAATTTGGATGGTTGGTCACTTCATCCACATATTCCACATAAGTGACTTTGTCTGAACTGTCTACGACGAAAACAGCCCGTGCAAGGAGGCGCAATTCTTCAATCGCCACTCCGTAAGCTTGGCCGAAAGACAAATCACGGTGATCAGAAAGTGTCTGCACGTTCTCTACACCAGCAGCGGCGCACCAGCGTTTTTGAGCGAATGGAAGATCCACTGAGACAGTTAAGATCTTAACATTATCCAATTTCGACGCTTCCTCGTTAAAACGGCGAGTTTGCGCATCACAAACGCCTGTATCAACGGAAGGTACGGCAGAAATCAATCGAACAGATCCTTTAGAATCCGCTAGTGTCACTTCTGACATGTCGTTGGCCAGAACCTTAAAATCTGGAGCCTGGTCACCAGCCTTTACTTGCTTCCCTGCTAACGTAACCGGTTTTTCCTTAAATGTTACTCCCATGAAAAAGCCTCCTTTATTTGATTATGTACATGTTTCATAATATAGCGAAGAAAGCGATTGTGCAAATAATAAAGAAAAGCTGAAGCGCCTGGTTAGAGACGAAAGGCACTGGAGGTCTCTGCCATAAAACGCTTTTTGTTTTCTGGCAGAGAGCGAAGTGACCTAGTCTCTAGGTGCTGAAGCTGGATCAAGTAATGCTGAAACGGCCGTTGAAAAGCGTGAGGCGTTGGAACTCTCAAACTTCAACACGGTCTTTGTGTTGGGGTGAGAGAATGAAACGACCAAGCTTTTGGCCAGTTGAAGCTGGATAAAGAAAAGCTGAAGCGCCTGGTTAGAGACGAAAGGCACTGGAGGTCTCTGCCATAAAACGCTTTTTGTTTTCTGGCAGAGAGCGAAGTGTCCTAGTCTCTAGGCGCTGAAGCTGGATCAAGTAATGCTGAAACGGCCGTTGAAAAGCGTGAGACGTTGGAACTCTCAAACTTCAACACGGTCTTTGTGTTGGGGTAAGAGAGTGAAACGACCAAGCTTTTGGCCAGTTGAAGCTGGATCAAGTAATGCTGAAACGGCCGTTGAAAAGCGTGAGGCGTTGGAACTCTCAAACTTCAACACGGTCTTTGTGTTGGGGTAAGAGAGTGAAACGACCAAGCTTTTGGCCAGTTGAAGCTGGATCAAGTAATGCTGAAGCGCCTGGTTAGAGACGAAAAGCGGTAAAGATGAAAAGAAAAAGCTAACTGATGGACAGTTAACTTAAAAAGGGTTTTGCTGTTGATTTTGCTGTTGATTTTGATTTTGCTGTTGATTTTGATTTTGCTGCTGATTTTGGTTTTGCTGAACGTTTCTTTGTCTGTTTCGGTTGTTCATCATATGCTGAATCTTTTCCACAACACTTGGAGCCAAATCTAGAAGGCGTTCATAAAGATGAGTGCTGTTATCCAAGTGAATGGTTTTGATACCTGTTGAACCAACGATTAAAAAAGCAATCGGAGTGATGGAAACACCGCCGCCGCTTCCTCCCCCAAACGGAAGTTCTTCACCGGAATCCTGCTGGCCCTGCTGGCCTCCACCCTGGCTTTGATGATCACCGCTGCTGAATTCACTTCCTCCTGCTGCAAAGCCAAAACCTACTTTGGAAACAGTTAAGATTACACTTCCATCAGGCGTTTCTACCGGATCGCCGATAATGGTATTCACATCGATCATTTGTTTTAGATTTTCCATCGCCGTTTTCATAAGGCCTTCAATAGGATGCTCAGACATGTGATGTTCCTCCTGCTATATATTTTTTTGATTTTTTACTTTTGCTGGAGCTTATTTTTCTCCAATGTTTCAACATCTGTAACATGACGACAATAGCATGCCCGATTTTAAAAGAAATCATACAGGACAGCCTGGTTTGCGTAAGAGTCCCTCGATAAACAGGTATGACCTGAATGGAAGGCACTCCTTTTAAAGAAACAAAGTGCGACAGCATGCCAAGGGCATTGCCTTTTAAAGCCCAGACCATGCCTGATGCAACAGCTGTTGAAGCCGCATCTCCAAGGCCGAACCGGCTGTCCCACCTTACCTGTGAAATTGTAACTTTCTTTAAGAATCGGCGAAGAATTCTATAAAAGCCCGTCACATGGACAAGGAGCCTGCTGTATTTCCTGTAGCTTTCCTTAATGGTCTGTACGGTGATTTTTGTTTTCTTCCTTTTGACCCCTGCAGCCCCATTTGATTTTTTTTTAGCTTCAATCTTTTTTTCGGAAGTATTGACTTTAACTTCGGGCACCACTACGGAATAGGAGATCACTTTCCACAGGGAAACTTTAATACGCAAAAAATCATCGTCCCCTTTGTGTGTGTATAAAAAGGAAACGTGTACTGTTGAAAAAAGCAGAATGATAAATAAGAGCAGTAAAATAATGAGTACGATAAAAAAAATCATCACAGGCCATACTTCCTTTCATTACCATTATGGTCGGCATAAAGAAAAATAAACCTGTTTCGATTCACAAAAGGATTTACAAAGTGAAAGAGCAATGAGAGAAAGCTGACATTTAAGTTTGAACAGGACAATAACCAGTACCCGATCATCGGCATTGATAATGAAGCACTAAGCATCAGGCATTCAGAAGTGATCCGTTTTGAGCTGTCCGATCGAAAAGTAAAAACGGTTAAACTCAAAGACAACTCGTTTTGGCGTAAAGTCAGGAGAAGTTTCTTATAAGCTCAAAGATAGCTTCTAACAAAAAACAACCAGCCCGGTAGTTGCGGGCTGGTTGTTTTTTTATATGGCTTAGTGGTGAAAGGCGCTGAATTCGATCGAATTATCAATGATCGTATAAAGGACTTTTGCTTCGAGGATTTCATTCGGATCACTGGCAAGGATATCTCTGTCCAGCACAGTAAAATCCGCTTCGAATCCCGCTTCGATCCGTCCTCTTGTATGTTCTTTGCTGATCGCATAAGCACTTCCCGCGGTATACAGTTGAACCGCCTGGTAGGCTGTAAGTTTTTCTTCCTTCTGATACCCTTCATGGTTCTCATCCGGTTTTTTCCTTGTCACCGCAGCGTAAATTCCCTCTAATGGATTCACTGCCTCTATTGGAGCATCGGAACCGCCTGCACAGTGAAGCCCATGATCAATGAGGGTTTTCCATGCTAATGCATACGGTATTCTTTCCAGGCCTAACCTTTCGATCAGCCATGGAAAATCAGACGGAACAAAGCTTGGCTGTATATCGATAACGATCGGCAGCTGTTTCATTTGCTCAATCAGATCAGGCCTGACGAGTCCAGCATGAATGATCCGGTCCCTCTTCTCGGTTAAGGCCGGATGTGCCCGGATCGCCTCAAGTGTGTATTCTAATGAAAGATCACCTATCGTATGGACAGCGACAGCCATCATATGATTTCTTGCAAGGTGAACAAGTTCTTTTAACTCTTCCGGCCGATGGATTGCAACACCTGAAGTATCCGGAGCGTCGTTATACGGTTTGCTTAACAGCGCGGTTCGGCCTCCGAACGCTCCGTCACTGAAGATTTTCATTGCCCCAAATTCAATATACGGAGAATCTGTTTCGGAAAGCTTTGATTCTTGATAATCACTGACCACACTATGATGAACAAGAAGATGTGCTTTAAATTTTATAGAATCACCATTCAGCACTCTCCTGAATGCGGACACCGTCTTTTCAAAGCCGCCGTAATACCCTAAGTCTTCGGTATGTCCTCCGGTAAGCCCTAATGAGAGCAAATCATGCACAGAAGAAGTTAGGGCATTCGATATGTATTTTTCTGTCACAGGCGGCACAGCCTTTTTGACAAGGTCTGCAGCGCTGTCCAGGAGATAACCTGTTGCCTCACCGTTTACATCACGGACGATAATGCCTCCCGGAGGATTTTCTGTTTCTTTCGTAATTCCCGCAAGTTCCAAGGCTGCACTGTTGGCCAAAAAAGCATGTCGGCAAACACGTGAAAGGAGCATTGGATGATGAGGTGACAGCTCATCAAGCTCAAGCCTATGGAAGATCTTTCTGTCCAAAAAATTATTTTCATTCCATCCATCACCGAAGATCCAATTTCCTGGCTTTTCTTTTTCTGCCTCGCTTTTTAGATAGTCTCCCATCTCTTCTGCTGAAGTAAAATGAGACAGATCTCTTCTGATCAGCTTCTCTCCATGTCCGATGATGTGAAGATGGCTGTCTACAAACCCAGGAAACATCACAGCCCCTCCCAGATCAATAGATGAATCAATTTCATCGCTGTACTTTTTTAATAACGACTGAGCTGTTCCAGTTTCTTTTATTGTTTTGCCTGCTACATATACCGCTTCCACGGTCTCACCTTCTTGAGCAAGCGTGTAAATGATGCCATTCGAATATAACGTTCCCATGCCACACCTCTTTATGTCTAAGCTTTCCCTTATTTAACCACAAATTTAGCACGCCGCGGTATTTTTCCGCACATAAAAGGGCAGGCCTTTTGCCTGCCTTCATTTTCAGCTGCCTTTTACTTCTTTTTGCCGCAGTTCGATGCGCCGTATTTTTCCAGACGTCGTTTTTGGCAAATCTGAAACAAATTCAATGCTGCGCGGATATTTATATGGAGCTGTTAATGACTTCACATGCTCCTGCAAATCCTTTATTAAAGTCTCCTGATTTTGTGGTTTCTCATCTTTCAGCACCACATAGGCTTTCACAATATGGCCTCTGATCTCATCAGGGCTGGCTACAACCGCACATTCTTTAACCGCAGGGTGTTTAACAAGAGCATCTTCTACCTCAAACGGCCCAATCGTATAACCTGAACTGATGATAATATCATCACCCCTTCCTTCAAACCAGAAATATCCGTCAGCGTCTTTCTTCGCCTTGTCTCCCGTTAAGTAATATTCACCGCGGAACGCCCTTTTCGTTCTTTCCGGATCTTTATAATAGGTTTTAAAAAGAGCTGGTGAACTTTGATGCACCGCGATATCTCCTACTTCGTTAATTCCGGCAGGCACCCCATCCTCATTAATGATGTCCACCCGATTCCCAGGCGTCGGTTTCCCCATAGAACCTGGGCGGAGCTCCATTCCGTCCATCATGCCGACAAGAAGTGTATTCTCCGTTTGACCGTATCCATCTCGTACAGTGACATTGAAACAGCGGACAAACGTGTCAATCACTTCTCGGTTCAATGGCTCTCCTGCAGAAACCGCACTGCGGAGATGCGGCAGCGAGTACTGTTCGAGGCCATCGGCTTTCGCCATCAGTCGGTATTCTGTCGGTGTACAGCAGAGAACAGAAATTTCTTGTTCCTGCAATAAGCTGAGATACGTTGAAGGATCAAACTTCCCATTATATACAAACCCTGTCGCTCCGCAGCCCAACACAGACACAAAGGGGCTCCAAATCCACTTCTGCCAGCCTGGTCCGGCTGTCGCCCACACTTTATCTCCTTCTTTGATGCCAAGCCATCCTTTTGCGGCTGTCCTTAAATGAGCAAAAGCCCAACCATGTGTATGTACAGCACCTTTTGGCTGGCCTGTCGTTCCGGATGTATAGGATAAAAAGGCCATATCATCTTTTTCGGTTTTCTCCCTTTCATAGAAACCGTTTTCATTCTGTGATAAATCATCAAGTGAGGCCCAGCCGTTCGCATGTCCGCCAACAGACAATTTGTGTTGAAGAGAAGGCAATTCATCTTCGATGGCGTCGATACTGGAAAGGAAAGCAAGGTCCGAGATGACAGCCTTTGCTTCACTATGGCTGATGCGGTAGCTTAAATCCTTTGGCCGAAGCATTTCTGAAGAAGGAATGACAACAATACCTGCTTTCAGGCATGCCAGATATACAACATACGTTTCAATCTTTCTCGGCATCACAACAAGAGTTCTGTCACCTTTAGACAAACCGAGCTTTTTAAGTGCATTTGCCGTTTTGTTGCATGCTTCAAAGAGAGCTTTATAGGTCAATTCTTTGATGGTTCCTTTATCGTCTTTCCAGATCAATGCTTTGCGTGAAGCATCCTGTGCGAATTTCTCCATTTCCTCTGTTACATTATAGACAGGCGGTGCTTGTAAATCTAAAAGATTCTCCATTTCCGTAATCCTCCTCTATGTATGCAAACCGTGTTCTTCTTCTTTAGTATACAATATTTTTGGAATATTTTTAACATTTACTGCAGCAGAAACATAAATGGAGCGGGCAGCAGCCCGCTCCTAAGCCATCTTGTATTCAATTGGTTATTTTTGTTGAGATCCGCTGAATTGCTGCTGAGACATTGCCACTAAGCGTTTTGTGATCTCTCCTCCTACAGAACCGTTAGAACGGGAAGAGTTGTCAGCACTAAGGTTTACACCTAATTCAGAAGCGATTTCGAATTTCATTTGATCAATCGCCTGTTGTACACCAGGTACAAGAAGTTGGTTTGAGTTGTTGTTTGCCATGTTGTTTCACCTCCTGTACCTATAGATTGTGAAGGAAACAAGGATTGCAACCGTGGTAAATATTAAATGAAGTACCAAAAAAAAACCTGCAGAGAGATTCTGCAGGCTAAAATAAATCTTCAAATTCCTTAGCTTCTTTTTGTTCTTCAAACGAGATGGTTTCGATCGTAGAAAGCGCTTCTTCAATCAGCTCTTCCATGTTTTCGATATTCTGCTCAAAACGATTGGCTTTTTCGCGTTTCGGCTTTGTTTTAGGAGCAGCTGGAACAAAAATAGTGCAGCAGTCTTCATAAGGGCGGATGGAGATATCATAAGTCCCGATTTTCTGAGAAATGTCAATGATCTCGAGCTTATCCATCGTAACGACCGGCCGTATGATGGGAAGGTTGGTCACTTCGTTGATCGTATGCATGCTGTACATCGTCTGGCTAGCCACTTGTCCAAGATTTTCTCCGTTTGTGATCGCCATCGCATTTCGTTCCTCAGCCAGCCGCTCAGTAATGCGAAGCATCATGCGCCTCATAATGGTCATGCTGTAGCTTGCTGGAATTTTGTCTTTTATGATTTGCTGTATTTTTGTAAAGTGAACCACATGCAGTTTCATCTTACCGCCAAAGCGTGTTAATTCCTGCATCAAATCTTCTGCTTTCTGTTTGGCGCGGTCGCTTGTGAACGGGGGGCTGTGAAAATGGACAGCTTCTATACGCACTCCGCGTTTCATGGTCAAATACCCGGCAACAGGGCTGTCAATTCCACCAGACAGCATCAGCATCGCTTTCCCGCCAACTCCGATTGGCAATCCTCCGGCACCAGGATAGGTTTTGCAGCTGATGAACGTACCGTTATCTTTAACTTCTACTTTAACTTCAACATCAGGATGATGGACATTGACAGAAACATTTTCTGTGTGAGTTAAAATATAACCGCCGACTTGACGGTTGAGCTCCATCGAACCGACCGGGAAATGCTTATCACTTCTGCGTGCAGACACCTTAAATGTCTTTGGAGCAGCCCCGTTTTCAAGGAAAGCGGCTAATGCCGCTTCCTTGATTGCTTCAATTTCACTCTCCGTTCTGATCGCCAGGCTGATGGCATGAATCCCAAAAACCTCCTGCAATTTAGCGATCATCTTCTCGTGATCTTCTCCATTGATCTCTACAAGAATCCGGTCATATGATTTTAGAACCACTGCATTTGGAAATACAGATAACTTTCTGCGTACCGTTTCCCTAAGCTGGCTCTCAAAATGTCTTCGGTTTTTCCCTTTTAATGATAACTCACCAAAACGGATAACAATGTGATTATATTGCATTCTATTTACCCCATTACTGTTTGCAGCTGAACCACTGCGTTTTTTAATTCTTTAAGCACAACTTCTGCTTCGTCTAACGTATTATCGAACGACAGGCTCATCCGTATAGCTGTACCTGCCTTCTTCTCCCCAAGCCCCATTGCGAGCAGAATCCGGCTCGCTCCTGCCTGTTTAGATGAACAAGCAGAACGGGTGGAAACATAAATTTCCTTTTGATCAAGGGTATGGATCATTACCTCTGGCTTTACTCCATGAATCGAAAAATTGATGATATGGGGAGCAGAGTTTGATGGTGTATTGATCGTTATACCTTCCATAACAGACAGTTCATCCATCATTCTTTGTTTAACCGTCTCCATAGACCGTATTCCGTATTCCATGCGATCAAACGTCATGCGCAGCGCTTTCGCGATGGAAACAATACCCGCGACATTTTCAGTTCCCGCACGCACGCTGGCTTCTTGCTCTCCACCAGTCAGAAGGGGTGAAAGGGTAACACCTTCTCTTTTGTAAAGGATACCCGTTCCTTTTAAACCGTGGAATTTATGCCCAGACATCGTGCAAAGATCGATTGCTGCTTCCTTAAATGGCAATGGTACTTTTCCAATTCCCTGAACATGGTCGACATGAAAAAATACCTTAGGAAAATTCTTCAGGATTTTCCCTGCACCCACGATTGGCTGTATCGTGCCGACTTCATTATTTACATGGATCAGTGAGACTAGAATTGTATCTTTTCTGATGCTCTTCTCCAGTTCTTCCAAGGAAATTTCTCCAGAAGAGTTTACCGGCAGATAAGTCACTTCAAAGCCAAGCGACTCCAGATAATGAAATGTTTCGTAAGAGGAAGCATGTTCTACCTCACTTGTAATCAAATGTTTGCCGCGCTCCTGATGCTTTAATGCAATTCCTTTAATGGCTGTATTATTGCCTTCCGTTCCTCCGGAAGTAAATATAATTTCGGCTGGTTTTACTTTCAGCAGTCCTGCTACAGTTTTTCGAGCCTGGAATATAAGCCGTTCTGTTTCTCCACCCTTGGAATGAATGGAGGATGGATTGGCGAAATAATTCTGAGAAACAGTAACAAATGCATCCAGTACTTCTTTATATGGTTTCGTTGTTGCACTATTGTCAAAATAAATCATGGTTGACTCCTCCGCCTAGCTCACTTATTCTACACATCAATCTATAATACCACAACCGAATAAAAGAAAAAATTGTATTTTAAACAGAAAACTGTTTTTGCATATCTCTCTTTATCCTTCCATAAATCCCTCTAAATTAATGGATGGCATCAATGAATTCAAAAAGATATTTTGATTTTCAGAATCCGATTTCCTCAAGCTGCTGTACTCATTCTATTACGCACAGAAAAAGCTGGAACTTTGAGGTCCCAGCTTTTACATCAAATCTTTTGCTTTAAATTGATTTCCATTTCTTTTAGGATTCCCGGCTGTACGCTTTCGATGGCAGTTCCTGCAATGGTAAGTGCTTCTTCATATTGGTAATTACGGAAAGCAATTTCCGCTTCGATGAGACGTACTGAAACAGATGAATAAGAGCTTCTGTACCGGTTTCCATATTGGATAAGCTTTTCTGCCAGCAGCGCTGTTTCGATAATCTCAGCAGTTTCCCTGTAGCCCTCTTCAACGGCTTCCAGTGCTTTTTCGAGAACTTCTGTTACATCTGCAATTTCCAAAGGCTTATCATCAAGCCGTTTAGAAACTTCTATAATATAGCTTTCAGCTTTTTCAATCGTGACCAGATAGTGATCAGGAAGTCCTGGCAGGTTGCTTTTTTGTACCATTCTTCTTGCCTCAAGCAGCTTCCTGCGGAGTTCTTTCAGCCTTTCTTTTGTCTGTAGCTCATCTTTTCTCAGGCTGATCAGTTTTTCTTGATACTCATGGTTTGATTTTTTCACATCTTCCAGCTGAACCGCCATCTCTTCCATCATTTCACGGATGACCGAATACGAGTCCTTCTTTTCTTCGATAGACTGTTCAATGATGGAGAACCTCGTTTGGAGCTTAGTGAACAATTTTTCTAATCGCTTATGAACTTCTACATCGGAGTGATCAAGCTGGTAGCTGAGCGCTACCATATCAGCTTCGGCACGGATCTTTTCCATATCCAGCTGAAGATCAGAAAGTGATTGAAGGATGACTTCCTTCTCTTTAATCACAAACTGCTTTGAGACCACTTCATTTTCAAGAAGATCGTACAATTGATCGATTTCGGCGTTTAATTGTTCAATGCCTTTTTGCGTTTCATCGATTTCCAGTGCGTATACCTTCTCGAGCAATTTGGTGATCGTCTCATTCATCGCTGTGATTTCTTTATCGATCCCAATGTGATTGAGAACATAGCCTTGCTGTTCCATATCAAAGAATCCATCCTGAAGATCCTTAAGGCTTGAAGGCAAATCAGATAAAAGCATGACTAGCAGTTCAGGAACTGATTCCATTTTCGATCTGGCTTCTTTTAATTTTTCAATACTTTCAACGAGAATTTTTCGGGCTTCGAGGTGGTTGCCCTGTGAGGTCAATTCATCAAACTGAACAAATTTTGCATTGACTTCTGTAAACTCCTCTTCAAACAGTACGGCTGTTTTCCCCAAAGACCGGGAATGTGTCAGAAAGTACTTCTTTGCCTCACTGAATTGTTCCTTGGCCTCAATAATGTCTTCCCTGTTTAATTCTTCGCTTGTGATCAGTTCGTCAATCTCAGCTGATATTGCTTTGATCCGCTCTTCCATGGCTTGCATCCGGGATTCAATATGATGCAGAATCCCTTTTGCCTTTCCAAACCGGTATTTGTCCGCACTTTCCTCGGCATCAAACAGAGCCTCTTCCATATTTGGAAGTTCAACTGTGACCATCTCATCCCAGTCGCTGCGCCATGACTCAAATTTCTCTTCTGTTTCACCAACCATTGTAAGCCCTTTGACCTTTGAAATCTCTTCTGTTAGCGGACGGTTCATGATATCCATTTTCCAGGATTCCAGACGGTCAATCTGCTTATAAATCCGTTTGCGTGAAAAGGAGCCAAAAACAACGACAGCTATTAAAACAACTACTGCGGCAATTATGTATGTCATAGGAAGCACCCTTTCTTCCTTTCTGCAAAACTGCAAAATCTATGTAATAATGATGTTACAATTGTTTAATTTTAATTGTAATAATTAATGAGTGCAATTTTTTTATTGAATGCCAGTGTTTTACAGTGCTTTTCACTTGTCCAAAGCTAACTCAATGTTCTTATGATAACATGTAAAACTGAATTTTGACTAAAAAAAAATGAAAAAAACCATAATTTTTTTCCATAAATATCAAAGCTTTCTTATCCTTTAACAAAACTCAGGAGGTTAACGATGTCTACTTTTTATGATGGCCATGTCCATACCCCGTATTGTCCGCATGGCACCGCCGACCCGATTTCTCTATATATTGAACGGGCAATTGAATTAGGATTATCCGGAATGACCTTTACCGAACACGCCCCCTTGCCTTCAAGGTTCATTGATCCGGTACCAGAAAAAGATTCAGGCATGGAATTAAGCAGGCTATCTTCCTACTTGGACGAACTGGGAGCTGCAAAACAATATTACAGCAAGACGATCTCCATAAATATCGGATTAGAGGTAGACTTTATTGATGGATTTGAAAAGGAAACAAAAGATTTTTTAAATGAAGTCGGTCCCCGGCTTGATGATGCCATTCTTTCCGTCCATTTCATTAAGCAGGAAAGCTCCTATTTCTGCATTGATTACAGCGAGGACATGTTCGGTGAAATGGTTCGTTCATTCGGCAGCACAGACAAGGTGTACAGTGCCTATTATAAGACACTATCAAAGTCCATCACATCAGACTTGGGAAATTACAAGCCAAAACGGATCGGCCATATGACCCTTGCCCAGAAATTTAAGAAGCAGTATCCAACGGATCAATCTTATCAGGAAGAAATCCGAACGATTTTGGAACTGATTAAGCTGCACGGCTATGAACTTGACTACAATGGAGCGGGATTATTCAAGCCATTGTGTGGAGAGTCCTATCCTCCCCATTGGGTGATTGAGGAGGCCATAAAACAGAAAATCCCTTTTGTCTATGGTTCAGATGCCCATAGTGCAAAGGGATTGGGACAAGGCTATGATATACTCATCCACCAAGATCTTTTATCCGTTCCACTTTCCCTGCAAAGAAAATAGCGGATTCTGCACAGCAGACAGAAGCGGATTCTTTTTAGGCGGGATACAAACCGACTGCTCCAGCCATTTATTGATGAAACTCACATAAGACGTAACGAATAAGGGATCATGTGGAGCCGTATAGAAGACTTCAGATATATATAACGGATGAAGGAAAGGCATGATGAGCAGATTTCTCAGCTGCATGGTCAGGAGCATGACAGGCTGTTTATGAAACTCCCTTTGTTTCATGCCTTTTTCAAATAGGGTGTCATAAAAATATTTTTCTTTAGAGAGGTAAGTGGTCATCACTTCCCTTACTAATGTAGAATCAAGCGTCATTTCCCGATGGACAAAACGTGACAGATCAGGCTGCTTCAGCTGGTAATGCAAGACACTTTCAATCATGGTCAAAAGCTGATCTTTAACTGTATAGTCCATCGATGTATGGTACACCACTTCAATCTTGCGAATATACCCTTCATAAAATGATGAAATCAGCTCTTCAAGCAAGCCTTGCTTCCCGCCAAAATGATAGGAAACGAGAGCAAGGTTAACACCAGCCCTCTTGGCAATCTGCCTGACCGAGGTGCCCTGATACCCCTGGTTTGTAAACAATTCAATCGCAGCTTCGGCAATTTTAATTTTGGTAGCCATCTGATCTCTTGACATTTAGTATCCACCACCCTTCTTATTACTTCTTTTTCGTTGGAAAACCTGATATACCCTTTAATAATCGCTCGACAAATACACCTGTTCGGATGTAATCTTCTACAATTTTTGATAAGATAGGGAAAGACGGCTAGCATAAAAAGGGGGATGTTCATGTTTACAGTCGAAAAATACAGTCAAAATCGCGAAGAGGGATACGATCTGCTCCTCAAGCAGCTCCGTGCTCTTTTAGAAGGCGAGACAAGCATTACCGCTAACCTGGCGAACGCCTCAGCGCTTTTAAACCAGTTCCTCCCCGCTATTAATTGGGTTGGATTTTATGAATATGAAGAACTGTCAGACCAGCTCGTCCTCGGACCGTTTCAAGGACTGCCGGCCTGTGTAAGAATCCCTTTGGGAAAAGGTGTCTGCGGTACGGCTGCAAAAGACCAGCAATCACTGGTTGTGGAAGACGTTCACCAGTTTCCCGGGCATATCGCATGCGATGCTGCATCCCAATCTGAGATTGTTGTGCCCATTGTAAAAAATGGCCAGCTGTTTGGCGTGCTTGATATTGACAGCCCTGAAAAAAACAGGTTTGATGAGATCGACAAAGTATGGCTCGAACGGTTTGTTGATGAACTGAACAAGCATATATAGAAAAGAGTAAGCGACCTAAGACGAATTGTGAGTTATTAGATCGTCCTCCGAGGACTAGGGATGATTTCATCATTATGCTGAAAACAAGAAACACGTTTTCAGCCCTGGGTACTGAAGCTAGACATTACTTCTATGTGAAAGAACGGCTCCGGAAAACTTCCGGGCCGTTCTTTTTTTTATCTTACGACCTGATTTTCTTTTTGATAAACACTCTGAAGAGCCTGCTCGAGATCTGCCCATATATCCTGCCAGGCTTCAAGCCCCACGGATAAGCGCAGCAGATTCTGTTTGATCCCCATCTTCTCCCGTTCCTGTTCAGGCACTACGGCATGTGTCATCGTCGCCGGATGCTGGATAAGCGTCTCAGCGTCCCCAAGACTAACAGCAATTTTGACAAGCTTTAATGCATTCATTATCTGCTGAGCTTCCGGCTTGCCTCCTTTTATCAAAAAGCTGATCATTCCGCCTGCCTTTTTCATCTGCCTCTTCCCTGCCTTATACTGAGCAAAGTCCGGATCTCCCGGAAAAAAGATAGACTCAATAGAGGGATGGCGTTTTAAAAGAACAGCGACCCTTTCGGCATTATCACAGTGGCGGTCCATTCTGACAGGCAGCGTTTTAATGCCCCTTAAAAGCAGCCATGCTTCAAAAGGGGACATGATCCCACCGATATCCTTCTGGGCGGTCATTGCAATCTGCTGCATCACGTCCTGCCTTCCAACTGCAACGCCTCCGATGACATCTCCATGGCCGCAAAGATACTTCGTCGCACTGTGCACGACAATGTCACAGCCCTTTTTCAGAGGCTGCTGCAAATACGGAGAACAAAACGTGTTGTCCACAATGACTGGAATGTTCTTTTCTCTGGCAACTCTAGACACCATTTCTAAATCTACAAGTTTCATTGTCGGGTTGATCGGCGACTCGATGTAAATAAGTGAGGTGTTAGGCAAAATCGCAGCTTCTAAAGCGGCTTCATTCTCCATTGGAATAAGGGAGTGCCCGATCTGAAGATGATCTTCCATATATTGCAGAAGCCCGAAGGTACATCCATAGACCCCTTCCGAACAAAGGATATGGTCCCCTGTTTTCAACAGGCCGAGCAATACTGCTGATACTGCGGCCATACCGGATGCAAAAGCCAGACCCTTCTCCCCGCCTTCCAGTTCTGCCATTCGCTCCTCAAACATAACCACTGTCGGATTTTTCAGCCGGGAATAAACATATCCTGCTTCATTTCCGGCAAATCTCCGCTCGCCCGTTTCTGCATCCGGAAAAACAAATGTCGAGGTCTGGTAGATCGGCGGAGACAGACTTCCTCCATGCTTGCTGACCTCATACCCAGCGTGTATGGCATTGGTTTCAAAATACTTGGACTTCATAGATATGCACCCCTTTTTTATTTGTAAGCGCTTTCTATAAACTTTCTCCCACAGAAACGCAATTCCTTCCACTTTGCCATTATTGTATTCAGCCATCACTGCCATGGCGCCTTTATATTAAGACTAGCCCTTGACTTGTTTCCCGAAAAAACATATACTAATCTTTGTGTAAAATAAAGCGGCACTGTGTTCGTCATTTGTTTTATTTTGTTACATGTTTGAAGAAGCATGGTATATCTCGTAGCTTCAAAGGCTGCTGAAGTGAAGGTATAGGCAAATAAAATATGCAGATGAAAAGAAAACAGTCACTGTTGTGTTTTACTAAAACAAAACAAGTGAAGGAGGAGTCATTCATGGCTCGATATACTGGCTCTACATGGAAGATTTCCCGTCGTTTAGGTATTTCCCTAAGCGGAACTGGAAAAGAATTAGCAAAGCGTCCTTACGCTCCAGGACAACATGGTCCTAACCAACGAAAAAAACTTTCTGAATACGGTTTACAATTACAAGAGAAGCAAAAGCTTCGTCATATGTATGGTGTAAACGAGCGTCAATTCCGCCGTATCTTCAACGATGCAGGCAAAATGACAGGAATTCATGGTGAAAACTTCATGATCCTTCTTGAGTCTCGTTTAGACAGCATCGTTTACCGTCTTGGTCTTGCTCGCACTCGCCGTGCAGCTCGTCAATTGGTAAACCATGGCCATGTTACTGTAAACGGAAAGCGCGTTGATATTCCATCTTTCCGCGTAGCACCTGGTTCAGTTATCGGTGTTCGTGAAAAGTCACAAAACCTTAGCGCTATTAAAGAAGCAATCGAAGTGAACAACTTTGTTCCTGACTTCTTGACTTTTGACGAAAACAAACTAGAAGGTACATTCACTCGCTTACCAGAGCGTTCTGAATTACCGGCTGAAATTTCAGAACAGCTTATCGTTGAGTACTACTCTCGTTAAGTTTAAGAAAACGCTCCGTTTTTACGGAGCGTTTTTTTTATTGCAAATATGAGCAAACAGCGAAGAACTGCAGCAGTTCGACTTTTTAGGATCATTTTTTAAAAAAATCGAACCCTTTCATGAGAAGTTTTAAGTGTGCACCTAATAATTCGGCCCTCATTTTGCTAAAAATCCGCCCTTTTGAAGCGAATTTAGTGACAAATCCAGTCCAAAATATAGCTCTCACCCTTCAATAGTGGCATCTCTTTGCATTTATTATCGAAAACGCACTTTTTATTATCGAACACAAAAAAACCGGCCCATTCACAAGGGCCGGTTCTTCTTATTCAGCATAATTAGTATCGGATCAAGAAATATTTCTTCTTCCCTCTTCTGATGACGACGAATCGATCATCAATACGAGAGCTTCTTCCCACCACTTTTTCAAGGTCCTGGCAACGTTCGCCATTGATTGAGATCGCTCCATTGGTTATATCCTCACGAGCTTGGCGCTTTGATGGAGAAATTTTGCTTGCTACAAGCAGGTCGATCAGACCGATATCCTCTTTAGACTCCATTTCAAAGGAAGGCACGTCTTTAAAGCCTTGCTCAATTTCAGCTCCAGTCAATTCAGAAAGCTGTCCGCTGAACAGTGCCTGAGAGATTTTGATGGCTTGTTCCAATGACTGTTCTCCATGCACAAGAGCAGTCAGTTCTTCTGCAAGCGCCTTTTGCGCAGCCCGTTTTTCAGGTGCGCTCTGCACTTGTTCAATAAGTTCGTTGATCTCTTCATGGCTCTTGAATGAGAAGTACTTCAAGAATTTAATCACATCACGGTCATCCGTGTTGATCCAGAATTGATAGAACTCGTAAGGAGTGGTTTTCTCCGGATCAAGCCAGATCGCTCCGCCTTCTGTTTTCCCGAATTTCGTTCCATCACTCTTCGTTACGAGCGGGATGGTTAATCCGAATGCTCTCTCTTCTTCTCCGGCTTTGCGGATCAATTCCAGACCAGCTGTGATATTGCCCCATTGGTCGCTTCCGCCAAGCTGCATCCGGCACCCTTCCTGGCGGTACAATTGAAGGAAGTCATAAGACTGAAGGATCATGTACGTAAACTCTGTAAAAGAAATCCCAGCTTCCAAACGGGATTCTACGGAGTCTTTTGCAAGCATATAGTTCAGCGGAAAGTATTTACCTACATCACGCAAGAATGAAATAACGTCCATGCTGCCGATCCACTCATAGTTGTTGGCGATTTTCGCAGGATTATCCTGAGCGTTAAAGTCCAAAAACTTAGAAAGCTGCTGTTTAATTCGTTCGCTCCATTGTTGAACCACACCGGCCTCATTTAACGTCCGCTCTGCCTTCTTCCCGCTTGGGTCCCCAATCATTCCTGTCGCTCCTCCCACAAGAGGGATCGGCTGATGGCCTGCCTGCTGAAGGCGCCGCATCGTCATGATCACAAGCAGATGGCCCACATGCAGGCTGTCTGCTGTCGGGTCAAAACCGCAATAAAAAGGGGTTTTTCCGCTCTGCAGCTTTTCTTCCAAACCTTCCCGGTCAGTCACTTGATTGATGAGACCTCGAAATTCCAAGTCTTGTAAAATTGTCATTATAGTTGCTCCTTTCAGTTTCTGGATGAAGACAAATAAAAAACGCCCCTGTAATAAGGGACGTGATTACCGCGGTACCACCCTCGTTGAAGGAAACGTATTTCCTCCCACTCATATCCATTAACGGCTTTTCAACCGGTCTTTGCTACTTTCATTTCACAAAGAAAGCTCCAGGGTGTAATTCATAAACAGTCTATGTACTGGTTTGCAGCGGCCACCAGCTTTCTGTAACAGGGAGACGGTTACTACTAAATCCTATCTTCGCTTCTGCTTTATCCAATTGACATATATTCTTCATTTTTACCACAGGTTATACGCATTGTCAATTCCTCATCCACTGACAAAATTGTCTTAAGTCCCCCTTCAAACGACATGGGATATGATATAATTAGTCAGATAGGGGGGAATTTACAAATGTCTCATCTAGAGGAAATTAAGGAAAAATGGAGGCGCTTTATTGCGTATCTAAATGAGAAAAAAATTATACAGGCCGCAGATAAAACATACACATTCACCTGGAACTTATTCTTAATTATCGTGGTATTGTTCTTGCTTGGCGGCTGTTTGGCTGCTGGAGCAGGGGCTGGCTTTCTGGCCTCGCTTGTAAAAAACGAGCCAGTCAGAGCTTACAGCACCATGAAGGATGACATTTACAATTACGAAGAAACGAGTACGATGTATTTTGACAAAGATCAACTGATCGGCAAGCTGCGTGCTGACCTTGACCGCCAGGAGGTTCCTTTAAAGGATATCTCACCATACGTAAAAGATGCCGTTATTTCAACGGAGGATCAATATTTCTATGAGCATGACGGCATTGTTCCAAAGGCTATCCTCCGGGCAACGCTTCAGGAAGTAACAGGCTCCGATAACCGATCGGGCGGGAGTACTCTTACTCAGCAGCTCATTAAAAACCAGATCTTAACGAACGAGGTTTCCTTCGACAGAAAAGCGAAAGAAATCCTGCTCGCACTCAGACTCGAGCACTTGTTTACAAAAGAGCAAATCCTTGAAGCATATTTAAACATCGTTCCATTCGGACGTAACTCATCCGGCAGAAACGTAGCCGGCATCCAGGCGGCCGCTCAGGGAGTTTTCGGTGTTGACGCTGACAAACTGAACTTGCCGCAGGCAGCTTTCCTTGCAGGCATGCCGCAAAACCCGTTTGTATATTCTCCATTTACACAACAAGGAGCAGTTAAAAAAGATATTACATATGGTACCAACCGCATGAAAACGGTTTTGAACCGCATGCTGACAAATGGAGCCATCACACCTGAACAATACGATAAAGCACTGAAATATAATGTGAGAAAACACTTTGTAACGAAGAAGGAATCTTCTTACGAAAAATATCCTTACTTAAGCATTGAAGTCGAGCGCCGTTCAGCGGATATCCTTGCAAGGCTCGCAGCGAAAAATGACGGCAAGAACTTTGACAAGCTTAAGCAGAACACAAAAGATGAATACCGTCAGAATGCTTTTGTACAGCTGCGCCAAAAAGGCCTGAAAATTCATACGACAATCAATAAAAAGATCTATGAGGAAATGGAGAAAACAGCGAAGAACAAATATCTCTTCGGCTCTACCCACCTCGTCCGCGTGAAGAACGCCAAAGGAAAATGGATCTATGAAAAGCAGCCGCAGGAAGTAGGCTCCATACTGATCGAAAATAAAACAGGAGCTATCATCAGCTTTGTCGGAGGGCGTGATTACAACCGTGAACAGCTGAACCATGCAACTCAGGCATTAAGACAGAATGGTTCAACGATGAAGCCGCTGCTCGCATATGCTCCGGCCATTGAGGAAGGTAAAGTGCAGCCGGGTTACATCATTCCTGATACACCGCTGACCATTGGCAATTACGCACCAAACAACTATGATAACCGTTTTCATGGACTCCTTTCCGCAAGGACCGCACTTGCCAAGTCTTATAATATTCCTGCACTGCGCAGCTTCATGAGAGCGAATCGGTCCGATGCTTTCAATCGATTGGAGAAAATGGGATTCACAACAATTACTGATACAGACAGATCGGCTACATCTGTTGCCATCGGCGGGTTGACCCACGGGGTAACCGTAGAAGAGAATACGAACGCTTTCGCAACCTTTGCTAACCAAGGCAAGTTTGTGGATGCCTACCTTATTGAAAAAATTGAAGACAAACATGGAAAAGTTCTATATAAACATAAATCTAAGCCGGTGCCAGTATATTCTCCGCAAACCTCTTATCTTATCCTTGATATGATGAGGGATGTACTGAAGCCAGGCGGAACCGCAGCAAGCATTCCAGGCAGACTGAACTTTTATGCAGATTGGGCTGGAAAAACCGGTACCACATCCTCTGCCAAGGATTCTTGGTTTGTAGCGACAAATCCTAACGTAACGCTTGGTGTATGGCACGGATATGATAAACCTGAAGCACTTCCAACAGGACAACAGCATATTAGCCAGACCCTGTGGGCAGCTTTTGCCAATGATGCCTATAAATACGCGCCATCACTCATGGCCCCGAAGCATCGTTTCTCCATGCCTTCGGGAATTGTCAGGAAAGAAATTTGCGGGATCTCCGGAAAACTTCCGTCTGATCTCTGCCGGTCAGCAGGTCTTGTAACAACAGATCTATTCAATGTAAAATATGCTCCAGATTCAACAGATAACAGCTTGGATACCGGGCTTTATGTTATTGCAAACGGTAAGAAATACAAAGCGTCCGAATCGACACCAAAAGAATTTACTCAAAAAGGCGTCCTCATTGACGATGCGCTGTTTGACGGAGTCGACTTGAAGAAAGTGACCGGAGAAGAAAATTCTGACCATCTTCTTCCTAAGACAAACCTTCCAGAGAACGGAAAAAACCCTGATACAGTCAGCGGACTGTCATCCAAAGGCGGGAAGCTATCCTGGTCTGCGTCAGGAGAAAGTGATGTAGTCGGCTACCGTGTCTATTATTCTGCTACCGGAAACGGTCCGTTTAAGAAAATCGGCAGTCTAACATCAGATAAAACCTCTCTATCTGCCCCATCAGGCGTGCTGTATGTTACAGCAGTAGACGTCTCGGGCAAGGAATCGGCGCCATCTGAGAAGATTAAAAGCGGCAAAGAAAAAGCAGATCCAAAGAAACCAGACAAACCGGGAACGGATGACAAAAAAACGGAAGATCCAACGGCAGGCAAAAAGCCGAAGGATCCTCCTCCCCAAAATGATGATAAAAAGAAACCCAAAAAGCCCGCGAATTAATTCGCGGGCTTTTTGCTTTAAATGATTAGTCTTCCATCGTGGATAAGTCGCCTGTCGGCAGATCCAATTCCCATGCCTTGAGTACACGGCGCATGATCTTGCCGCTTCTTGTCTTAGGCAGCTTGTCTCTGAACTCGATTTCTCTTGGCGCAGAGTGAGCGGCCAAACCAGATTTCACAAACGATCTGATTTCCTGAATCAATTCTTCGCTCGGAGAATAACCCTCACGCAGTGCGATGAATGCTTTAATGACTTCACCGCGAACCGGGTCTGGCTTCCCGATTACCCCCGCCTCGGCAACTGCAGGGTGTTCGACAAGCTTGCTTTCTACCTCAAAAGGCCCTACCCTTTCACCCGATGTCATAATGACATCATCAATACGGCCTTGGAACCAGAAGTAGCCGTCTTCATCCATATAGGCTGAGTCTCCAGACACATACCAGCCGCCAGGGGTAAAGTAAGATTCATATTTTTGAGGATTGTTCCAGATTGCTCTCATCATGGAAGGCCATCCTTTTTTAATCGCCAGGTTCCCCATTCGGTTAGGCGGCAGGATATTATCCTGATCATCGATGATAGCCGCTTCAATGCCCGGGAATGGTTTGCCCATTGAGCCCGGCTTAATTTCAACTGCCGGGAAATTGCTGATGAGCTGAGCTCCTGTTTCCGTCATCCACCAGTTATCATGGATGCGCAGGTTAAAGACCTTCATGCCCCAGCGGACTACTTCAGGATTCAGCGGCTCGCCAACACTCAGGATGTGTCGGAGCGAAGAAAGATCAAAGCGTTTTACGACCTCATCCCCGGCTCCCATAAGCATACGGAATGCGGTTGGTGCACTGTACCAAACCGTTACGCCATACTTTGCGATCGTACCGTACCAATCTTCCGGGCTAAACCTGCCGCCCCGGACCACATTGGAGGCACCGTTCAGCCAAGGCCCGAAAATACCATAGGAGGTTCCTGTCACCCAGCCGGGATCGGCCGTGCACCAGTAAACATCCGATTCTTTAAGATCAAGTACCCATTTAGCGGTCTGATAATGCTGAATCATCGCATTATGAACATGGAGGACGCCTTTTGGTTTACCGGTTGAGCCTGATGTATAGTGAAGGATCAGCCCGTCTTCACGGTCTACCCATTCCAAATCGAGCTCCTTGTCCGCTTTTTCCATTCGGCTGAAATAATCGACATACGGCCCTTCTTCCTTCACGTCCTCACCAACGAGCACAACGTGTTTTAAATAAGGAAGTTCGCTGACTGGCACGCGCTCCAAAAGCTGAGGAGTTGTAATCAGTACTTTAGCTTCGCTGTCTTCCAGACGGTCTCTGACTGCTCCTTCCATAAATGCTTCAAACAGCGGGCCGACGATGGCTCCCAGTTTGATTGCCCCGAGCAGTGAAAAATACAGCTCAGGAGAACGCGGCATAAAAATAAACACCCTGTCCCCTTTTTCAACATCAAGCTGGCGGAGCATATTGCCGGCCCGATTAGATTGTTCCTTCATCTCTTTAAATGTATACTTCTCGTCTCTTTTCTGATCTGAGAAATAAAGTGCTACTTTATTTTTTCTATCGCCTTCTGCATGTCTGTCAACCGCTTCATAGGCTAGATTGACTCGCCCCGTTTCATACCAGGAAAATTCTTTTTCTATGCTTTTCCAGTCAAATGCGTCATATGCTGCTTGATAGTCTTCAAGGTTAAAGTTACCCTTTACACTCGGAAGCGTTTCCACTTTCATTAGCCAATCTCCTCCTATGCCAAGATATTCAAAGCCATTATATCATAATCGTTCTAAATTTTTAAATTTATTAGAATTGTCACACCAAATAAGTTGAAAGCCCTTACAAACAGCCTTGTTTATGTATAATAGAATAGGATAACTTTCAAATTGGGTGGTGTATAAATGAACCATAAGAAAACATACAACTGCCTTGCCATTGATACACCTTTGGGCAAGGTCATTATCGAAGGGCCGATTTCGCCTGAACATCTGGCAGGCTACGAGTTTCATGCCGGCTTAAAGGCGTTCAGGCCCCCGCACCAGCAGCGTGAAGCTCTCATTGAGATTGCAGGACTTGATGAAGGAAGAATCATAATCGCCAGAAATAAAGAGACAATTATCGGCTATGCGACCTATGTCTATCCCGATCCGATGGAAAGATGGTCACAAGGAAACATGGAGAACCTGCTTGAACTCGGTGCCATTGAAGTCATTGCGGATTACCGCAACTGTAAAATAGGGAAAAGCCTATTAAAAGTATCGATGATGGATGATGCGATGGAAGATTATATCATTATCACAACGGAATATTATTGGCATTGGGATCTGAAAGGAACCGGCTTGTCGGTTTGGGATTACAGGAAAGTGATGGAGAAAATGATGAATGCCGGAGGCCTGGAATATATGGCAACAGACGATCCGGAGATCAGCTCACACCCCGCAAACTGTTTAATGGTCAGGATCGGAAAGAGAATAACGATGAATTCTGTACAGCAATTCGATAAAATCCGTTTCCAGAACCGCTTTATGTATTGACCGGAGAAAGGAGAAATAAAGATGATTGTTCAGGACATGATGAATAAACAGGCTGTTACAGCCATGCCACAAACGACGATTAAGGAAGCTCTGCTTCTTTTAAAAACTCACCGCATCCGCCATTTGCCGATTGTTGATGAAGAAGGATTGCTTGTCGGCATTATTTCTGATCGTGATTTAAGAGACGCCAGCCCGTCCATCTTTGATGCTGCCGATCATCCTGAAGAATTTCAGCGGCCCGTTTCTGAGATAATGAAACGTGATGTGATCACTGCACATTCACTTGATTTTGCCGAAGACCTTCTTGGTGTTTTTTACGAGCATCAGATCGGCTGCATCCCCGTCCTTGAGAAGAAAAAACTGGTAGGGGTCATCACTGAACGGGACATGCTGTACACTCTCATACAGCTTACAGGTGCCCATCAGCCCAGCTCACACCTTGAGGTTAAGGTTGAAAATATCGCTGGCAAACTGGCTGATGTTGCTTCTCTGATCAAGAATTTTAAAATTAACATCAACAGTGTTCTCGTCTATCCGGACAAACAAGAAGAACACCAAAAGATTCTGGTGTTCCGGATCGGGACAATGAATCCATACCGCATCGCTTCTGAACTAAGGCAGAATGGTTATGACGTCATTTGGCCGCAGGAACCGGAAGTGGAAAGATGAAGAAACCGGTTTTTATCTATTCCGAGGACATGCTTCGCTATAAATTCAATGAAGATCATCCCTTTAACCAGCTGCGTGTCCAATTAACATATGAACTTCTGCGTTCTTCCGGTGCCTTGGAGGACAGCCAGATCGTAAAACCCAGGATGGCTACAGACGAAGAAATCGGCCTCATACATGACGAAGCATATATTGAGGCAGTAAAAAAAGCAGGCGAAGGAACATTGAACGCTGTTTCCGCTGAAAATTACGGCCTTGGAACAGAGGACACGCCCATTTTTCCCGGCATGCATGAAGCCAGTGCACTTATTGTCGGAGCTACCTTAACTGCTGCAGATATGGTCATGGAGGGCAAAGCTTCTTATGGTTTCAACGCCAGCGGAGGCCTTCATCACGGATTCAGAGGGAAGGCATCCGGTTTTTGCGTCTATAATGACTGCGCGGTGGCTATTGCATATTTAAAAAAGAAGTATGGCGTGAAAGTTCTGTATGTGGATACTGATGCCCATCACGGTGACGGAGTCCAATGGGCGTTTTATGAGGATCCGGATGCCTGTACGCTATCCATTCATGAAACAGGCAGATACCTGTTTCCCGGAACCGGAAATGTGACAGAAAAAGGCCAGAGTGACGGATACGGCTACTCTTTCAATTTACCGGTAGACGCCTTTACGGAAGATGAGTCCTGGCTCAGCCTCTATGAAACCGCCCTGAATGAAGTAACCGCCTTCTTTAAGCCCGATGTGATCCTCACCCAGAACGGTGCTGACGCCCACTACTTTGACCCGCTGACACACCTGTCAGTTACGATGAACTCGTTCCACGCCATACCGAGGATCGCAAAAAAAGCAGCAGACCGGTACTGCGGTGGAAAATGGATTGCTACAGGAGGCGGCGGATATGACATCTGGCGTGTCGTGCCGCGGGCATGGTCGGAAATCTGGCTTGCCATGAACGATATCGACTTAAAAGGATCTTTGCCGATGGAGTGGGTGGAAAAGTGGCAAAAACAAGCACCTGTCACGCTTCCTCTTACTTGGGAGGATCCTGACAAGCTGTATAAACCGATTCCCCGCAAACAGGAGATCACAGAAAAAAATGCGCTGACCCTTTCAAAGGCACTTCACCATATTCGGGATTATACAAAAAACACCTGATGGAATCTCTCTATCAGGTGTTTCATTTTTTCTATTAAATCGTCTTTAGCATTTCTTCAACAATGGAGGATGATCGTTCGGCAGCAAGCTTAGTGAATTCTGTGAAATTTACCGTTGCTTCCCCGTTGGCTTTGTCTGAAATCGAACGAATGACCACAAACGGAACATCATTTAAAAAGGCAGTCTGCGCTACAGCTGAGCCTTCCATCTCAATACATGCGCCATCAAACTGCTGAAAATACTTTTCAACGGTCTCCCGGCTGGCAATGAATTGATCCCCGCTTAAAATTCTTCCTTTGCGGACATGAATATCCCGTATCTTTGCAGCTGCCTGTTCAGCAAGCTCAACAAGGCTCGGACAAGCTGTAAAATCAGATTCATAATCGAACATCGGTATTGTTCCCTGTGGAAAATGCGGCCCAAGAGCCGAAGCATCCATATCATGCTGCAGTGCGCTGGTGGAGATGACAATATCCCCAATCTCAAGCTCAGGATGAAGAGCTCCTGCAACTCCTGTAAATAAAATATGAGTCACTTTAAAACGGTCGATCAAAACCTGTGTGGTAATCGCAGCATTCACTTTTCCCACACCTGATTTACAAAGGACCACTTCTTTAGTTCCATAGGTGCCTTCATAATATTTACCTTTGGCATGAACGCTTTCCCCATAAATATCAAGGGCTTGTCTCATGTAATGAATTTCTTCATCCATGGCCCCAATTATGCCAATTCTCAATTCTTCTCCCACCTTTATCTTCTTGGCTTTGTTAAAACGGCTGATTTGTGAAACAAATGAAGCGCCAGAAAAGCAGATGGGTAGAAGCTTGCTTGTTCCCTTCTGTTTTTCAGAGGCGCTTCAATCACACCAATTTTATTAATCGTTGTTCTTTGTTGTGTTGCGGAACTGAATACGGTGAGGAAGAACGACTGTGTTCTCTTCCACCTTTTCTTTGTTCATCAATTTTGTCAATAGGCGCATCGCAACTGCACCGATATCATACATCGGCTGTACGACGGTTGAAAGGGTTGGTCTGACCATGGTTGCAAGCCTTGTATTGTCAAAACCGATTACTTCAAGGTCCCCCGGTACAGTCAATCCTTTATCCTGTGCGCCGTGGATAACACCAAGTGCCATTTCATCTGTGCCGACAAAAATCGCTGTAGGCATGTTTCCACTCTCAAGGAATGTTTCAACTGCTTCAATACCGGAATCATACGTGTAATCACCGACAAAAATCTGCTTTTCGTCAACTGTTTTTCCTGCGTCCTCCATCGCTTTACGGAAACCCGTAAACTTATGATAGCCATTGATCGGGTCTTCAAGTGGACCAGTGACCATAGCTACTGATTCATGGCCAGATTTCAGAAGATGCTCCACTGCATCATACACGGCTTGCTGATAGTCAATGTTAACGGATGGTATTTCCTTTTCCATATCAACCGTTGCAGCCATTACAACCGGCACAGGGGATTTTTTAAATTCTTCTACAAGCTCTTCTGTGATTTTACCGCCCATAAAAACGATTCCATCCACTTGCTTGCCAAGCAATGTATTGAGAAGGTGTATTTCTTTTTCTTTGTTTTGATCCGAATTACACAAAATAATATTGTATTTATACATCGTAGCAATGTCTTCAATTCCACGGGCAAGTTCAGCGAAAAAGATGCTTGCAATATCAGGGATGATCACACCTACTGTTGTTGTCTTCTTGCTCGCAAGTCCTCTTGCAACAGCGTTAGGACGGTATCCTAGGCGTTCGATTGCTTCAAGCACCTTTTTTCTTGTAGATGGTTTTACATTCGGGTTTCCATTTACGACACGTGAAACAGTTGCCATAGAGACTCCTGCTTCACGGGCCACATCATAAATTGTTGTATTCAATTTGATAATCCTCCTTTAATTCCACAATCCAGACAGGTTATGTAATGTTATTGATATCATACAGTAAAGGACTGCAGTTAGGCAACGAAAAGCAGTGACAGCGCTATAATCCAGCGGGGAAAAGTGAATATTTTACAAATTCTTTTGTATAGTTTTCTCCATTCCCCGTAAGTACATACAAAACAGCAAAAACCGGCTGAAATCAGCCGGTTAATTTTACTGTTATTTTGTTTCTTGGTTTGGGACAATTTTTCCGTCTTTAAAGAATCGGAGTAAGTCTCCATAAACTACTTTATCTGACAGATTCAGGTCTTTTTCAGCCTTTTCTTTTGCAGGCTTACATAGCTTATTAGCCACTTCTTTTCCATCTGTCTGATTGTAGCATTTTTCTTTTTCTCCGGAATAAACATAATCTTTCGTAATCGCACTTCCGTCCCTTTGAACGGTGAAATCATCACGTTCAGGAGAGAAAAGGTCAGAGCCGAACTGAATGTCACCTTTTGTTTTTATACCGAGCAGATGCAGAATGGTCGGTTTCAAATCAACCTCTCCGCCGATCGTATGCATCGTTTTTCCTTTTTGGCCCGGAACATGAATGAACAATGGTGTTTTTTGAAGCTTAAGATGCTCATAAGGTGTAACTTCTTTTCCTAAAATCTTGCTCATCGCTTTATTATGGTTTTCTGAAATACCATAATGGTCTCCGTACAAGATGACAACTGAGTTATCATAAAGCCCTGAAGCTTTCAGCTGCTGGAAGAACTGTTTTAATGCCTCATCCTGGTATCGAGCGGTAACAAAGTAATTATCCACTGTAGGATCTCCTGTGTTAGCCGGCTGGATCGACTTTTCCTGATCATTGTTCAAAATGAAAGGATGATGATTTGTCAATGTGATGAATTTACTGTAGAACGGCTGTTTGAGATTTTCAAGCATCGGCATGGATTGCTTGAAGAACTCCTTATCTTTTAAGCCATAGTTTACTGAGTTCTGGTCCGTCACATGGTAATAAGGCTTAGAATAAAACTTGTTGTAGCCTAACGTATCATACATGATATCCCGGTTCCAGAAGCTTTTATTATTGGCATGGAACACCACAGGATTATAGCCCCTCTGTTTTACAATTTCAGGTGTGGCATGGTATTTGTTCTGAGCTTTTGTTGCATATACAGAACCGCCTGGGAGTCCATATAGCGAGTTATCGATCAAAAACTCCGCATCTGACGTTTTGCCCTGTCCAGTATTATGGTAGAAGTTATCGAAGTAATAACTGTTTTTTGTTAAGTCGTTCAAAAACGGTGTTACTTCCTGGCCGTGAAGCTTTTTGTTAATCAGGAAGTTCTGTGTTGATTCCATCGACACAAGGATCACGTTCTTTCCTTTTGCCGCGCCAAACATTTTATCATCTGGTTTTTTATAATCGGAATCCACATAGTTCTTTACGTCTGATAAGTCGTTGCTGTCCGCTAATGCCCGCTGTGTTGATGATTTTGTGCTTAATACTGCATCATACACATGGTAGTTGTAGATCCCCATCAATTTTACGAGGATCGCACGGTCAAACGTTCTTGTTAATAATTCAGGGCGCTGAATTTCAGCCATTCCAATGTTGGCCAAGAAAATGCTCAGCGCGGAAACAAATACAAGCCCAATGGTTTTCTTTTTGATCTTTTCAACGGGCTTAACTTTTTTAAATAATACAATGGTCAATAACAGTAGAAAGTCCAAGAAATATAAAATATCCAGCGGGTGCATCAAACTTTTGGCACTTCCGCCAATGTCACCAAAGTTTTTAAATTGAAACAGTACCGGTATGGTAATAAAGTCATCAAAAAAACGATGGTAGACAATATTAGCATATAAAATAAATGACATGATAAAATGTATCGTTAACAATGCTTTGTTTCGGCTCTTAACGGGGGCAAATAAACTTAAACCCAAGAAGAATAGTGCCGAACTCAGTGGAGTAATCACTAAAATAATTTGCTGCATCACATTCTCGAGATCAAGATTTAAACTGAAACGAAAAGCTAAGTATGATTTAATCCAAAGAAGTGTAACGGCAAGCAAGAAAAAATTCAATGATTTTTTAGTTGTTGTTTGTGTGTTTTGTTCAAGGTTGTTCATCTGTTTCCCTCCTCTAAAAGGTAAGGACAATGCTACAAATTGACCGAATTGCAGTCTTTTTTTGTTTACCCCACTCATTATACGCACTTAAAAGAGGAAGTAAAAATACCTGTACGTTGATTATCCGGCAAATCCTCTTTCTTATAAAGATGGCGTTTGTCAGAAGGGAACGATTCTTTAAATTCCTTTAATATGCTCGTATATGCTCAGTTATTGCTGTTTTTCTTTTCCTTAATATTCATGGCCATCCATAATCATGAAAAAACTCTCCGCTAGGGAGAGTTTTTGGTTAGGCGAAGGTTTTCGCTTTCTTATATAAACCGCTTGTGACTAAATCATCGACAAACTTTTGAAATTCCAGAAGGTTCATCTGCTGTGCTGAATCGGATAACGCTTGTTCGGGATGCGGATGCACCTCTGCCATAATCCCGTCAGCACCGATCGCCAATGCGGCCTTTGCAGCAGGCACGAGCAGATCCTTCCGTCCGGTCGAATGGGTAACATCCACAAAAACAGGAAGGTGTGTCTCTTGCTTCAGAATAGGCACAGCGGTAATATCCAGTGTATTTCTTGTTGCTTTCTCATATGTTCTTATCCCGCGCTCGCAAAGTATGATCTGATCATTTCCGCCTGCCATGACATATTCAGCGCTATACACTAATTCCTCAATGGTCGCTGCTAGTCCCCTTTTTAAAAGTACAGGCTTTCTGAGCTTCCCCGCTTCTTTCAGGAGCTCAAAGTTTTGCATGTTTCTTGCCCCGATTTGAATGATATCCAAAAGTTCTTCGGCTGCTTCTAAATCCCTTGGATCAACGATCTCACTGATGACAGCCAACCCGTATTTGTCTCCTGCCTGACGCAGCAGTTTAAGGCCTTCCAGCCCGAGTCCCTGAAAATCATAGGGTGAGGATCTAGGCTTAAAAGCCCCGCCGCGCATAAATGCCAGTCCTTGCTCTTTAACAGCCCTTGCCGCCTCATCCAGCTGATGTTCACTTTCCACTGCACACGGTCCTGCGATCAGATGGGGAAGGCCATTTCCAATCTTTTCTCCATTAATGGAAAGCACCGTGTTTTCAGGGTGTTTTTTTCTTGAAACGAGGAGATGTCGGTCATTCTGCTGCCCAGGTTTTTTTTCAGCATCTTCAAGTTGTTTAACAATGTTCAGCAATACGTCTTTCTGCAATGACCCTGTCTTATACTGCTTGGCCCTCTCACGCAGAGCAAATTTACTTTCCAGCCTTAAGGCTTCGTTCCTTTGCAGCAATGCTTCTCGTTTATTCAGCAGTTCAAGCAGCTGCATGTCCAGACCTTCCAAAAGGTCTCTCAGCTCGTCTAACTTTTCTGTGCTCATCCTAACCTCTCCTATGCTCTGTTTTTAAAACACATTCATTATAGTCGAAAGTAACAGGGGCTGTCACCTCTATGAAAATAAAAAAACCCGTTCTGCCCGTGCCAAAGCGGGGCAAAACAGGAGCTTTCACATTATTGATTAAAATGATCCTCAAGCGCAGAATAGGTAATAGCCCAATGAGAGCCGTTCCATTTTACCCCGCCATTTTCAAAAAGCAAGACTTGGGGAGATTCATGTTTGACCCCATAAGTCTCTGCAATCTCGTTGGAAAGCGGCCGCGCTTCCTGAACGTTCAAGTAGTATAGGTTCCCACTTTGATCTTCAGCAAATTTTTTGTACTCTTCAAAAGCCGCATGACTGATCGGGCAAGTTGTGCTGTTCTTCAGTACAAACACTCTCCCATTTTCGCTTATCGCCTTTTTAAAAGCTTCTGAATCTGAAATTTTCGTTAATGGCATATCGTTTCCTCCTTTATATAAAAAAAACGGAGAAGATTCATCTTCTCCGCTTATCATTTCACATTTATTCAGATGGTATCAATATTTGTGCTCAACAAGTTCTTCTTCAGTTACCGTATTCGGCTGACGGTTAACTTCAGTTTCTGCTTGGCTTCCATATGCATCAGCACTCTCATCCATCACATCTTTGCCTTTATTTCTCCAATTATCAAGGTCTCGGCGGATGCTGGTCGTTAACTCCTTCACCTTGCCAGCCACTTGATTGGACTGCTCGGAAACGGTACGAGCAATATTGGATGATTTATCTTTCGCCATCGCAGACCATTCAGTGCTCTTATCCTTAATTGTGCCTGCCTGCTCATTGATGTCATTCCTTAATTCCTTACCGCTTTTAGGAGCCATCAATAGTGCAGAAGCAGCACCTACAATTCCACCCACAAGAGCACCAATAATAAAATCTTTACTGTTAATGTTTTGGTTGTTGTTTTCGTTACTCATGATTCTCCTCCTTATTGGTATTGTTTTCTTCGGGAAGATTCCAATTTGGATTTTTTAATCTTCCATTTTTCCCAAAGGTTGATTGCAACGTTACCCCATTGAACCGCCTGGGAAATATTCTCAGACTGCCGCTCAGCACCAGTAGAAATTTTCTCTGTTACTTTGCGGACAGATTGATTCACATTATGAATAGAGCTTCCTAAATCCTGTACGGCAGAAAACACAGTGTTCAAGGAATCTGCCTTGGTTTGGACATCTTCAGCAAGTTTGTTTGTTTTGTGAAGCAGCTGAGCTGTCTCTGAAGTCACTCCGTTTAATTGAGTTTCTAGCCCATCTAATGTTTTCGCTACGTTATCAAGTGTTCCCTGCAAGGATTTTAAAGTACGGGCTAAGAAAAACACGAGGACAACAAATGCGAGGGCAATGATTGCGACACTTATTGGAATCAGTACGTTCATATTTCCGCGACACCTCCTGATATGATTGGTTTTAAAATTACCCTATGCCCATAAAACTAAACATGTATCCTACTATTCTACAATATTTACCGATTTCCTTCTAGAATTGGGGTTTGAACATTACAAATTGTTTAAATTGAGTTAAAATAGATACGTTAGGCCTATCAACATAATTCGAGGGGGAAATTTCTTTGAGAGATCCACGCATTCAACAATTAGCCAAAAATCTAATTACATACTCTGTTAATCTCCAAAAAGGGGAAAAGGTTCTTATTGAAAACTTCGGCTTTCAAAAAGAGCTTGTCAATGCACTTGTACAAGAAGCATACGCAGCAGGCGGATATCCTTTCGTATTGCTGAAAGACCATTCCGTGATGCGCCAGCAATACATGGAAGCGTCTGAGGATCAGATGAAACTTATCGCTAAGCATGAAGGCGATCTTATGTCGCAAATGGACGCGTACATCGGTCTGCGTTCAGGAGACAATATCAACGAATTATCTGATGTGCCTGCTGAAAAAATGGCGCTCTATGAAAGAACAGTCTTCGCAATGCACCGCGATATTCGTATTAAGAAAACGAAATGGGTCGTTCTTCGTTACCCTAACGCATCCATGGCTCAGCTTGCCAGCATGAGCACCGATGCTTTTGAAGACTTCTACTTCCAAGTATGCAACCTGGATTACGGCAATATGAACGAAGCGATGAAATCTCTGGAAGATCTTATGAACAGAACGGATAAAGTCCATCTTAAAGGACCTGGAACCGATCTTACTTTCTCTATTAAAGACATTCCGGCAATCCGCTGTGCGGGAGCCAACAATATTCCAGACGGAGAAGTATTCACTGCGCCAGTGCGCGACTCTGTAAATGGAACGATCACGTACAATACTCCTTCTCCATATCAAGGCTATACGTTTGAAAACGTATCTCTTACTTTCGAAAACGGAAAAATCGTAAATGCGACTGCCAATGATTCAGAGCGCATCAACAAAATCTTTGATACAGATGAAGGATCCCGCTATATCGGAGAATTTGCCATCGGTGTAAATCCTTTCATCCAGCATCCGATGAAAGACATTCTGTTTGATGAGAAGATTGACGGAAGCTTCCACTTCACACCTGGACAAGCATATGAAGAAGCATATAACGGCAATGACTCTAACATCCACTGGGATATGGTTATGATCCAGCGCCCTGACTATGGCGGCGGAGAAATCTATTTTGATGATGTATTGATCCGTAAGGACGGACGTTTTGTTCTTCCTGAGCTTGACAAGCTTAACCCTGAGAACCTTAAATAAGTGATATTAAAAGCGCCGGAGGATAAACCTTCCGGCGCTTTTTTTACTGGAGTTCATTTTCATTCATATAAAAAAAGGGGGACTCTTCCCGAGTCCCCCTTTTCATCGTTATCCAATTCGTGTACTTTTCCCTTTGTTTTCTTCAACTTCCTGTTCATAGGACTTTTGAAACTTTTGAATATCTCCAGCACCCATAAACAATAGAATACCGTCTTTGTGCTGTTCCAGAATGCCTACTTCATTCTCTGTGAGAAGCTGTGCATTCGGAATTAGGTCCTGCAGGTCTTTTATCGTGAGTGTACCTGCATTTTCACGTGCGGAACCGAAGATATCACACAGATAAACATAATCGGCTTTGCTTAAGCTATCACCGAATTCTTGCAGAAACGTTTTCGTTCTCGTGAAAGTATGGGGCTGAAAAATCGCCACAACATCACGGTCTTTGTACTTATATTTAGTGGCTTCAATTGTAGCACTGATTTCTGTTGGATGATGAGCATAATCATCGACCAATACTTGATTGCCAAACGGCTTTTCAGAATATCGGCGCTTTACACCACTAAACGTTTTTAGACGGTCAGAAATAATATCAACGGGTACATCCTCATAGTGGCACAACGCAATAACCGCTAACGCATTGAGGATGTTGTGGGTTCCATACCCCGTAATCGTAAATGTGTTATAAAAAGTGTTGCGCACAAAAACATCAAATGTAGTGCCGATCTCATCACGCTTAATATTGGCTGCCTGAAAATCGTTGTGTTCTCCAAGGCCATAAAATACGACGGGTACGTTTGCATGGATCTTCTGCAGATGCTGATCATCACCGCAAGCGATGATTCCTTTTGTTACCTGCATGGCCATCGCCTGAAACGCGCTGATCACATCATCGATATCCTTAAAATAATCAGGATGGTCGAAGTCAATGTTCGTCATGATTCCGTATGCGGGCTCATAGGAAAGAAAATGGCGGCGGTATTCACAAGCCTCGAATACGAAATATTCGCTGTCTTCTACCCCTCTGCCCGTTCCGTCACCGATAAGAAACGAAGTCGGCTTCGCTCCTCCAAGAACATGAGCAAGCAGGCCTGTCGTTGATGTTTTACCGTGCGAGCCTGTTACGGCAACGCCTGTATACTTCTTAACAAAGTCGCCAAGGAAGTGATGATAACGGTAGATCGGCAAGCCAAGCTCCCTTGCTGCTATCAGTTCTTCATTGTCATCCGGGAACGCATTTCCAGCAATAATCGTCTGGCCTTCTTTAATATTGTTTTTATCAAAAGGAAGTATTGTAATCCCGCGCTCGTCAAGAGCCTGCTGGGTAAAGAAATACTTTTCAACGTCAGACCCCTGAACCTCATTTTGCATATCATGAAGTATTTGAGCCAAAGCACTCATTCCGGTACCTTTAATTCCTACAAAGTGATAATGTGTCATGTTAAGACCTCCACAATCAAAAACCTTCTCAGAACCGCATGTTCAGGCAGTCCATTTTTCAAGGCCTATTTTCTGTCAGTATATGCCTGCTTATAAAGTAATGATAATCATCAAAAAGCAAAGCGGTAACCGACTCATTTTCTCATTATAGCAAAAAACAATGTCTATCTCCATTACTTCTGGAGGATTGGCCAAAAGAGGCATTTAGTTACAGATTCTTTCCTATTTTGCTCTCGTTTTCCAAATTTATATAGTCCTAAATGAGGGAAAAACTCTTAGACATAAATCTAAGAGTTTCTACTCTACTTTTTCAAGACGGGCATTTGGGCGATAGATCCGGCCCGCTTTCGCTTGAGGCTTTCCATGCATCAAAACGTTATCCCCGGTAAACCCAATATTAATTTTAAGGAGATTGCTCCCTACTCCATATATATCGACTGGTACACCATGTTTTTCAAAAGAAGTGATCCGTTCTTCAGTAAAGCCGCCGCTGACCACGATTTTAACATGCTGAAATCCTTCCTGATCAAGCGCTTTTCTCAATGCAAAAATCAGTTCGGGGTTTACTCCCCGCGGATCGAAGCTGCCTAAAACCTCAGGATTGCGGAAGAAATGCTGATCGACCATCGTTCGGGATGTGTCGATACGCACCCCTTTTAAAACACTGCCAAATTCTCTCGCTACTTTCAGAGCGTCTGTGATCGCATCATTGTTGTAATCAACCAGCGCCATCAGTTCATCTTCCGGATAGGTTTCGTGATAAGCTTTTGTCGCTTCAACAATGTCCCCGCCAAACAGTTGAATAAGAGCATGAGGCATCGTCCCCATTCCCTGCTTCCCCCACCATTCATTCATCGCATGGGTGGCCTGAGCTGTTGAACCGCCGATGTATGCAGCGTAGCCGTCACCCGCCTGCTGAGCGAAGTGGTCGTCGCGGTCACCCATAAAGATAACGGGCTTTTGAACACCCGATATACTGGCCGCTTTAACTACGTTATATACATTTGTCGCCACAGACGTCCTTCTCGCTAAGATCCCATCAAGCATCCCTTCAAGGAATCCAAAATGCTGATAAGGTCCGGTAATGGTAAAGACCGTCTCAAAAGGAGAAATCTTATCGCCATCCTTGAGCGAATAAATTTCCAGGTCATCCGCGTTTTTTGCAAATGTCTTGATTAAGGCAATTGCTTCATCTGTTCCGCAAAGAACAGACTCGTTTTTTTGAAAAAATTGCATCGTTACTATATTGTCGGGCTTGAATTTTTTTACGATTTCACATGTTTTCAGGAAGTACACAGCCGAGAACCAGCCGTCACCCGCCCGTTCATCAAATTTGAACGTCTGATTGGTCAAGCGTTTGATTTTTCCCTGTAACTTCAATTCAATCTCTTTCATATAAACTCCTCATCACCTGGTCAAGAAATTTGCAATTTGCTGTTTTCCTTATCTTAATAAAACCTGCAAGACTCATACTTCCTTATAATATAGAACTACTCTTCAGAAAACAAGAGAAACTGATTAGTATCCTTGCTGGCAATGAAGCCGAAAAAAAGAGGCGTCCTTTGGAAAGCCGCTTGGCTGTCCCAGGACACCTTTTTTAACAATTACAATTAAACTTCTGCTTCGCTGTACATTTTGCTTTGGAATTCTTCTTGTGACATGAGGACGTTTCTCGGCTTGCTTCCCATCGCTTCCGATACAAGACCGAACGCTTCCATCATTTCTACGAGGCGGGCGGCACGGTTATAGCCCACCCTGAACCTCCTCTGGATGCTTGATGACGAGGCTGCGCCAACATCCAGTACATAATAACATGCTTCTTCAAAAAGATCGTCTTCCTGTTCAACCGTCTGATTGGACTGGATCAATTCTTCTCTGCTGAACAAATAATGCGTCGGATACTGTTCTTTGACGAAAGCCGTAACTCGTTCGATCTCTTCATCAGAAACAAAGTTTCCTTGAATGCGGACCGCTTTGCTCGAACCATTTTCCATGAACAGCATATCTCCGCGGCCGAGCAGCCGTTCTGCCCCGCTGATATCAATGATAGTTCTGGAATCAATCGCTGAAGATACAGCGAACGCTGCGCGAGTCGGGATATTTGCTTTAATCAAGCCAGTAATGACGTCAACTGAAGGCCTCTGGGTTGCCAGCAGGAGATGAATGCCGCAGGCTCTGGCTTTTTGGGCAATCCTGCAGATCGCTTCTTCTACGTCCTGCGGTGAGACCATCATAAGATCTGCCAGTTCGTCTATCACCACCACGATGTAAGGCATCTTGTTGGCATAGAGCTGTTCACTCTTCATTTTGTCATTATATCGTTTAATATCGCGAACGCCATTTCTGGCAAAGGCTTCATATCGGCGCTCCATCTCCTCTACTGTCCATTTCAGGGCCGTTGTCGCTTCCTTTGGATCTGTAATAACAGGAGTTACGAGGTGCGGTATGGCATTATAAGGAGCCAGCTCCACCATTTTAGGATCAACCAGAAGAAGGCGAACATCCTCTGGTGATGCCTTATACATTAAAGAAACCAAAATGGAGTTGATGCATACACTTTTACCCGATCCGGTTGCTCCTGCTATAAGTCCATGGGGCATCTTCTGCAGATCGGTCACGATAGGTGAACCTGAGAGATCCAGCCCCAGTGCGACAGTAAGTGGAGAAGAGCTTTCCCTGAATTCCTCACTCTGCAGAATTTCACGCAAATACACGGCCTGGCTGTGACGGTTTGGAACTTCAATTCCTATCGTGTTTTTTCCGGGAATCGGCGCTTCAATCCGGATATCCTTGGCGGACAAGCTTAATTTAATGTCATCGCTAAGATTCGTAATTTTGTTAACCTTTACGCCGGGTGCGGGCTGAACTTCCAGTCTTGTAACGGAAGGGCCCTTGGTCATATTTACTACTCTGGCGTTCACATTAAAGTTATCAAGCGTCAGCTGAAGGAGGTCTCTCTGTTCTTCCATCCAAAGGCTGTCATCCTCTTCCTGTACGGGCGGATGATGCAGCAGGTCCAGCTGAGGAAATGAAGAAGCAGAAACAGGTTCCGGCGAATGTCTTACAGCTTGTTCTTTCTTCACAAGCGAATTTTTCACCTCTGGCTGCCGATCTGCCGGTTTGCGGTCTTTTTTCAACATCAGAACATTAAAGGGAACATAGGAGCCCCCAGGCTTTTTCACCGGCTCTTTTTGGTGCTCAGCAACTTCCCGTTGTCTCTCATCAACAGCGGGTGATAGTATTTCTTCTGGCTGTTCATGATACTCTTCCATTGGTTCTGATTCTGGTTCTGCAGATGCAGATTCCATTACTATAGGTTCTGAATTCAAAGATTCATAAACCGTTTCCGTTTCTAGTGCTGGAAGGCTTTCTTCCATTCTCTGTTCAACTGCTGTTCGTTCTGTCTTAAGTTCCGGGGAGCTCTCCAGCTGAATTACTGGTTCAGATGGTTCAGTCAGCTCGATCGTATCTTTTTTAAATTCATCAAGCAGGAGAATCGGTTCATCTTTGGAACGGACGAGTCCAAGCGGTTGTTCCTCCTTCTCTTCATGCAATACAGGCGGCTCAACTTCCTCATCTCTCTGAAGTACGACAGGTTCTTTAATGGTAATCGGTTCTTTTAACAGCTCTTCCATCAATTCATTATCCGGAATTTTTTTCTTTTGAATTTCTGATAGCTTCCATAGCCCCGGATTTAAAATTGTGTCAGGTCTTCTTTCACCATAACCATATATTGGAGATGGTACCTGTGAAGGCTTAAAATTGCTTTTTGGCCGTTCCTCATATGCAGTGGGAATGCTTTCTTCCTTATTGTCCTTGCTGCTCTTATCCCTGCTGCCAAACCCATAAATGGGTGAAGGAATCTCGGTCGGCCTAAACTGGCTTTTTGAAGAAGGATTGCTGTATCGATTATCAGCCGTATTCGAGTTTTCCTTTCCAATTCGCCCTTCCCTGCTGCCAAATCCGTAGATGGGCGAAGGGATCTCAGAAGGCTTGAATACTCTTGCCTTTTCTTCTTTGGATGCTGATGCCTGTTTTTCCTTAATAGGGATTTCTTTTTTTTGTTCTAACGCAGGTTGATAGGTCTCTTTCACATTCTTATAAGCTGGTGCCTTTGAATAGCTGGGTTTATTCGCTCTGGCTGACCTGTATGTACCTAGTTCTTCTTCATCTGATACGAGCGGAAAACGAAATTTCCCTTCTGATGGATAGCGGCTCACCATCCGTGGTGCAGAATTGTATTGGCCGTTCTGAAAACGTCCAACCGTGCGTTGATTTCCAGATTCTGTTTTCTCTTGCTTATGTATTTCTTGATTTATTGATTCTTCTGTTTCAGAAGGTTCATCATCAAACATAAAATTCATCATCTTTTTAAACCACGACATTGCCATCACCTTCTTTTTTTCTAGGTCTATCTTTTTATTGTAGCGGAATTTGTCACATTCTTTAAGAAAAAATTGCCAACAAATTCAAAAAATATAAAAACCACTAGATTTCTCTAGCGGTTATGGATAAAGGCGAGCTTACCGGCCATTGAACAGCCACCTAAACTGGAGGAAAAAAGCCGCCTAAAACTTCCTGTCATTCAGCAAGATTCGGGTGATTCTGCTTTTCTTCAACATACCTTATAATAAATTTCGGTCTAAGACAAGCTTTTATGACTTTTTTACAGCCATTTTTACCAAGAATTTCTTTGATTCCCTACTCTCCTTCTGTTTCATCGACAGGCTTGTTTTTTGCCAAGATGAAAACAGGTTCAAGTTCACCGTTCTCATAAAGGAAAGGCAGGGCGGTTACTGGCACACGGCCGTTCATAAAGAACTGCATCGCCATCTGAGCCAAGATATCATACCCCTGGTTATTCCGAATATCTGCCAAGATGAGGACGTCCTGATGCGGAACGGCAGCAGCAAGAGTACCTGACACTTCCTTTTCCATTCGGTCAAGCAAAGCCGAGTTGAGAATTCTGCTCGCATCATATCCATCATTATGGTTGATAAAGTAGAAGGTGTTGCCCGCAACCTCATCTCTCTTCATCTCTGTATCCAGGGAACGAACATTAAAACGGGCGATCTCCATTAACTGTTCTCTGCTGATGTTTAAATCCTGAAGCATTTTTTCACTAATAAGCCGGTATGTGTTCCCAAGATCCAGAGCATAAAAGACGGATGTTTCAGCTGTATGCTCCTCATGGATTAAAGCGTCTCCTTCAGGCGATTCTGTCGGAAAAGAAGTTGACCGGATGACAGGAAAGATATTCTTTTCCTTTTTGGTTTCAGGAGATGCCTCGATGGCATTGAGAGCTTCTTCCACATGGTAAACAAGCTCATCCAAAAAGGCGTCCTTTTTCTTTTGCCATTCCACAGTCAGCCCAGGAAGAGAAAGAGTAATTCCCTTCTGATGCTCTTTATGTTCTATTCTAAGCTGTTCGTTTTCACGGTCATACGACAATTGCCATTCAGGCCGGTTCAGTCTTTCTTCAAGCACCTTTTTCAGTTTAAGGCTTGTACTCATGCTATCCCTCCAGTTATGAAAGCATAAAAAACCTCCTGAACGGAGGTTTTTTGAAGTAAATTCGTTGATGTGATGTCCCGCGCAAGTTCTTAATCAGGAAACTGCGCTTTTCTCACTAGTCTTGTTTATATTCTACAACAACTTCAGTGCCTAATCCTCCGCGTGCATTCCATGTTGCGACAATTTTAAGGTACTTTGGTTTAAGAAGGTCAACAAGGTCTTCCTTCATTTTGTTTGTTGCATGCTCCTGATAGATCCCTACGTTTCTGTAAGAAGTCAGATAGTATTTTAATGATTTCATCTCTACTAAATCTCCGTTCGGGATATAGCTGATGATGATGTCCGCAAAGTCAGGAAGGCCAGACCATGGACAAACAGAGGTAAACTCTGTTGTTGGAATGGTAACCAGTGTATCCTTGCCAGCATACTCGTAAGGAATGGTTTCTAAAATATCGACCAAAATGACGCTTTCATCTTCTATATCAAAACGAATGCCTTCGTATTTCTTATGATTTACTTCTACCTTTGCCATTATTAAACGCCCTCTCTAAATGTAATTCCCGACGTATAAACGTACTGTTACGATTTTAACATATTTCTCTTATTCGTTGGCGTTTACAGGCAAATTATTTATAAATGCGGTGATTTGCTCTTTTGTTTTGCGCTCCTTGTCTACATACCTGCCGATTTCTTTTCCTTCATGGAAAGCGACAAAGCTTGGGATACCGAAAATATCAAGTTCCTGGCAAAGCTCGATATGCTGGTCACGGTCAACAAAGACAAATGTATATTGGCTGAATTCCTGTTCGAGTTCAGGAAGAAATGGTTTAATAAACACGCAATCCGGGCACCAGCCTGCCGAGAAAACAGCAATAACGGTTCCCTGCATCGTCAATTCTTTAAATTCTCCGATTGATTCAAGCGTTCTCATGAAAAATCTCTCCTCTTACTGGTTTATTTTCATATCTCCTGGCTTAATGTATCCTTTTTTCCTCATCCATTCTGAAATTACCAGACTAATCAGTATTGGTCCAGCAAAATGCAACAGAAAAATATATAGGATCACATGCCAGCTGAATCCCATGGACCGAAGCGTCATGATCTGTCCAACGAGCCCGCTGGTCCCCATCCCCGCTCCTGCTGGAATGTTGACCGTATGAAATACCAGCGTACCGATTGGGGCCAGTATGATTCCTGCCAGGGTTGGGGGAATTAATATTTTCGGATTGCGGACTACATTCGGAAACTGCAGCTTCGAAGTTCCAATTCCTTGAGTGATCCATCCTCCAAACCCATTGTCTCTGTAACTGATGGTGGCGAACCCGATCATCTGTGCCGCACATCCGATGGTAGCCGCTCCCGCAGCCAAGCCTTCTAATCCAAGCATGATAGCAATTGCTGCACTCGAGACCGGGCCAGTAAGAGCTAAACCGAGCAGTACCGCCACAAGGATGCTCATGATCAGCGGCCGCTGTTCGGTGGCCCACATGACAAGGTGTCCGAACGCTTTCATGAAATGTTCGATGCCTGGCCCTGCAAAATAGGCCACTGAATAACCGGCCAGAATGGTCACTGCCGGAGTAATAAGGATATCCACTTTTGTTTCCTTGGACACCAGTTTCCCGGCTTCAACCGCGACTAATGTTGCAGCAAAACAGCCGGCTACACTTCCAAGCTCGGCTCCTGCAGAACCTGCCACGACTGAAGCAAACAGGACGAGGGGCGGAGCTTCAAGCCCATATGCGACAGCTGCGCCAATTGCTGGACCAAGCAACGTCATGGCAAGACTGCCCATTTTTATAAAGAAAGGCAAGTGTGCCTGCTCTCCGATTGTTTTTAAGATCAAACCGATCACCAGTGACGACATCAAACCAAGGGCAAAGTAACTGAAGCTGGTTATAAAGTAAACTTTTGGTGAAAGGGAAACTCCTTTTCTTTTCATGAAATGACCCACATTTATTCTCCTCTTTTTTCTTAAATGGTTGATGAATAAGTTCAAACACAACTCATTTATTATACAAGAGTAATAACATCTGTAAAGACAGATGGGATTTTGTCGAAAAATTCACATTACAGACCAATACCTTAATAAACAAAATTAAAAAGATTCCGATAGTAAGGATATAAAGGGGGAACACAATGAACATGTCTATACGCAACAGGGTAAGAACCATGCTATTTATGAGCTTGATCGGATTGCTGATTATGATCGGATTTACGGCATGTTATGTCTGGTTAAGCGGGAAAATGGATCATGAAAAGGAACAATTGCAGCAAAACAGCAATCATAGCAAAGAAATATACAATGATCTAACAACCATCCGCAAAAAGGAACAGGATTATTTACGGCTTCCTTCAACAGAAAAAGCAAACGAAATCAACTCTTCTGTTCTTACATTGCAAAAGAAAGTAGAAAATTATTCAAAGAAAGCAAATAATGCTTCCATAAAGAAAGAATATAAAAACATCTCAAAAAAAATTGAACAATATGGTACATCCTTTGACTCTACTTCTTCTATGGCTGCTCAGATCAGCGGGCTGAAAGATTTGATGGCAGAAACGTCTTCAACCTTTGAGAAGAAAGTTTCCGGTATGAAGGACCTTAAACTATATAATGAGTTTCTCATCATGAACAAATACGAAAAAGAATTTTATTTGTCCTTAAACGAAGAGAATGTAGCAAAATTCCAGGAATCTGCCGGCAAGTTTGAAAAACAGCTTGATAAATCCTCTCTTCCGGAAGATGAATTATCCGATTTCAAAACAAAACTATTAAAATACACGTCCTCGGCTGGTAATATCCAAACGACATCTAAGCAGATCAAAGAAATGACAAGTGATTTTGAATCGATTGCAGCCAATGTTGAGACTTCCATCATGAAAATCGAGAAATCCAATGATCAGAAACGAGCAGAGCTGACAGACAAACAATCCGGATTAAAATCATTGCTCACCTGGCTCTTGATCGGTATCTCTGCAATCGTTATTACAGGCATGACTTTAGCTGGAATCTGGCTGACCCGTTCTATCGCCCGCTCCATCTCATTATTAAAAGAAGGAGCCACAGTCATCGGCAACGGAAATCTAGATTACCGGGTACAAACGGCCTCCAATGATGAGATGGGTGAGCTTGCTGAGACCTTTAACGCCATGGCAGAAAAAATGCAGCGGTCCATGAGTGAAGTGCAGCGTGCTTCTGAACAGCTGGCTGCATCCTCCCAGCACCTTGCCGCGATATCTGAAGAAACGACCGCACAGACAGAGGAAGTTTCAGACGCAGTACAGCAAGTATCCATTGGTGCACAAAGCCAGGCGGATCATTTGCATGAAAGCACTCTGCTATTGACGGAAGTTACAGATGCCATCCAAGAAACTGCTTCCATCAGTGAACAGATCGCAATAGATACCCTTCAGGCGGAAGAAGACGGAAAGTCTGGAATGGAGACTGTTCAGCAGCTCAATACACATTCTGAAAAATTCATTTCGCTCGCGAATGATCTTATTTCTGAAATACAAGATGCCAATGCACAGTCCAAACAGATCCATTCTATCGTACATACCATACAAGAAATCGCGAGAAGCACTGATCTGCTTGCTTTAAATGCTGCCATCGAATCCGCGAGAGCCGGCGAGGCTGGCAGAGGCTTTTCCGTTGTAGCGGCTGAAGTCCGAAAGCTGGCTGAACGCTCCAAAAATGAAGCACAGCAGATTCAGCAGCTTGTTAAACTGATGGGAAGCCAGATGGATAATCTTACTCAGGAAACGGCAAGATTTGAGGACTACCGTAATGAGCAGCTTCAGTCTGTTTCCATGACCAAGCAGGCCTTTGAGTCCATCGTTACCAATGTTGCTGCAATTCACGGAAAGATCAGCCAGATCCAGACGTCGATCCGGCATGTTGGTGAAGCGAATATCGGCCTTTCTGAAAAACTTCATGAAGTCAGTGCCATCTCACAAGAATCAGTGGCTACAAGTGAACAAGTCAGTGAATCAAGTATCCACCAGAAACAGGCGATCAATGAAGTGAACTATGCGGCAAACGAACTACAGGAAATTGCGCTTAATTTGCAGAATGAAGTTCAGCAATTCCATCTTGGAGAATCAGTTAATCATGATATCGAAGAGCAAACTGTCCATGAAGCTGTAGAAGAAGCGTTCCTTGAAGCGGCTCCTGCTCAGCATGAGGAGGAAGTTTCCTATAATGAGAGTGAAGAAGAGTTGAATCACGGTGATGAGATATCTCTGAATCCTCCCCTTAACACTGAGGACGATGAAGAAGTAAAATAGAAAAGAAAAAAGGGGCTGTCCAAGAAGTCTGTAAGCTGTTGATTTCCGTTCCAGGCTGCTCGCTTTCCGCGGNNNNTTCTGGACAGCCCCTTTTTTTCTGCTATCTTTTTTGATAATACTCGTATTGCCCGTAGAGCATCTTGACAATATGTTCAAACATCTCGTCTCTCGAAAGCCGGCCATTCGTAAAAATTCCGATGGCACCCGCTTTTTTTCGAATGTCTTTATCTGATGTGAAGCTGGCCATCACATCGCCTAGTTCATGGCCTTTTCTGATTGGTTCAGCGATTTCCTCCGGCAGCGGAATCTTTGCACCGCTTGCCACGAGAACGTTCCCTTCCCTGTCAGACAAAGCCCCCCAGTTGCATAAATAAAGTGTTCCCTCAGTCTCTGAAACACCGCCTTCTAAGCCGAATCCCAGCTCTGCACCGTTTTTAACACAAGCCTTTGCCCGGTTAACGGCTCCCAGCCTAGTCTCCTCGTCGGAGAAAGGCTGGGGAGAAACGCCAGAAGGCACATCCATCGATTGAACAGGCTCGTTCACTACATGTTCAACCGCTTTTATTTTTGCGGGATTTGCTGAACCTACTGCAAACTTCATAACATCACCCTTGTTTGCTGTTAATCGTTCAATATACTGTTCAATGTTGTTTGATCTGTGCTCTTTACGAGCTTGATCAGCAGTTCTTTTGCTGCCGCATAATCATCAATATGGACGATGGATCCGTGCGTATGAATATAACGGGAACAAATACCTACTACGGCTGAAGGAACTCCTTTTCCTGAAAGGTGGACACTTCCTGCGTCCGTTCCACCTGGCGAAACAAAGTATTGATAAGGAATTTTGTTGGTTTCAGCCGTATCTAAAATAAAGTCTCGAAGCCCTTTATGCGTGATCATCGTACGATCTAGGATACGAAGCAAAGTTCCTTTTCCCAAATGGCCAAACTCGTTTTCATTGCCTGTCATGTCGTTGGCCGGACTTGCATCCAGTGCATAGAAAATATCAGGCTCAATCAGGTTGGCGGCTGTTTTCGAGCCCCTGAGACCAGCTTCTTCCTGGACTGTAGCTCCTGAATAGAGCTGATTCGGCAGTTTCGTATCCTTTACTTCTTTTAGAAGTTCGATCGCCAGGCCTACGCCATAACGGTTATCCCACGCTTTAGCAAGAATCTTTTTGGGATTGGCCATCGGTGTGAAAGGACAGATCGGCACAACCTGCTGTCCTGGACGGATGCCGATTTTCTCAGCATCTTGCTTGTTGTCTGCACCGATATCAATATACATGTGCTTGATATCCATTGGCTTCTTCCGCTGTTCCTCAAGAAGCAGATGAGGCGGTACCGAGCCAATCACACCAACGACAGGACCCTGATCCGTGATGATCTGAACTCTTTGTGCGAGCAGGACCTGGCTCCACCAGCCGCCAAGCGTTTCAAAATGGATCATACCAGTTTTCGTAATTCTTGTTACCATAAAGCCGACTTCATCCATATGGCCGGCGACCATTACTCTTGGCCCTTCGCCATGCTTCACACCAAAGATGCTGCCAAGTCCGTCTTGAATAATCTCATCGGACAGCGGTTCAATTTCTCTTCTGACAAACTTCCGGACTTCATGCTCAAATCCCGGAGCGCCAGGAAGCTCTGTTAATGTTCTAAACAACTCCAGCGTTTCAGTATTCATTGTTTCTCCTTTCGGAAAGCTAGTATATGTATATCCCTATTGTAACGCTGGAAACAATAATTTTCCAATGCAGCAATAGGGGTGGTTGTTCAAATAATTATTTATAAGGAATCGGATCAGCGGCGCCTGCTTCTTCAAATCCTTTTAAACGCAGCTGACAGCTGTCACATTCTCCGCACGCTTCTTCTTCTCCGTTATAACAAGAGGTCGTCAGACGGTACGGGACTTCCAGTTCAAGACCCTTTTCGATAGTCTCTTTTTTCGTTAAATGCATAAGAGGTGCACAGATTGAAATCTTTTCACCAGTTGTTCCTGCTTTTGTTGCCAGGTTGATGGTTTCATTCATGCTTTTAATGAATTCAGGACGGCAATCTGGATATCCGCTGTAATCAACTGATGACACACCGATATAAACAGCTTCAGCACCAATCACTTCCGCATAAGCACTCGCCAGTGAAAGAAAAATCATATTTCGGGCCGGTACATACGTTGATGGAATTTCTTCCTTGTCATCCTTTTCAGTCGGCACATCAATCGAGGAATCTGTCAATGCACTGCCGCCGATCTGATTCAGAAACGCGATATCCACAATACGGTGTTCATTCACGTTATAATGTTGGGCTACCTTCTTTGCCTGAAGCACCTCACGGCTATGCCTCTGACCATAATGGAAGGTTAGCGGATACAGCTCATACCCTTCATTTGCCGCAATCCCCATACAAGTTGTACTGTCCAATCCACCGCTTAAAACAATAACCGCTTTTTTCATCTTATACCCCTCTCTTATCCGGATGCCAAATGATTTTATGGAGCTGCATACTGACTTTGATATCTGACATGCGCTCTTCAAGGACTTTGTTTACAAGCTTTTCAGGCGGCATTGTTTCCCAGACCGGACTGAACAATACCTGTCCTTGTTTGTGATGTTGATTGACTACAGTTGCAGCAAGTTCAAAATCTTCATCACTGCCGATTACAAATTTAATTTCGTCCTGCGGTTCCAAATGATCGAAATTCTCATGAACCATGCGATCCATCTCTCCAGAAGCCGGCAGTTTATAATCCATTACAAACCTTGCTTTGTTTTTAATTAATGGGTCGCTCTCCCTTAATGACTGAAACGATTCAAGAGCAATAGCACCATTGGTCTCTATATGAATATCTTCAATTCTTTCAATTTCCGCCATCGCTTTTAAGAGCGCAGCCGATTTTTCTCTGTGGATCAGCGGCTCCCCGCCCGTAAAGCAGATCCGTTTTGATGCAAAAGAATTGATTCTCTGAATGATTTCTTCTATCGTTGCCTCAAATTCCGGCTTGGCTGGCGCATAGCTATAAGGAGTATCACACCATGTGCAGCGTAAGTTACAATGAAATACACGTACAAAAATGGTTGGAAAGCCTGCGGCCATTCCTTCGCCTTCAATAGTCTCGAAGATCTCTACCATCGGGACTTTCCACTGGGAGTAGACATCTGAGGATGGTAAGTTAAAGTGATTCGGCATGTTCCATCCACTCCCTTTTTAAGGTCGCATAGCTCGTGGGGGTTTCATATAAAACGATTTCTTCCAATCGGAATCCTTTATCTTTCCAACGATATTCCGTTAATTTTTTATCAAACTCTTCCCAGATCCAAACGATCATATTTTCAGCCGTTGTATTCATCGGCGGCAGCACTTCATTTAAATAACGATGATCAAGCCTGCTCTCGATCGCCTCTTTATAAATTTTCTTAATGTCCCCAAAATCCATTGAGATTCCTACAGGGTCAACGAATCCGCTAATCGTTAGCACCAGCTTATACGTATGCCCATGCAGATTCTTGCATTTCCCTTCATAACAGTGAAGGTGGTGGGCGGCGTCAAATGTGAATTCTTTCGTTACAGCTACCCGTTTATGATGATACTTCAGCTTGCTTCGCTCAATATCCTCATCTATTTTTTGAACCTTTTTTGGAATTTCAAACTCCATATATTTTCATCCTTCCAAGAACATGGATAACCAATAAAAAAATCCCCATACAAACAGACGTATCGGGAGAGAGTGAAAGATTTTATAAGTTTCCACGCTCCCTAGTTTTTTTTAGCGAGGGGTGGGAATTTCGAACCCTCATTCATTGACTGCCCTTTAAGAATAGCAAAAAAGTCAGAAAAACTAAAGCTTTCTGTTATACTGGATGGGGAAAAGCTTACATAAGAAAAGGAGATGCTGAAAATGAAAGCAAGCAAATGGATTCTTGCCGGAGTCGCAGGCTTCGCAGCAGGATATGTAGCAGCAAAGCGAGCACCTCAGAACCTGACTCCTGAAAAAGCATTAAAACTGGTAAAGAGCCAGACCAAGGACGAATTTATGGTTACCGGTTCATGGATCAGCGTACATCCTGAGGAAGTAAAGCGTTTCGGGCTGCCGTTTACAGTATACAAAGGAGGCCTTTCCAGCATACTCAACTCCACCCTCACTCAATTTGATTTCATGATTGATGCCAAAACCGGAACGCTCCTTGATATCTCTAAACACGGTGAAAAAGCTAAAGTAATGGTATAGACACAAAAAAGCGCCGCAAACACTGCGGCGCCTTTTTTAGTTAAAGTTTTTCATATGATTGTACAAATTGTTTTTAATTTTAAATTTAGTTGTTAGGTACTGGCCTTTCTCCCAAATGGTAAGGAGGTATAGCGGTAAAAGCAAGACAAGGGAAAGAAGCAGTATGATCACAACAAAATCCATCTTCGTGCCTACTTGATCCTCATGTGTTTTTTTGTACTGCTGCAGTTCTGGACCGGCTTTTGCCACTTCCTGCTCTGTCAGCATCTTATTGTCTTTCGCATTGTAAAAGACAATATCTTTGTGTTTGAAGTAAAAAATGTTATCTCTAAGTGTCTTGTAGGAACCCATGCCTACGACGATCTCAGAAGTATCAAGCTTTGGATCATTGTTCGGAACAGTCTTAAGATCTGTAATCTCAATACTGCCCTTCTTGTAATCGTAGTGCTTTTCTTTCAGGCCTTTTTCAATGGCTGCTTTCATTTCATTGTCTGCTGTCGCTCCAGCTGCAGAAGCGATAGAGGCAAAGGAAAAAACAAGAGTAAAAACGGATAATAGTGCAATAATCTTCCTTTTCATTATAATCCTCCTTGCTTTCAGTACAATTCCAATTCTAATTCTAATCTCTTCCATCATATCATATTTTTCCTTTTTATTTACCCGCTTGAATTTGGAAATAATGTGACGGATTTTTGACAACCTAATCCTTTGGGCGAGCAATTCCCTCGATCATCTTTCCTTGGTCATCCCACTTGACTGCTCTGTATACCGCATCATGGTAAAAAAAGTACCACGTATCTGGCTTGATCCATTTTTGTTTTTCATAAATCGAAGTCATTGGATAATCATCATAAGCAAGCACCCAAAGCGGATTTTTATGTGCATGGGTCGGCATGATATCACCCAGATGATAGAGCACGGTTCCTTCTGTCTGTATTTCAATAATGCTGTGGCCGTCACTATGGCCTCCGGTATGAATCATCCTGATTCCAGGCAGAGGCTCAAAGGATTCATTAAACGTTGTCACCTGATGCTCGATGGGCCTCCAATTTTCTTCCCAATATGTATTTCTTGAACGGATATTCGGATCCTTCAGTTCCTTCCATTCGGTTTCAGAGGTATAGATGACAGCGTTTTCGAAAACGGGCTTTAGTTCGCCGTCTGCCATTTTCGTTAATCCGGAGGCATGATCAAAGTGCATGTGTGTCATCAAAACAATATTAATATCCCCCGCTGACATGCCCAAGGCTTCAAGACTTTCTTCAATCACTGATTCTTCATGAACGCCATAGTTCCGCTTTTGTTTGTCACTTAACTTCCCGCTGCCTATTCCTGATTCAATGAGAATATTCTTTCCGAATCCCTGCAGCAAAATCGGTTCTGTTCGTAATTCAATCTGATTCAGCTCATTCACAGCATACTTTTTACTCCATAGCGGTTTTGGAACCACTCCAAACATGGCTCCCCCATCCATATGGGTTACTCCGCCATTCAGCCAAGTTAACGTTAACTTGCCTACCTTCCACTGATCCATTGTGAGACTCTCCTTTGCAACATTAAAAATAATCTGAATTCAGTGTACCATACTTTTTTTAATGCAAGCTACCTGCTGAATGTCTGAAACATAAAAAAACCCGGGAGTTATCCCGGGTTACTTTTTTGAACGGAATTGCGCTTCAGTCCGATAGATCCTGAAGCCTTTGGAAGAAAATTTCTCTTCGTATTCCGTCATGATATTGCCTTCATAATCACTTTTATGCAAATCAAGCCAGACTTGTTTTAGAATCATGCCATATTTTGAGAAACTGTGGAGAGAATACTCAAATAATCCCTGGTTATCGGTTTTAAAATGAATTTCTCCCTCGTCTTTAAGGATGGTTTCGAAAATGGAAAGGAACGATTCGTACGTTAGACGGCGCTTTTCATGCTTGTTTTTCGGCCAGGGATCCGAAAAGTTAAGATATACTCTGTCCACTTCACCCGGCTCAAAAAAATCAGTCAGCTTTTGGGCATTTTCTCTTATCAGTTTAACGTTGTCGATCTCTTCCGTAACAATTTTTTCCAATCCGGAGACAATAATGCTATCGTAAATTTCCATGCCGATATAGTTGATATCCGGATGAGCCTTTCCCATTCCTGTAACAAAACTTCCTTTACCCGTTCCTACTTCAATATGAATCGGACGATCGTTCCCAAAATATTCGTGCCATTTTCCTTTTAAATCAGCAGGATTCGGGGCAACAACCTCTGGATACTCATTTAGCTTTTCTTTTGCCCATGGTTTAAAACGCTGACGCATACTGATCTCCCTTTCTAACATCAAATACCATTTAACACCTTCGACATTTTAACATGAAACGCTGTTCAGAAAAAGGCTTCAATAAAGCCTACGTTCAAAAAAAAGAACCCGCAGCTTTACGTCGCGGATAAATTCTTCCGTATTCCATACCCTATGATTACTGAATTTCATCAACAGTTTAAAAGAAGGACGTGAAGATAAATGCCGCTTGATTATACCCATCAACTGACACTGTTAAGAGACATTCTTCAAGATCATCACACCGATTGCAAGGGCACGCCTCAGGAATGCGCCCAACTGGAACGCCTGGCTACCCGGCTGATGCAGCATGGAAGTTTAAATAATGAAATCAAGGATGTCTTGGGTCTCATTAACACGTACAGTCACGATGGTTCAACTCATGAGAACCTTGAAGAACATATAACAAATCATAAGCCCCATATCGAAAATTGGCTGAATACCATTCAACCCTTTCAAACTTCATAGCAAATTAACAGGGATTACCCGGGCAATAAATGGAAATTGTCGAATTTTTTAATTTATATAATAGCTTTCCTGCAAGACTTGCTTTAAAAAATTGTACCAGTATTCTTTTTCAGCTTCCTGTTTTCTCTCACTGTGCCAAAATACCGACAAAATGGTTTGTGCGATAATATACCAATGCATTCTCCGCTGAAGGTCCACGGTTAGTTCGACTCCATAGGTGGACAGCCATTTAGACCAATTTTCACGAGGAATATACCAGTATAGAAGCATACCAAGATCAAGAGCGGGATCAGCAATCATCGCACCATCCCAGTCTATAAGATATAACTCGTTGGTTTCGCTCAGCAGCCAGTTATTATGATTAACGTCACAATGGCAGACGACTTTATCATCATGCTGGATGACGTTTTTTTGCAATTTTAAATAACGGACAGCCTCCTTTATTTTTGGAGGACATACCTGTTCAGCCTGGATTTTCGTTTCAATATCATCAATAATCAGATCAGGAGTGAGCGGCTGTTTACCCAGGCGTTTTAACATATCAAGAAGTTCAGAAGACTTATGTATTCTGCCTAAAAGTCTCCCTATGCCATCATTCAGCATTTCAGATGCTTTTAATTCCCTTCCGTTCAGCCACTTTTGTGCCGTAATTACATCTCCGTTGCCCAATCTTTTTGTCCATAATAATTTCGGAACAATTCCTTCCGCAGAAAGTACCGCGAGAAAAGGTGACGAATTGCGCTTTAGAAAAAGAGTCTGATCTTCATATTTAGCTTGATATGCTTCTCCTGTTGCCCCACCAGCCGGCATAATCTTCCAGCCCTTGCCTAGTATGTGTTCCAAAACGTTCACCTTCAATCTCATGCGGAAAATTATTATGTCCTCTTTTATATCGGTTAACATACACTTTGTTTAAAATTTAAAACCTCTACGAATACATTATTTTAACACAGCCTGAAGAAAAATCGTACATATTTATGTTTCGTTAAAATTTTTCGCTATACTGAACGGCCATTGTAAATCCAAGTGGCGGAATGATGAGCGTATCGGCATCTGTTTTATACAGCCCATCCTCTTTCACTTCCATTGCCTCTGCCGTAACTGTCCATTGGCCTGGAAACGGCAGCTGGTAAACCTTCTCGCTCTGATGGCCGTTGTATAAAAGGATAATATGCTTCCATGAATCCAGCTCGCCTATGTTTTTGATCATGTACCCGAACAATCCATCAGGCAGGTATTGAAGAAGAGATAAGCAGTCGGCAATTACCTCAGGTTGATCGATTCGGAAGGCGGGATGCTTCTTTCTAATTTGAATGAGTTCAGCCACATATTGTACGTCTGCTTCATATTTTGCTTTCCGTTCCCAATCAAGCCTGTTGATAATATCACCCGATTTATAGCTGTTGCCGTCTCCTTGCTTTGTTCTGAAAAACTCTTGGCCTGCATGAATGAATGGAACTCCCTGTGAAAAGATAGCAAGTGCTGTACCGAGCAAATGCCGTTTTCGCAGGACTGTCTCTTCTTCATAGGGATGCAGCGCACGAAGCCGGTCCCATAACGTGTGGTTATCATGGCATTCAATATAATTAATGCTTTGGCCTGGTGTTATGAACAACCCTTGCTCTCCCGAATTTCCGAATGCATTTTCATACATCCCTGCAATTTGGGAGGCGTCCCCATTAATGAATCCTTCATGTACGTCATGAAAGATATTCCCTTTAACATGGTCACGGAAACGATCATTAAAGAATGAGATTCCCGGCATCTTAACTGCAGAATCAATACATGCCTTTTGGTCTTCATCCAGCCACGTATTCATCTTCCAGCCTTCTCCTAAAATAAAAACAGCAGGATTTACTTCCGCAAGTTCCCTGTAAATTTCGTTCATCGTTTTGATATCATGAATACCCATTAAATCAAACCGGAAACCATCTACTTTATATTCTTTCGTCCAAAACATCACTGAATCCATCATGAATTTCCTCATCATATATCGTTCTGAGGCTGTATCATTTCCTACGCCTGTTCCATTGACAGGATTCCCTCCATAATCAAACCTAAAGTAATAGCCAGGCACAATCTTTTCAAAATCAGATGTCTCCCTGATAAAAACATGGTTATAAACAACATCCATAATGACACGAAGACCATTTACGTGCATAGATGAAATCAGTGCTTTAAATTCCTTGATTCTTGAAATCGGATCTGCGGGATCGGTCGCATAAGAGCCTTCAGGCACATTGAAATGCAGCGGATCATAACCCCAGTTGTACTCCGTATCTGCCTTTGTTTCATCAATACTTCCGTAATCATTGACGGGCAAAAGCTGGACATGCGTAACACCCAGCTTTTTCAAGTGATCGATTCCTGTAACAGAATGGCCAGGACCTGCAGTGCCTGTTTCTGTAAACGCAAGGAATTTACCTTTATGCTGCATGCCGCTTAACGGATGAATAGAAAAATCCCTGACATGGACTTCATATATAATACTGTCTGTCTTTTTGATGGGAGGAGGGGAAAGAGCAGTATCCCAGCCCACAGGATCGGTCTTGCTTAAGTCGATCACAACTCCCCTTTTTCCATTGATCGTCACGGCTTTCGCATAGGGGTCCACAGCTTCATTGACCGCATGATTTACTCTGACAAGGTAACAATATTCATTTAAATGGTGATCACCTGCTATCTCCGTTTCCCATACCCCTCTATCTCCCAATCTCATCGGGTGTTCAAAGGCTGTACTCACACTCGTAAACAGCTTCAGCCGTACAGAAGAAGCGGTCGGCGCCCAGACTTTAAAACTGGTTTTTTCAGAGGTATACAAAGTGCCAAGATCACTTTTTTCATACGCGAAGACTTCATCAAACTCTTTTGTTCTTACAACCGCCCCCGTCTTTAACGGGATTCTTCCTCCGTTAGGGCACACAACCCAATAATCCCGTTGGATAGGAATTTTCTGATCAAGAACCATATGAAAAAGCAGCCGGTCCTCCAACCGCTGTTCAGAAATCTTTTTTAATGGGTAAACCCTTTCAAGGTCTGTTACGTAAAAATAGGCCTCCCTCGGCACTTCGGTAAAAATGACGAGTGTGACCATTGTAAATGTATCAAGATAGGCTTCGATCTGTTCTGCTTCCGCAACACGTTTATGATTGTTCAAAATGCCGATCCACCCCCTAAATAACCAATGCTTTCCGAGAATCATGCAGTATTCACCGTTCATTACAGTCTATGTATAACAGGCTCGTCGGGTTTTTTTGTCCAAAAAAACCCGACGAGCCTATCAGACGATACACTCTTCTTATTTTATCCAAATGATAGAAAAACAGAATTCACTTTGCTCAACTTTCCCGCGAAATTAAACTTTTATAGACAGTGCAGAGGGAATGACGGAACATTCAACAGGTGTTGTGCCGAGCAATTCTCCATCCGCCTGAACCGTTAACGGCTCTTTACTTGCTATGGAGATCCGTCTTCCTTCGAGAATGGTTACACCATCCAGCTCCTTATGGTTACCCGAGAATACGGTAACAAAGAGAAATAGCAGCTTTAATGGGTGCAGGCCGTGGACAATACACAGCTCAAGCAGGCCATCATCCGATCTTGCAGAAGGGCATATTTTCATTCCGCCCCCGTAATAGGGCATATTGCCGGCAGCGATCAGCCAAACCGATGAAAACTGGTGCTCGCAGCCATCCACAGTAACGGCAGCATCCACCGGTGTATAGGAAAAAAGAAGACGGAACATGCTTACGGTATAGGCAAAGTTTCCTGCACCGAAGCGCTGGAACCATTTCTTGTACCATGATCGATTGGTCAGCTTGGTCACTTCCCCGTCAAACCCGATTCCGGCTGTACTCACGAATAATTCATTTCGTCTTTTATTGCCTGGAAAGCTGAGTACCCCAGCGTCAATGACTTTTTTAGGGTTCATTTTATTTAAAAGGCGTCTTTTTAAAATATAGGCCAGACTCTTTTTCTTATTGAACCCCAACCCCCGAATAATGTCATTGCCAGATCCGCCTGGGAGAAAGCCGACCGGTACTTCAGGCATATCCTTCAGTCCGTTGATTACTTCATGGATGGTCCCATCCCCGCCTACCGTAATGATAGCTTCGATCTGATCCCGATTAATGTAGGAGATCTTTTTGGCAATTTCAAGCGCATGACCCTCACTCTCCGTATAGTAGGAGCGGTAAGGAACATCCTCGGCTGAAAGAATCTTTTTTACGGACTTCCAGGTTTTTTGAGCCTTTTTATTGTTTGCATGAATAATAAATAAATAGAGTTTCATTTGCAGTCCTTATCCTTTAAATATGAATAAGATAGAATTCGACATAGACCGTCATTACTCCTCTAATCTGCTGTTTCCTTCCCATTCCGGCTGCAGAAGGGAGTTGGTGACAGAAGCCTTTAGCAGGGCATCGATGAATTTTAATTGGTGGCTCTTCGGCGGGCTTGGATCACCAGCCACTCTGGTATACCAGGATCCAAAGGTACGCTTATCGACCACCTGGACATCACTCCACTTCGGCGGGATATCGACATAACCGTTCTGGCATAAAACTGCTTTTTTCAACTGCAGCCTGTCTTTGAAGGGCTCCAGATAAGGCTTAAGCACAAAATCCATTCTTTCCAGTGCGATAAAAGGATTGACTACCTTTTTACTCTTCTGTCCATCATCAGTACGCTTCCAAAAGTGTTTTGTGTCCTCCTGATAAATGGCATCTTTCCCCTCCAGCAGCACGATACACCAGATCGCCCCCGGCCCAGCCAGAATGACTTCCAATTCTACCGGTGCCGCTTTATGCAGGATAGCTGGTTTGTAAAATAAAAAATAGCTATCCGGAATTTTAGTAGTTAAAAATTGCAGCTGTTCGTCGTTCAAATAGCATGGGTCCAAATTTGAGAATTCTTTAACCGTCGAGCTTGCCCACTTAAGCTGGGAGGTAAAAATCTTTCTTGAAATGGAAGTCCTTTGATTCTTCCCTTCTTCAGCCCGCCTTTTTTTTAGCGCAACAAATCGGCTCTGGTAGTGATAAAGATTTAATTCATACCGAGACACATAGTCTTCAAGTTTTACGAGCTGAGCCAAATGCCATCTCCCTCTCCTTTTAATATTAAGGTGATTCTATAAAAACCATGCCGCAAAAAGCGGCACGAGAACGGAAGCAATAATGCAGCTCAATCCCATTGCCACTGAGCTATATGCCGCTGTTTCTTCACCGAACTCCATCGCTTTGGATGTGCCGATCGCATGGGATGACGTTCCAATTCCTAATCCCCTGGCCAGGGGAGTCTTCAGCCTCAGCCAGTTGAACCACCTTGGCGCAAAAACGGCACCGGAAATTCCGGCAATTATCACAAAAACAGAAGCAAGCGCAGGTGAGCCATGGGTTAATCGGGCAATTTCCATCGCGACTGGTGTGGTTACAGATTTCGGAAGCATGGAGAGGATGATTCTTTTGTTCGTTACGATCGCACTGGCAAAGAGAAAAACAGTAAGAACACCTACAAGGGTACCTGTAAATACGCCTACAATTATGGATACAAGGTGGCGTTTTAAACTTTCTCTGTATAAATACAGAGGATAAGCGAGAGCTACCACACCGGGTCCGAGCAGCTCTTCAATCCATTTTCCTCCTGCCATATACTTCTCATATGGAATATGAGTGAAAAGAAGTAGCAGGATCATGACAAACGTCGTTGTCAGAACAGGGATAAGAAAAGGCGAGTTCCATTTTTCATATACCTTTTTCATAGCGATAAAAAGGAGCACAGTTATGAGAATAAAAATAAGACTAGTCCAGAACATTGCTGACAGACTCCTTCTTTGACATGAGACGTTCACTCGACCAGCCTGTGGCAGCTACAACTAATAACGTAGATACCGCCGTTGCGGCAATGAGCAGCAGTCCTTTCACGGAAAAAAGGGTTGGATAGTTCATGATTCCTACAGTGACAGGAATAAAGAATAGCGGGAGATACGCTAACATAAACCGCGCTCCCGAACTTACCCATCTGCTTTTAAATTTCCCTGTACAGAGGGCTATAAACAATAAAATCATTCCGACAACACTTCCTGGAATGAATAAATGCAAGCTTTCTGATATCCAAACACCTAGCATATGAAACAAATACAAAACACCAATCTGAAATATAATCACAAAGGCTTTCAATGTTCGTCCTCTCCTTTAAGATTAAACTCTTCGATGACATTATACTTAGGCACTTTATCCAGGTGAGTTTCGTAAAGCACAATGGAGCGAACTTCAAACGTCAGCCCGGCAACCGGATTGATCATGTTTTCATCAAAAACGCTATTAATGGAGGCGTCAGCGTCCCCCCACCTCTTAGCAATAGTAATATGGGGAGAATACGGCCTGGTTTCTACCGGAAAGCCCGCTTTCTGGCAAAGGCCGTGTACCGTTCTCTGCAAAGTAAAAAGGCCCGCCTCTTTTTCTACTCCGAGCCAGAATATACGGGGCTGGCCCAGCTTGCCGAAAAATCCTGCTCTTGATACCGTGAGAGAAAAAGATGGAAGATCATGAATATTCATATGAAACGATTCTTTTAGATTGATAAGCTGATTTTGACTGGTTTGTCCAAGAAAAGCCAGCGTCAGATGCAGATCCTCTTGATGAACCCATTGTTTAAAAGGAAGCTTTTCTTTGAGCACTTCGGATAATTCACCAATCGTGCGTTTTACATGAGAAGGAATTGGAACGGCAGCAAAAATATGTCTATTCATACATTCTTTCATCTCCATTAAAAAGGAATTATTCCTATCTTACCAAAAAGCATCACCGTACAACCATCCAAAAGCTTTCATGTTTTATTTTAAAAGTTGGATTTGTTATACTTTTTGTAATTAGTTAAAGACAGGGATGTGCAAATCATCATGAAAGTTGTTCAAAACATAGCCGAATTAATTGGAGATACTCCTCTTGTCCGATTGAATCATATACCTGACCCAGACGGGGCCTCCATCTACGTGAAACTCGAATATTATAATCCAAGCCGGAGCCTAAAGGACAGGGCTGCCTATAACATGGTCATTGAAGCGGAAAAATCAGGTCAATTAAAACCTGGGGATACGATTATTGAACCGACATCCGGAAACACGGGAATCGGTCTGGCGATGAACGCGGCAGCCCGAGGGTACAAGTCAGTGATCGTTATGCCAGATACAATGACGGCCGAGAGAATCAATCTTCTCAAAGCTTATGGTGCAGAAGTCGTGCTCACACCAGGAGACGAAAAGATGCCTGGGGCCATCAATAAGGCAAGAGAACTGCTGGCCGAAAACCCTGAAAACAGTTTTATGCCAATGCAGTTCGAAAACGCTGCGAATCCAGATGCCCACCGCACAACCACTGCCGTTGAAATCATTGAAGCGATGCAAGAGCTGAAAAAGCCGTTGAGCGCCTTCGTTGCTCCTGCCGGCACGGGAGGTACCATTACCGGGACTGGCGAAACACTAAAAGCGGCTTTCCCCGATATGACAGTGCATGTGGTAGAGCCGGCGGGTTCTCCTGTTTTATCAGGAGGCAAACCAGGCAAACATAAGCTGGTAGGAACCAGCCCTGGTTTTATACCGTCAATCTTAAATCAGAACGTCTATGACGAAATCATAAATGTAGAGGATGAACCAGCTTATACGACCGTCAGAAGACTCGCTGCAGAAGAAGGTATCCTCGTTGGCCCTTCGTCCGGGGCAGCAGTCTATGGTGCGGTTCAAACCGCCAAAAAGCTTTCCAAGGATGACGTGGTTGTCTGTATCACCTGTGATTCTGGAGAGCGTTATCTATCCACTGATCTGTTCCAATTCGAATAAAAAGAAAAAAGACGGCTCAAGGTCCACATGTGGGATCATGAGCCGTCTTTTTATACACCAGAACTGAGTCCAAGCTTATCTTTGGACTGCAGCCGCATTAATATTCCAATCATAAAGAGGCCTGCAAAAGAAAGAATACCGAAGAAAAGATAGGTGTTGAAGATTGAATACTTATCAAAGATAATGCCTCCCAAAAACGTACAGAACCATGAACCGAGTCCATTACCTACGGCAGTATATAAGGAAACCGCTGTAGCCCGCACATCAGAGGGAGTATTCTCCCGGATGTATTCCATTGCCGCCGGAATAAACAAACCGACGGAAAAGCCCTGGACAACAGTCGTTAAGAGTACAACAGTGATTGACGGCTGAAAGAAATAAAAGGTCCATCTTAAACCAGAAACCGCTGCCGCAAACATCATGATTTGGATAACACCATACTTTCTCAGTGCGATGCCCGACAGTTTCATGAATGGCGCTTCACTGCCAGCCGCAAGCAGGAATGCGATACCTACTCCAGTCAGGGTTCCGCCAATTCCCTGGATATAAAAGCTGAAATAAAAATTGTTCGCAAAGATAGGACCAAAAATAAGAAATGTGGTTATTAAAAACACCATATACTTCGGCATTCTAATCAACGCAGAAAGGCCGGAAAGCAAATCCACTTTCAGCAACTCACCTTCTCTCGGCATGCTTCTAATCAGCAGCAAACAAAGAAGCAAGCTTAGAGCGAACGAATAAAAGATGATGGAAATGCCCGACATCTCCGATAACTTTCCCATAATGAATACAGCTACTGCAAAACCAATCGCCCCAAACAGCCGGTAATTCCCGTACTCCTGGTTAGTCTGGTTTACGTAATTCAAAAGAATACTGTCTGATATCGGTACGATCGCACTTTGAAATAACGCCAGCAGGATCAGTATGATGAACAGCCAACCGTACGTGCCAATAAACAGCACGGCATAGCCGATTAATCCCGTAAGAAGAAGCGATACAGCGAGTACATGCTTCGGCTTTTTCGTATAATCTGTAATGATTCCCCACATCGGCTGCGCAAAAATCATCACTATAGGGCTTAATGACATTAACGTACCGATCTCAGTTCCCGAAAGCCCGGCCTCTTCCTTAAAGTAAACACCGAGCAAAGGAAACAAGCTGCCAAAGGCAAAGAAAGTAAATAAATAAAAACCTTTCAGGCTTAAAGAAGTTCTTTTCTGACTAACCACTTTTGTCCCTTCTCCCCAATCCCTTTTCTCTCAATCAAACGTATGGACACAGATTATCTGGCCAATTCATAAATAGCCTGTGCATAAATGGCTGCAGCACTGAATAAATCGTCCAGGAACATGTATTCATCTTTTTGGTGAGCAACATCTTCCCTCCCAGGAAATAATGCCCCAAACGCCACACCCGCTTCTAATGATCGTGCGTATGTCCCGCCTCCGATAGCGATAGGATTACCAGGCTGGCCCGTTTGTTCTTCATACACCTTTTTTAATGTCTGAACCAACTCATGATTTTCATCTACAAAATGAGGCTTCGTATGCTTTGTCACTTCTAGGGAAAAACCTTTTACATCCACCAGTTTTTGAAGTGTATTCAATACCGTTTCTCCTGAATGCTTGACAGGATACCTGATATTCAGACCGATAGTCCCTCCGGCTTCCCGGCTGTAATCAAACACCCCTGGATTTAACGTTAAAATTCCGCTAACATCATCCTCTGCCTTAATTCCAAGCTCTTCACCTGAAATGCTTCCAAGATGATCCTTAACAAAACCAATGTAGGCTTTTCCCTGTTCATCAAGATCTGCTCCAGATAAAAATGAAGCAAGCAAGACTCCCGCATTCACACCGAATTCAGGCGTACTTCCGTGCGCAGACTTCCCGATTAGAGTTAGAGTTAGGCCAACATCATTTTTGGAGGAGGAACCGGTTAAATTGCGGCTTTTTAAAAATTGTTGAAAGCTTTCTTCAAGCTCTTCACTGCCTGATATCATCGCTTCCGCCTGATCTGGCACCATATTGAGCCTGCGTCCAGAAGAAAAGGATTCAAGCACATTAGGATGCTGGCGATTATCGGCGGCAGCTCCCTGCTTTAAATCAATGTTAAGCATCCCTTTCTCGGCATGGATAATTGGAAAATCGGCATCCGGTGCAAACCCGGATGAAGGCATTTCTTCATGCTTAAAGTAATGATCCACACAGCGCCATAGGCTTTCCTCATCCGTTCCAAGAATCAGCCTGACTCGCTTGGATAAAGGCAGGCCAAGTTCCTTTATCATCTTCATCCCGTAAAAAGCAGCCATCGTTGGACCTTTATCATCAATGGCACCCCTGGCAAAGATCTTACCATCCTTAATCTCTCCTCCGAACGGATCCACCGTCCATCCATCACCGTCGGGAACAACATCAAGATGGCCGAGAATTCCGATTAATTCTTGTCCTTCTCCTATTTCAATATGTCCGGCAAAGCCGTCAACATTTTTAGTCTGCATACCCTGTGCATTTCCCAGTTCAAGCATGTAATCCAAGGCCATTTCAATCCCAGGCCCAAATGGAGCTTTATCAGTGGCTTTATCTTCATCCAGCACACTCCTGATCTGCAGCAGGCCTTGTGTATCCTTAAGCAGATTTTCTTTCCTTTTTTCGATTTCTTCTTTCCAATTTACATTTTTCATACTGCTCACCTTTCTCCATTCAATTCTTATGTATCATCTCATGTTTCAGTACTACTAGGTACTCGTTCAAACGAAAAACCACTCTTTATTTTAGCTTATATTACCAAAAAGGTAAAAAAACACAGAATAATGACGATATAAAGACTGCTCATTTGCTTTTTTTTCTGAAATAAAGTATAATATCGCGTAAATAGGAGGTGTGGTTGTTAAAACATAAACGATGAATGCTTTGTTTTGTTTATTAAACAAGCGGTCATTACATGCTGCGAAGCCGCCAATCACCTGAGAAATAGAGAGAGAAATCATGATATGAAATCATGGCCAAGCAGCGAAGAACCGGATTGTGGAGTCTTCGCTTTTTATTTTAATCTCATATTTAATGAAAATTTAAACATTTTATCATAATAAATTAATGATCTTTTACTATAATTTATTATGAACGACAATACTGTATAGGGAGTGGTTTTTTGAGTCCTTCAACTAACCGTATGTTGAACCGTGTAAAATCCATGTATCTTTTTATAAAAAGGAAAGGGACTGTTACAACACGAGAATTGGTTGAAGAATTTGGGACTACGCAGCGCACTATCCAGAGGGATCTAAATGTATTGGCTTATAACAACCTGGTCACCAGCCCGAGCAGAGGCTTGTGGCAAACAACTTCTAAAAAAGTAAAAGTATCTTAACTAGGAAAAGCAAAAAGCGCCCCGTTTAAGTCCTCGAGGGCGCTGCAGCCAGACATCACCTCTTGTGAAGTGCTTTTCTAATGAGATAACCCCCATCCACATGGAAAGGGGGTTTTTGTTTGCTTTTTTTTAAAAAAGCGGCTTAATGTCATCCTTATCATTCACCAAGTGGTCTTTGAGCTCCGGCTCAACGACCCACTTCTCTTCCACCCAGTTTGGTTCGCCTGCGATCGGCATGTATTTGTTGCCTTCACCTAAAAGCTTTGACCAAAACCCCTCAGCGAGCTCAAGGGCAACTGCTTTTTTTGAAATGGTATCCAGGATGACATCTTTAATCTTGCCGATTTTTTCTCCGTCAATGGTTTCAACCGTCCACCCATCAAATATGGAGGAGGCCATGCACTCTTCAGGCTCTTCGATTTGACGTTCGTTACCTTGGTAGACAATGTCGTCATCAAGTGAAATGATATCGTGCCATGGAATATAATACGTTTCTTTATAATAAGACCTTGCAGCGACCGGATAGCCTGTACCGCTCAGCGGCGTGCTTTGTGAACCGATGCCGCTCGTTGCTGCTTGCATGTTCAGCACATTTTTATCAATAGGATCAAAAGATTCTTCATTTCCGGGATCGGCAGGAACTGTTTCCTCAAACGACAGGTAACATAGCGAAAAATCATATTTATTCAGAAGAATGCCATTTAAGTCAATGTTATCTTCCTTTGTTTCTGCGTGCTTTACTTTTTTATCGAGTAAATCGTTAGCTTTTAATAGCATAAAACATTCCTCCTTTTTTTAGCTATTACCCGAAATTACCTTTTAAAAAACCTCTCTCTCCGATAAACGTTCCAGTTCTTCTGCTGTCAGTTCTCTGTATTCTCCGAGCTTCAGCTTCTCATCGAGCTTTAGTCCTCCCATTTGAATGCGCTTTAAATAGGTGACTTTTTTCCCGACCGCTTCAAACATTCTTTTCACCTGATGAAATTTCCCTTCTGTAATGATAAGCTCAATTTCTGACACCTCTCCTGAATGAAGAATGGAAAGAGCTCCAGGGTTGGTCTTGTATCCATCTTCAAGAGTAACTCCATCATTGAACGCATCCACATCTTCCTGTGTTACAACTCCTTTAATTTTCGCATAATAGGTTTTAGGTACATGCTTTTTAGGGGATAAAAGCGAATGGGACAATTGTCCGTCATTCGTTAGTATGAGGAGACCTTCTGTATCTTTATCCAGGCGGCCGACAGGAAAAGGTGAAAGAATCTGATCCTGCTCTTCCAGAAGATCGATGACCGTCTCCTGTACATGATCCTCCGTTGCCGATATTACCCCAGGCGGTTTATTCATCATGAGGTAAATGGTATCTTTAAAGACCACTTCTTCTCCGTGTACTGTTACCTTCTGCATTTTAGGATTTACTTTTGTCTTGCTGTCTTTCACAGGTACTCCGTCCACGAAGACAGCACCTTTCTTCAGAAGCTGTTTCACTTCTTTTCTGGTTCCGAATCCCATATTGGCTAATAATTTATCAATTCGCATTTTTTTCTTGGACCTCATTTCTTTTTATAAGTATATTTTCCTATAAATTTACAAAATTTTGCTTTATAATTAGTAAACGCGGGTATTTTAGTACTATAGGAGGAGATTGTTAGATGAAACGGAAAATCGGCCTGCTGGCAACTGCCAGAAAGAAACTGAACCATCCCGCAGCAGCTATAGATTTATACATAAGTCCTTTGTTCTTAAAATCTGTTCATTTTGCAAAGCAGAATTATGACGCATTTTATTTTTACAGCGCAAAAGAAGGGTTTCTTACTCAGGATCAGTGGATCGAGCCCTATAATGTTTCGATTAAGAATTTTTCCCCCAAGGAAAAGCACGATTGGGCGCGGAAAGTCGTAAAAGAGCTGCTAAATCATGAAAAACCGGAAGAATGCACCGTTTATTTGCATGGAGGCTGGGTTTACAGAGAACATCTTCAGCCAGAGCTGGCTAAGGCCGGTTTCCAGTTTGAAGTGCCACTCGAAGGCTATAGTATCGGCAATCAGCTGAAATGGTACGATGAACAAAATGATTAATGCCAGAAAAGAAGGCCCATAAAGGACCTTCTTTTTACGTTGCTTTCTGTTTTTTTCTTTTCAGGAAACTGAACCGCTGTCCCAATACAATCTGTATCAAACCAGATTTGTAGGATAGGACGAAATAAACGAGCCCTCCTAAGAGAATGCCAGCTGCCAGAACGGCAATGCCTCTGGTCTTCGTATAAACCCCATGAAATGAACTTTCAATAGGAGCTTTGATGACATAAACAGCGGCTGCCATAGCCAAACCGAAAGCAATGATCAGGATGGCGCGGCGGAATACCCACTTGAACGAGAATTCTCCATATTTCTTAATCACATACAGATTGATTAAAATGGAAACCGTGTACCCGATGTTGGTTGCAATTATTGAGCCGACGCCTTTCCATAAATAAATGAGAGGAATGTTTAGGGTCAGCTTAAACAAGATGCCGACTAAAAGACTGAACAGCGCGTATTTTTGCCGGTTTAAACCCTGCATGATCGCCGCGGTAACCGTAAACATCGCAAACCATATTCCCGATAGAGAATACCAGCGCAGAAGCTCGCCGCCCAGCTTGATGTCGTTGAGTGTAAAGAGCGTTCCATAGGCTGGATAAGCAAGGACCGATAAACCGACTGCTGCTGGCACTGTTAAAAACAAAGTGATCTGAAAAGATTGTGTGATCTGCTTGTTTAACGCGTCATAATCCCCTTCTGTATAAGACTTTGTGATGATGGGGATAAGGGTTAGAGCAAATGCCGTCGCAAGGGACACCGGAATCATAACAAGCTGATGTGATGTCTGTGTGACCATCGCAAATACATCTTCTGCCTTTGGCTGGCTGTAGCCTGTCCGCTGCAGTGTGTTAACAATCGTAAACTGATCAATAATTTTATAGAGCGGGATTGCAAGTCCAACGGCTACAAAGGGCACCGCATACGAAACAATCTCGCGATAGATTGCTGGCAAGGAAACCCCCGAATCCACAGTGGACTGTTCGTACATTTTTTTCAAATAAGGACGCCGTCTGTTCCAGTACCAAAGGAGAACAAGCAGTCCTCCCACTGCCCCTACCGTCGCTGCAAAAGTCGCAAGGCCTACCGCAGTGGTCAAGGTGCCGTTCAGCACATGGATGACAACGTAGCTCGCAATTAGAATAAATAATATTCGTATAACCTGTTCAACCACTTGGGAAACTGCTGTTGGACCCATGGATTGAAATCCTTGAAAGTAACCTCTGATCAGGCTCATGGAAGGAACAAAGATCAGAGCAGTACTTACCATCCGAATAACAAAGGTAATATCATCTACAGTATTTCCGTTTCCGCCATGTTTTCCAAGGATGTTTGACGATAACACGGGAGCGATGAAATAAAGCACAAGGAATGCGGCAAAGCCGGTCAACGTCATGATGAACAATCCAGATTTCAGCAGCTTCCGGCCTGTGGCGTAATCGCCGAGAGCGTTATATTTTGATACGAACTTTGAAACGGCCAGCGGTACGCCCATCGTTGCGATACTTAGAAGAATCGTGTAAGGATTATAAGCGTATCCGTATAGTGCAAGACCTTTTGTTCCAACAAGAGCATTAAACGGAACAATATAAATCAATCCGATAAATTTTGAAAAGAATGTTGCTGCAGTTAAAATTAACGTTCCTCGCAATAACCGAGACATGAATCCATCTCCTACTATTTAGTGCTGCAAATAAGCATACTTTAATTTAATCTTCTTGAACAACATTAGTATTGTAACATAAGCACTCTGCCGAGACAGAGTTTTTCATTTCACAAAATTTATGGTATCTTTTTGGTTGTAATAAAAGGAAGCAGGTGCATACATGAAATATGATGTAGTGGTTATTGGAGGAGGCCCTTCCGGTTTGATGGCCTCGGTCGCTGCAGCATCAAAGGGCAGCCGTGTGCTGCTCATTGATAAAGGAGACAAGCTTGGCAGAAAGCTTGCTATTTCAGGAGGAGGCCGGTGCAATGTAACGAATCGGCTCCCGATTGATGAAATTATTAAACATATCCCCGGCAATGGGCGTTTTTTATACAGTGCGTTTTCAATCTTTAACAATGAAGACATTATCTCTTTTTTTGAAGGGCTTGGTATCGCTCTGAAAGAAGAAGACAACGGGAGGATGTTCCCTGTCAGCAACAAGGCCGGCGATGTTGTGGCTGCCCTTTTAAAGAAAATTGAATCACTGAACGTAAAAATCTGGACAAACACCCCAGTAGAAACCGTCAATTACACAGACGATCATGTAAAAGAAGTTGTTCTAAAAAACGGTACCGTCATTCCTGCGAATGCTGTCATTATTGCAGTCGGAGGAAAATCGGTCCCTCATACCGGGTCAACAGGAGACGGCTATGCCTGGGCAAAAAAAGCAGGGCACACCATTACAGAACTGTATCCTACAGAAGTTCCGATCACCTCTTCCGAACCTTTTGTTAAATCCAAAACACTGCAGGGTATTTCTCTCCGCCAGGCAGAGCTTTCCGTTTGGAATCCGAAGGGAAAGCTGATTAAATCTCATAGAGGGGACATGATCTTCACACATTTCGGAATTTCCGGACCTGCTGCCCTGCGATCAAGCCAGTATGTTGTAAAAGCACTGAAGAAGTTTGAAACCAAATCGATAACGATGTCCATTGATTCTTTTCCGGATCAAAAAGAAGAAGAACTGTTTCAATCCGTAAATAGCCTCTTAAAAGAAGATCCGAAAAAAGCGATAAAAAATGTTCTGAAAGGCTTTCTGCCAGAACGATATTTGCTGTTCTTATTGGAGAAAGCGAACATATCGCTTGATGTGACGAGTGAACACCTTAACAAACAAAGCCTGCGCCAGTTCGTCTCAATGCTTAAACGGTTTTCATTTGAAGTGAACGGCACACTTTCCATCGAGAAAGCGTTCGTAACAGGCGGCGGTGTTTCCATCAAGGAAATTGAACCAAAGAGCATGGCCTCAAAGAAGAAAGAAGGACTTTATTTCTGCGGAGAAGTTTTAGATCTGCATGGCTATACCGGCGGCTATAACATAACCGTTGCCTTCGTTACCGGACATTTGGCAGGTACGAATGCTGCAACACATTAAGAAAAGGGAACTCCTCAGCTCATGCTGAGGGAGTTCCCTTTTTTTATTCAATATAAATAACCATTATAGAGTAGGAGTATATGGTAGGTTCCTCTTCCTCCCTTAAACTGTCACTGATCGAAACCTGATACTTGATATCTTTGATGTTCGATTCATGGAGGTTCTCCAAAAAGCCGTTAACCGCTTCTTCCAGATCAGCTTCATGTTCTTCATCAAACAACTTTATTTTCAGCATACTCCAGCACCTCCTGGGTATGTTTTCCCTATCACTTAAGTCGAATCCTTTGTAAAAACTCCACTAGTTTTGAAGAGTGAACCCCGTTTTGTCGACAAGGAAAAATGAAATTTATCTTATTTTCACCTTGGTGATAAATGTTTCTGGAAGAATTCTTCGCATTCTGTCGGAGATAACGGCTCGCTGAAAAAATACCCTTGCCCGATCAAACAGCCTTGAGAAAGCAGAAATTCCACCTGCATCCGATCTTCTATACCTTCTGCAATCACATTAAACTGTAAGTTGATTCCCATATCAATAATCGTTTTGACAAGTGCTTGCCCCCGAAAGCTTTCGAGGCTATCATCCAAAAATGATTTATCGATTTTCAAAGTGTCGATCGGAAGCACCTTTAAGTAGCTTAATGAGGAATAACCGGTTCCAAAATCATCGATGGATATTTTTAAGCCTAGATCTTTCAGTCTTTTGATATTAGGAATGGAAGAATCAAAGTCTTGCATCATCCCTTCTGTGATCTCCAGTTCAAGAAAAGAAGGGTCCATGTCAAAAGAAGCAAGAATCTTTTTTATCCTGTCAGGAAATCCCGGATCCTCCAGCTGTTTCACCGAAATATTCACAGCGATGCCCAGTTTTTCATGCCCTTCGTTCTGCCAAACTTTATTTTGCCGGCATGCTTCTTCTATCACCCAATCACCAATGGGAATGATCAGCCCTGTATCTTCAGCCACCGGGATAAAATCAGATGGCGGGATGTTGCCGAATTCCGGATGTTCCCAGCGGATTAACGCCTCTGTACCAATGATCCGCCCCGTCGGCAGGTAAATTAAGGGCTGGTAACAAAGGGTAAACTCTTGGCGATGAACGGCTTTGCGAAGGCCATTCTCCAGATGCATCTTCACCCTCATTGATTCGTTAAGAGCAGCATTGAAAAATTGATAATTATCCCTGCCTTTTTCTTTTGCATCGTACATGGCAGTGTCAGCATTTTTGATAAGTTCGTCCACATCAAGTCCATGTCCCGGGTAAAAGGAGATACCAAGGCTAAGCGTACTGAAAATCTCATGACCTCTGATCAGGATGGGCTTTTTAAACTGATTCAAAATACGCAAAGAAAGCTGTTTCACTTCCGCTTCGTCCGTATTTTCAATCAATAGAATAAATTCATCTCCGCCTCGGCGAAACACGTGGTCCGTAGGGCGGACAAGATTTTTTAGCTGAAAGGAAACCTGCTGAAGCAATAAGTCACCAAAGCGGTGGCCGAGCGTATCATTTATTATTTTGAAACGGTCTAAATCAACAAACATCACAGCGATCCTGCTTTTGCTGATATCTGCTTCAAACATTTTCTGTTCCAGCACTTCCTGAAACCTGTGCCTGTTCGGCAATCCAGTCAAATCATCATGATAAGCCATGTGGTCAATCGTGCTCTCTGCCTGTTTTCGATTGGTGATATCATAAAGGATTGAACTGAAGTCAACCAGTTCACCAGATTCGTCAAGAATTGGTATCCCACGGTCCTGAATCCATCGTATTTCTCCGTTTGGCCGCGTAATACGGTACTCGCTGGTCACCGTTTCTCCACGCGCTATCTTCTTCGCTCTCTTTTCAATGATTGGATAATCTTCGGGATGAATGACTTTCTTCCAAAGTTCAACATCTTGAATGAACGTATCCAAGCTGTATCCATAAAGTTTTTCAATTCCCGGGGTGATCATCAGTTTGTTTTGTTTAAGATTATGTGACCAGATGGCAACATCAATCGTATCAAAAATATCCTGAAGCCTTTCCCGGCTTTTTCTAAGCTCATCCATCGTGGACTTGTGCTCTTCAATTTCTTTTTCAAGAAAAGCGCTGTTCTGCTTATGTTTTTTAGAAACCCGGAAATACATAAATATGAGAATAAGAGCAAACACTGCATCAAATAAAAGGTCAGCCAGATCGTTTTGCAAATAGCCAGTTTGTTCAATAAACATGCGGGCTGCGAATAGAAGTATGAAAAAATAGAGTAGGTTTTGTTTATGCATTCTATCCCCCAGAGTCGTTATATTCTTATATCGGCTCATTCGTTAAGTTTATTGAAGAAAAAATAGAGGTAATTTATGTAAAAAAAACGAAACCGCATGAAAAGAACCGGCTGCTCAATAGCAGCCGGTTCTTTTATGTCTTAACTATAGTTATTCTGAATCCTTGCCATAGGCCCTCATGCCGCCGACCATGTTCTTCACTTTATAACCGTTTTCCTGTAAAAAGTGAGCTACATTCTCGCTTCTTTTTCCTGAGCGGCAGATGAGGATATGCTCCTCGTCTTTGTTGATCTCGTCTAAACGATTTGGAACTTCCATCATTTTGATGTGCTTCGCCTCGGCAATTTTTCCTTCAGCGACTTCTTCATCCTCACGAACATCGATGAGAGAAATTGTTTCACCCTTTTTTAGCTTGCTTTTCACTTCTTCGGGAGTGATCGTATTGATTTGATCTTCCATTCCATTCACCTCTGTCAAAGTCTTTATTAATTGGCTACGATGTTTACGAGCTTGCCAGGAACAGCAATCACTTTACGGACCGTTTTGCCTTCGATGCTGCTTTGAACCGCATCGCTATCCATCGCTGCCTGCTCCATGTCTTCTCTCGTTATATCAGCCGGTACGCTAAGCTTAGCTTTTACTTTACCGTTGATCTGTACAACGATTTCCACTTCTTTTTCCACTAGTTTCGCTTCGTCCCACACCGGCCATGATTCGTATGCGATAGACCCGCTGTGCCCTAGTTTTTCCCATAACTCCTCAGCTATATGCGGAGCGATCGGGGAAAGCAGCTTCACAAACCCTTCAGCAGCATACTTTGGAAGAACGTTTTGCTTATTGGCTTCGTTAACGAATACCATCAATTGAGAGATTCCTGTGTTAAAGCGAAGCCCCTCAAAATCTTCGGTGATCTTTTTCACCGTTTGATGATATACACGTTCAAAGGAATCTGTACCATGCTGATCTTGAATGGACGGGTTAAGCTCTCCATTATCCGCAACAAGCAGACGCCATACACGGTCAAGGAATCTGCGGGATCCGTCCAAGCCGGTCGTACTCCATGCGATGGATGCATCTAGCGGTCCCATGAACATTTCATACATACGCAGAGTATCTGCTCCGTGGGAAGCTACGATTTCATCCGGGTTAACCACATTTCCTTTGGATTTACTCATTTTTTCATTGTTCTCACCAAGAATCATTCCCTGGTTGAACAACCGCTGAAACGGCTCTTTTGTGGAAACTACGCCTAGATCGTAAAGAACCTTATGCCAGAATCGCGCGTACAGCAAGTGAAGTACCGCATGCTCTGCACCGCCGATATAGATGTCCACCGGCAGCCAGTGCTTGATTTTCTCTGGATCTGCTAAAGCTTCACTGTTTTTAGGATCGATGTACCTTAGATAGTACCAGCAGCTTCCTGCCCATTGCGGCATGGTATTCGTTTCACGGCGTCCTTTTTTGCCGGTTTCCGGATCAACGACATTCACCCAGTCTTCTACGTTAGCTAAAGGAGATTCACCTGTGCCGGACGGCTTGATCTCTTTGACGATTGGCAAGCGCAGCGGAAGCTCTTCTTCTGGGACGTGTGTCATTGTTCCATCTTCCCAAAGGATGATTGGGATTGGTTCTCCCCAATAACGCTGGCGGGAGAACAGCCAGTCACGCAAACGGTACGTGATTTTCTTTTCACCCTTGTTATTCTCTACAAGCCAGCTGTTCATTTTCTCAATGGCTTCTTCTTTTTCAAGACCGTTCAAGAAATCTGAATTAACATGTTTGCCGTCGCCTGCGTAGGCAGCTGTCTGTACGTCTCCGCCTTCTACGACTTCGATAATCGGAAGGTCAAATTTCACAGCAAATTCATGGTCACGCTCATCATGCCCAGGAACGGCCATGATCGCACCTGTACCATAGGTTGCAAGTACATAATCAGCGATCCAGATTGGCACCTTCTTGCCGTTTACCGGATTAAAGGCATATGCGCCTGTGAACACACCGGTTTTTTCTTTGGCAAGCTCTGTACGCTCAAGATCAGATTTGGTTGCGACATCATTTTTATATTGTTCTACTGCTTCACTCTGCTCTTCTGTTGTAATCTCATTCACATAAGAGTGCTCAGGAGCAAGGACAAGGTATGTCGCCCCAAATAGCGTATCCGGACGAGTCGTAAACACCGTTACCTGTTTGTCATGTCCGTCAATTCCAAAATGAACTTCCGCACCTTCTGAACGGCCGATCCAGTTTCTTTGCATCTCTTTCAAGCTTTCAGGCCAATCAAGCTCTTCCAAGTCTTCAAGCAAACGGTCCGCATAAGCCGTAATTTTCAGCATCCACTGTCTCATCGGCTTACGGACGACGGGATGGCCGCCCCGCTCGCTCTTGCCGTCGATGACTTCTTCATTCGCAAGTACTGTGCCAAGCGCCTCACACCAGTTAACAGGCACTTCATCAACATAGGCCAATCCTTTTTTATACAGCTGGATGAAAATCCACTGTGTCCATTTGTAGTATTCCGGATCAGTTGTGTTTACTTCACGGTCCCAGTCATATGAAAAGCCTAACTCTTTGATCTGGCGACGGAATGTATTGATGTTCTTTTCAGTAAACTCGGCAGGGTCATTACCGGTATCAAGTGCATATTGCTCAGCCGGAAGACCGAACGCATCCCATCCCATTGGGTGAAGCACGTTATAATCCTGCATGCGTTTCATTCGGGAGAGGATGTCCGTTGCTGTGTAACCTTCCGGATGTCCTACGTGAAGACCGGCTCCAGACGGGTAAGGAAACATATCCAGTGCATAAAATTTCTTCTTGGAGTATTCCTCTTCCGTTTTGAACGTTTTATTCTTTTCCCAGTACTGCTGCCATTTCGGCTCAATCTTTTTGTGATCGTAATGCATATTTTCTCTTCCTCCCTGTCACTCACATTCATCCTTTAGCAAATTAAAGGCAAAATAAAAAACCTTCCGCCCCTAAATCATTCAGGGACGAAAGGTTGTGTTTATGTCATCATAACCTGCCGCGGTACCACCCACATTAGCGCAAAAGAACACGCTCGCTCATTGGTCCCTTAACGCGGGTGTACGGCAAAAGCTAAAGCTTTCTTTTCACTTTTGCAACTACAAGGTGAGTTCAAAAAGGTTCAGGGTTGACTTGCACCGTCCGTCAACTCTCTAGATCCCTCTGCTTTTTTACTGATCCTTATCATCGTAATTTACCATATTTAACTTGTATTGTATGAATTCAAACGTAAAATGTCAAGTCTGTTTGCTACTCAGCTTAGCCCTTTTTTCCTAGTTATATACCAGATTCAAAGAATGGCCGGATCAAGCTGTCCACCAAGTTCGCCACATAAGGAACGATCGTATTAAAAATCGGATAGATGGTATATCTGTCCAGCGGCGTAATGATGAGGATCAAAAAAATGATCACACCAATATGTTCATATTGAATCATCTTGGCCCTGATTCGGTTAGGTGCCAAATCTTCCAGTACACGGTAGCCATCCAAAGGCGGGATCGGCAATAAATTAAACACAAACAGCAGAACATTCAAATAAACGAGCATATTGATCATCTTGTCGATAAAGTCGACTCCCTTTTCCGGCACACTGTCCACTACACCGGTTGAAAAGAGGGCATAAAAGATGATAACTCCTATTATTGCAATTAAAATATTGCTCAGAGGTCCGGCGATCGATACGAGAATGCTATATAAATGAGGACGTTTAAAATTCCTGCGGTCCACAGGCACTGGCCGGGCCCAGCCGAAACCGGCGATCAATAAAAGGATCGTACCGATCGGATCAAGGTGGGCAACAGGTGAGAGCGTCAAGCGCCCCTGGTCTTTAGCCGTAGAATCACCGCACAGATACGCTGCATAAGCATGAGCAAATTCATGAACCGTAAACGCAATAACCAATGAAATAATGACAAAAGGCATCTCTTGTAAGTTAAAAGCCAAGAAGTTTTCCATTCAGCTCTCCTATCTAACCTGTCTTTTTCTGTGAAAGACCTCCAACAGCAATCTTCCGGTCATAGATTTGAGTAAGCACAATACTGATCATAAACAAAACAAAAATTACCCCGAAAACAGTCTTCATTCCCCAAACATCAGCAAGAATGCCGCCAAAAGACGGGCCGATCATCCGCCCCGCCGTCGCCGTACTGTTGACGATTCCCTGATAAAAACCTACCCTTCCTGCCGGAGCCAGATCATTGGCGATGGACGGCACACCCGGCCAGACGAACATTTCACCTATCGTCAAAATAACCATGGCTCCCATAAAACCTGAAAATGCTTCGGCACGGCTGACCGTTACAAATGAAACGATAAAAATAAGATAGCCTACGAGAATTTGAGTTTTCGTTGAAGTAATCCAGTGTTTTAATATGTAGGCCAGCACGGGCTGCAGCAATACGATCAATGCTCCGTTGACCGTCCAAAGCAAGCTGTACAGCTTCAGGCTGATACCTGCTTCCTGCGTGAAAACGGCGATGGTCGATTGCCATTGCACATAGCTGATCCAGGCCAGCAAGTAACCGCCGCACAAAATCAGGAGCCCGGTAAAGATGGTTTTGTTCTTAATCTTAGAATCCTGCGTTAAAATCGTTTCTGGTGAAATTTCGGAAGCTTTATTGCTGATTCCTTTATACCCAAACAGAACGAGCAGGAAAAACAGCGCACAAAGCAATGCGTTACCAATAAAAGACCATCGAAAGGAATAGGAAGCAACAAACCCACCACATGCCGCACCGGCAGCAACACCGACGTTCTGAGCGACATAGATGGCGTTAAACGCTTTTCTTCCTCCTTCTTTCCAAACGGTCCCCGCCATCGCGTACATCGATGGAAAAGTAATACCCATGCCAAAACCGATAACAGCCAGCAGAGAAGCGTAGAACATAAAACCATGATAAAAAACAAGCATAATAAGGGCTGCCAATGTGACAGATACACCAGTGAGTATGGCTCTGTATCCCCCAAGGCGGTCAAACACCAAACCCCCGGCAAGATTCCCAAGAACCCCCGCTCCTGAGTTACACATGAGCACGATGCCGGCGACAGTCAATGACCTGTCTAGATGCTCATGGATATAAATGGTATTCACCGGCCACAAAAACGATGCTCCCGTTACATTCAGGACCATTCCAATCACCAGCAGCCAAAGCGGTCTAGGCAATCAAAGCCCCCCTAACAAGAAAGAAATACCCCTAAGTATTGTAGAGCTTTTTATGCCCGGTGACAATCCGCAGACACGCCTTTTCCCATAAACAGCTCTTTTTCTTCCTGTTGGAGATTTGCTCCCCCCGTGCTAAAATGGCTTGTAGTGTGTAAGAAGGGGCTTGGGTAGCCCGGTATTGGTGTTTGAGTGTCTGGCAGGTTGGCGGCTGGGCGGTGTTTTTTTGCATGGCGCCCGAATGCGGGATTTCAGCTCAAAACGGCCCTTTCAGCTTTTCTGATCCAGCTTCAGCGCCCAGCTCCTCGAGCACTTCACTCCCTCAATGCAACACAAAGAGCGTGTTGCTATTCAGGAGTTCCACCGCTTTTCGGAGCTAAACGGGCGCTTCAGCTTTTCTGATCCAGCTTCAGCGCCCAGCTCCTCGAGCACTTCATCCCTCAATGCAACACAAAGAGCGTGTTGCTATTCAGGAGTTCCACCGCTTTTCGGAGCTAAACGGGCGCTTCAGCTTTTCTAACTAAGGAGTGACACAATGTCTCAATCGATTATTCCCGCCCATTATGGCGATAAACGTTTTTATACATGGAATCAGCATCTGCGGAGCCATTTTAATGAGAAGATTATTAAGATTCCGCTGGATGGCGGGTTTGACTGCCCGAACCGTGACGGGAAAGCTGCTTATGGCGGCTGTACGTTCTGTTCTCAGAGCGGGTCCGGCGATTTTGCCGGAGACCGTCGGGATGACTTGATCACCCAGTTCAACACCGTCAAAGAACGCATGCACCGTAAATGGAAAAAGGGGAAATATCTTGGGTATTTTCAAGCCTTCTCCAACACGTACGCACCAGTTGAAAAACTTCGCGAAATGTTTGAGACGGTCTTGGAACAGGAAGGTGTAGTTGGCCTTGCGATCGCGACCCGCCCGGATTGTCTCCCTGATGATGTAGTCGAATATCTCGCCGAACTGAACGAACGGACCTATCTATGGGTGGAGCTTGGTCTGCAAACGGTCCATGAACGGACTGCTCTGCTTATTAACCGTGCACACGATTATCAAACGTATGTTGATGGCGTTAATAAGCTCCGTAAGCATAATATTCGTGTATGCTCCCACATTATTAACGGGCTTCCCCTGGAAACACCTGAAATGATGATGGAAACCGCAAAGGAAGTCGCCAAGCTCGATGTGCAGGGCATAAAGATCCATCTGCTGCACTTGTTGAAAAAAACGCCGATGGTAAAGCAATATGACCAGGGAATGCTGGAATTTTTAGATTTTGATACGTATGTAAGGCTCGTTTGCGACCAGCTCGAAATCCTTCCCCCTGACATGATGATCCACCGTCTCACTGGTGACGGACCGCCTGATCTGCTGATCGGGCCGATGTGGAGCATGAACAAGTGGAAAGTACTGAATGCCATTGAATCCGAAATGAAACGCAGGGACAGCTTTCAAGGGAAATTTTATAAAAAGGAAACGGTACAACCACTATGAAGATCCAGGGTATACTTCCGTTTGCACGGACATTGCTGGAAAGTGCGGCTGTAAAAGGCAGTGCTGTCATTGACGCCACATGCGGGAATGGCCATGACACATTATTCCTTTCCCGCCTCGTCGGTATCGAGGGCAATGTTTTTGGTTTTGATATACAAGAAGTGGCGATTGAAAACACTAGAAAACGTCTGCTGGAGCATGAGGCCGAAGATAATGTAACGCTTTTTAACACCGGACATCATCATATGAAATCATATATCCCAGATTCGTTTCACGGGAAAATTGCCTGTGCTGTTTTTAATCTCGGCTATTTGCCTGGCGGAGATAAAGAAATTGTAACTCAGAGTGAATCCACCATCGAAGCCATAAATCAGCTTTTTGACCTGCTGGCGCCGGGAGGCCTTGCTGTATTGGTGATCTACCACGGACACCCGGAAGGAAAAGTGGAAAAAGACGCAGTCATGGAATATGCTCAAGGCCTCGATCAGCAAATGGCTCATGTCCTGCAGTACGGATTCATCAACCAAAAGAACGATCCTCCCTATATTGTCGCCATTGAGAAAAGATAAAAAGGAGTGGAAGCTGCCGCAGCAGTTTCCGCTCCTTTTTTAGATGGAAGGTCTTAATCTTTGCATTAGTCTTCGGTTCATATAGAAAAAGAGAGTATAGCTTCCGCCCATTCTCATGATTTTCCCTGCCGTCTTTTTAATTCCCGGATGGCGGTCGACTTTTTGGTCAGCCAGATAGATGCCTAATAGACCACGGTTGATCAATTTATGAAACTTGCGGTCTGGCAGGCGGTCAATGCTGTTATCCGCTTGCTGGACGAAATGACCAAACCGCTCAAGAAGCTGATTGCCATTTTCATAATATGAGCAAAAATTAAGGTCGCCGCCCTCTTTATCTTCTTCCTGATCCACAAAATAGTCGAGCAGTATATGAAGGCCTTGCACCCACGGAAAGTAGCCGTTCTTAATGACTTTCACTTGTTCCTTCGTAAGGTTTTGCTGTGATGCATACGAAACGAGGCAAAAAATACCGAGCGTTGAACCTGTACAAGCTGAAAACTCATACCAGCTCATCGCTGGGATAGAATCTTTATGGCTGCTGAACCAAGCCTGCAGCCGCGGAACTCTTTCTTCAATGATCACGTGCTTATGTATTTGCAGATCACAATAATAGTGAGCCAAATCAAGCAATGAATCCGAGATTGAATCGTAATGCGGTATTTCACTAAGAATGTTCTGACAGGTTTGAACAAGTCTCCATAAATAATCCCCGTCATTCTGATCATCCCTCATGCGATAATAATTTTTGCGGTCTGCACCCGGTGTAAGCGCATGGATCATGGATTCGTGAAGAGCCTCAAAATCCAGCGGGTCCAGCGATGTGCTTCTGTCACAAAGATTATCCAGATAGTCGCTGATCGTCTGATAAGCCACTACAAATTCGATCACTCTTTTTCTTTGATCTCCGGCCAGGAGGGCCAGAATCGCTCCTCCCTGGCAATGAAATTCCTTCGTATCAATGCTCATCAACGCTTGTTTTCTAAGTTCATCGTTCGGAATCAATTCTGCTTTTTCACGCCATTGTTCAAGAAAGAGAGAAACATCGGGCAGAACATTGCGATAGATGCGATACATTAATGCCCATGGTTGATTCGGTACACTCATTCAATTCCCACCCCTAGCAATTATCAAAAATCAAAAATGCAGATTCAAATAGGATTTAATAAATTTAAACACGTCATCCCTTTCCGGTTCATTCAGTACTTCATGATACAGTCCGGGGTATTCTTTGTACATTTTGTCGTGCAGTTCTATCCGGTTAAACCAGTCACGGACAGCCAGTTTGTCGACGATCCGGTCATCTCCTGCCTGAATGACGAGCAGCGGAATGTTTGGAAACCGGCCGGTATGTGTATGGGCCATCTTCATTGCATTCACAAGCTCCCGGTACCATCTGACAGATACACGGTCTACAAGAAGGGTGTCCGTTGAATCTCTGAGCAATACCTGCTCATTCCTTGTTTTATTTACGGGCTCAATGTTTGCAGCAAATTTAACAGATGGCGCCACTTTATTCAATACTCTTGATAAGGTGTCAATTCCCTTTGACGGCTGGCTCGCAAGTCCAAGACATGGAGAAGAAAGAATGATGCCCTTGATATTAAAGGATCTTTCCGTAACCGCACGGATCGAAGCAAGCCCGCCCATGCTGTGTCCGAAGAGAAATACGGGCAGGTAGTAGTGAGCAGCTTCACCAATCCACGTCTCGATGGCCGTGATGTATTCATCAAACGAGTCGATGTGCCCCCTGCGGCGAGTCGTCGTTCCCTGTCCCGGAAGATCTCCCATAAGGACGTGAAAGCCACCCAGATTAAATTGCTGAATGACCCATTCATAGCGCCCATGGTATTCTCCAGCGCCATGAACCATAATGACGACACCCTTAGCTTCCTCCTTAGTTTCCCACTTCCACATAACCCCATCCCCTTCTCGAAATAATTTTCAATTAATCTTTCATTTGATAGAATAAGTTGAAAAGCTGAGGCGGCTTGGTCAAAAGCGAAGGCTGTTGGAGCTCTTGAACACAAATACGCTTTTTGTATTTTGTGAAAGAGCGAAACGACCAAGCTTTTAGCCGCTGAAGCTGGATCAAGAAAAGCTGAAACGCCTGTTTAGAGACGAAAAACACTGGAGGGCTTTGGCATAAAACGCTTTTTGTTTTCTGACAAAGACTGAAGTGATCGAGTCTCTAGGTGTTGAAGCTGGATCAAGAAAAGATGAAACGCCTTGTTTTTATTATTTTATACGAAATAGGATGTGATATTTTGATCTACCCTTACAATGGCAAACACCCGGTTATCGCAGAGACTGCCTATATTGCAGATTATGTAACCATTACCGGCGATGTTACGATCGGTGAATACAGCTCTATTTGGTTTAACACGTCGATACGCGGAGATGTTTCTCCTACCATTATCGGCAATAGCGTCAATGTTCAGGATAATTCTGTTCTTCACCAGAGCCCTAATCGGCCTCTTATTCTGGAAGACGGAGTAACCGTTGGGCACAGCGTGATCTTACATAGCAGCATCATTCGAAAAAACGCACTGATCGGCATGGGATCTCTTGTACTTGATGGCGCTGAAATCGGTGAAGGAGCGTTTATCGGAGCCGGCAGCCTCGTACCTCCGGGCAAAAAGATTCCGCCGAACACCCTTGCATTCGGCCGTCCTGCCAAAGTGATACGGGAACTGAACGCAGAAGATATTGCCGACATGGACAGGATCCGCCGCGAATACCAAGAAAAAGGGCAATATTATAAATCACTTTCAGAAACAGACTGACGCTCTCCGTTAAATTCTATTAAATTTCCATCTGGATCACTGACATAAACCTGATGCCACGGTGTTTTATTATCCGGCTTATTTAAATAAGGTATTTGATGGTGGTCCAGCTTTTTTAACAGTCTCGGAATATCTGTAACACGGATGGCAAAATGGCCATCCCTGCTATCCAATTCATCCGTTCCTCTCAAAGCCTTCCCTTTTGCGTTTGCGATCAAATGAAGCTGTGTTGCCCCAAAATCGTACCAAACACCTGGAAAGCCGAACTGAGGCCGCTCTTTGCTCGCCGAAAAACCCAAGATTCCCTCATAAAAATAAAGTGCTTTTTTCAAATCAGTAACTACTAGTGATACATGATGGACTCCTTCGTACATGGCTTCCCCTTTCTTTCCTCTTTATTTTCCGTTCTTCACTTTTCTGTTCTTGATAAATCATACCATAAGATGTTTTCTTATTTAAATTGTAGGCTTTATCCTGATAAAATCCACATAATTGCCACCGTTAGAAAATAATTTAGTAAGAGTACGATTGTCGGAGGTGAAATCCTTTGAAACATGTAAAATCCTATGTTCCTTTCCATAGCAATTTCGATCCATGCCAGCCGATCGGAAGAAAGTATTATTCTACTCCTCCTCACTTATATATGACATTCCAGCCCTATAACCTGCCGCAGTTCTCACCACAGGAAGCATTAAAAAAAGGAACGCTTTGGCCGGTATTTTATGATTACTATGAAAATCCTTATGAAAGAAGGAGTTGATCAGGAATGGAAACAGGCCTTCCAGCTGAGTATTATCAGCTCCTCGAGGAATTACAGGCGGTTGATTTTGTACTTGTTGAATTAACCCTGTATTTAGATACCCATCCAAATGACACAGCCAGCATCCATCAGTTCAATCATTTCGCCCAGGAACGAAAAAAATTGAAGAAAGCCATTGAGTCAAAATATGGGCCGATGCAGCAATACGGAAACAGTTATTCAGGTGCTCCCTGGGATTGGAACAAAGGACCTTGGCCGTGGCAGGTATAAAAGTAAAACCATGGGAGGGCAACTATGTGGATTTATGAAAAAAAGCTGCAATATCCTGTTAAAGTCAGCACATGCAATCCGAAGCTGGCGAAGTTTTTGGTTGAACAATATGGCGGGGCAGACGGTGAGCTTGCTGCTGCATTACGGTATTTGAATCAGCGGTATACGATCCCTGACAAGGTCATCGGCTTGCTCACCGACATAGGAACAGAGGAGTTTGCCCATCTTGAGATGATTGCCACGATGATCTATAAATTGACAAAGGATGCCACTCCCCAGCAGATGAAGGATGCCGGGCTCGATACCCACTATGCCAATCATGACAGCGCGCTCTTTTATCATAATGCAGACGGTGTGCCATTTACTACAGCTTATATTCAAGCCAAAGGAGATCCGATCGCTGACCTGTACGAAGACATTGCAGCAGAGGAAAAAGCACGTGCTACGTATCAATGGCTGATCGACATGTCGGATGATCCTGATCTCAATGACGGGCTGAGATTTTTGAGGGAAAGGGAGATCATCCACTCCATGCGGTTCCGTGAAGCTGTTGAAATTCTAAAAGAAGAGCGTGATCAGAAGGTTTTCTTTTAACCTCATTTATACCGGAAGCTGCAAACCGCTTGAATTCATCCAGGCGGTTTTTTCATTTATTTACAATTTCTTCACACTGCCTTTAAACAGCGGCAATAAACCTCTTGTAATCTGAAAAGGAAATCGTTATAAAGCAAGGAGGACTTCCATGGCAAGAGTAACCGGCTGGATCTATGAAAAGGAATGTGATGTATTTAAATGGGTGAACGGCAGACTGCAGCACCGTTTGCTGGATAAGTATTTCAATGTGATCACACACATTGGCGGAGCAACGTGCACCATTCTAACTACACTGCTTCTCCTGCTTACCATTCCTGCCGATCTGAAGAAATTTGCTGCTGCAGGAATCCTGTCTCTTATTCTCAGCCATATTCCTGTTGCAATCTCAAAGAAATGCTATCCACGGAAACGCCCTTATCTGATGATCGCGGGTACCAAGACCTTCAGTAATCCGCTGAAAGACCATTCTTTCCCTTCAGGACATACGACCGCGATCTTTTCGGTCATCATCCCGCTCGCTTTCATCCATCCAGGATTGCTTACCTTACTGCTTCCGCTCGGGTTGTCTGTTGGCATCTCGCGTATGTATCTAGGCCTTCATTACCCAACCGACGTGCTCGCCGGTATGATCCTCGGGATCAGCTCAGGAATCTTTTCCGTGTTTTTACTCAACGTTTATCTCGTTCCTTACTTTTTATAAAATTTAGGAGGGGTTACATGAAAAAAGCACCACAGGAAAACCGTTTGATGATTGTGCAAGAAATCAGTCCGAATCTCAATCTAAAAATCGCTCCAGCAGCAATCTTCAAGCTTCCTGTATTCATGAAAACCTTTGAGCATAAACCTCCAGATTTAATTGAAAAGGTGCCAGGCAACCGGCTTTTGACATATGTCAAAAAGCGGTGCCTGGCACCTTTTCAAAAATAAACAAGTCAAAAACAGTCGAAATGTGTCGCGCTTTAACAGATTGAAAATAAAAGTTCCGTTTTTGAACATAAATTTGATTTTTTGAACAAAAAATTAGTTTTTTGAACATAAAACAAAAAAGTTGAAAATAAAAACTAAAAATCATTTAATAAAGTTAGTTCTCCACACTAAACGAGTTAAAAAACTTTCAATTATGACGCTTATTCAAGATTTCCCTCTACCCATTTGCTAAACCAAAACCTTTACAAACGACTAAAAACTAAAAAAACCGGCCCAAAGGCCGGTTTTTCTTAATATTACGCGTTTGCTTGATCTTTAAGTGCTTCTGCTTTATCTGTTTTTTCCCAAGGAAGCTCAACGTCTGTACGGCCAAAGTGTCCGTATGCCGCTGTCTGTTTGTAGATTGGACGGCGAAGGTCAAGCATTTTAATGATTCCCGCAGGACGAAGGTCGAAGTTTTGGCGCACAAGATCAACCAATACTTCTTCAGAAACTTTTCCTGTTTCGAATGTGTTGACTGCGATCGATACAGGCTGTGCTACACCGATTGCATATGCAAGCTGAACTTCTACTTTGTCAGCAAGTCCGGAAGCAATGATGTTTTTCGCTACGTAACGAGCGGCGTACGCTGCAGAACGGTCAACTTTAGTTGCATCTTTACCGGAGAATGCTCCACCACCGTGGCGAGCATATCCGCCATACGTATCAACAATGATCTTACGGCCAGTTAATCCAGCATCACCTTGTGGTCCGCCGATAACGAAACGGCCAGTCGGATTAATGAAGTATTTTGTGTTTTCGTCGATCAATTCTGCAGGTACAACAGGCTTGATGACTTGTTCTTTAATGTCGGCTTGAATTTGCTCAAGTGTAATTTCTGGATGGTGCTGAGTGGAGATAACAATCGTATCGATACGAACCGGTTTGTCATCCTCATCATATTCCACCGTTACTTGAGTTTTACCATCCGGACGAAGGTAAGGAACTTCTTCGGTTTTACGCACTTCAGCCAATCGGCGGGACAGGCGGTGTGCCAAAGAGATCGGAAGCGGCATAAGTTCAGGTGTTTCATTGTTGGCATAACCAAACATAAGACCTTGGTCACCAGCACCGATCGCTTCGATTTCTTCATCAGTCATTGAGCCTTCACGAGCTTCAAGCGCTTGGTCAACACCCATCGCGATATCCGCAGACTGTTCATCAATGGATGTAAGAACTGCGCATGTTTCAGAATCGAAACCGTATTTTGCACGGTCATAGCCGATTTCTTTGATCGTTTCGCGAACGACTTTTGGAATATCAACATAAGTAGATGTGGTGATTTCACCAGCAACAAGCACAAGGCCTGTCGTTACGGATGTTTCACAAGCGACACGTGCGTTCGGGTCGTTTGCAAGGATTTCATCCAGGATCGCATCGGAAATTTGGTCACAAATTTTATCCGGATGCCCTTCCGTAACTGATTCAGATGTAAAAAGACGACGACTTTTAGACAATTGAGATCCTCCTTCTCTATTGAAAGCATAGAGCAATTTTTTTATAAGATACGGTACTCATTCCTATATGGATACTTTGTTTTGTAAAATATTCAGGTTCAAACTGTTTTAAGACATAAAAAAAGCCTTTCCCTGGACCTAAAATAAACGAGGGAAAAGGTCTTATGTCTACGCCTTCACCTCTTATTTTCAAGGTTTTTTCACCTTGCAGGTTAGCACCTTTTCACTTCACTGCACAAGAGATATGTGATGATGAAGTGTCGGTTGCTGGGTTTCATAGGGCCTGTCCCTCCACCTACTCGGAATAAGAGCAGCCGTTCCCGAAATATAATAGCGCAGTTCGACAAACCTGTCAACTTGAAAAGCTATACTCTCCCTCTCCAGCGGGAGTCTGGGCGATCCTTCAAATGGAATTAAGTACCTATTATAAATGAAAGATTATGCTTTTAAAAACAAAGAGCCTGATTTATGAACCAATTTACAATTTGCTAAATAAAATAGTATACATTATTTGTTTCAATGTGTTATACTAATTTCGAATTTACTTACGATATTAATGATAAATATATTTCTTAAAAGGATGGTTTTGCGAACATGAATACGGTTGATTTAACGACGACTTTAGATGACATTCTATCCAGCGCTGCTACTCATGAAAATCTACCTGTACCTATGCTTGTTGAAAAGGCGCTGCTCCGAAATGAAGGCATTTTATCTTCAACCGGTGCTCTCAGGGCCACTACTGGAAAATATACTGGACGTTCTCCCGAAGACAAATTCATCGTGGATGAAGCTAGCACACAAGATAAAATAAACTGGGGCAAAATCAATAAGCCCTTTAACGAAGAGAAATTTGAGCAGCTCTATAAAAAAGTACTTCATTACTTAGGACAAAAAGAGGAATTGTTTGTATTCAAAGGATTCGCTGGTGCCGACCACGCGTACAGGCTGCCTATTCAGGTGATTAATGAATTCGCTTGGCATAACCTGTTTGCCCACCAAATGTTCATCCGTCCGACAGCTGAAGAACTAAAAGGAATCGAAGCGGGATTCACCGTGGTATCTGCACCAGGATTTCAAGCAGATCCTGCTGTAGACGGGACCAATTCTGAAACCTTCATTATTATATCATTTGAGAAGCGTATCGTATTGATCGGAGGAACTGAATATGCAGGAGAAATTAAAAAGTCCATCTTCTCAGTAATGAACTACATTCTTCCTGAAAAAGGGATCCTTTCTATGCATTGCTCCGCAAATGTCGGGCAAGAAGGCGATGTAGCTCTGTTCTTCGGATTATCCGGTACCGGGAAAACTACGCTCTCTGCTGATCCGCATCGTTCATTGATCGGTGACGACGAACATGGCTGGGCTAATACTGGTGTTTTTAACATTGAAGGCGGCTGCTATGCAAAATGCATCAACCTCTCTGAAGAAAAAGAACCGCAGATCTGGAATGCGATCCGTTTTGGAAGCGTTCTCGAAAATGTCGTTCTTGACCATGAAACTCGCGTAGGTGATTATAGCGACGGTACGTTGACTGAAAATACTAGGGCTGCCTATCCAATTCAGGCGATCCCGAATATTATCCAGCCAAGTGTTGCTGGTCATCCGAACACGATCATCTTCCTGACAGCTGATGCATTCGGCGTATTGCCTCCGATCAGCAAACTGACAAAAGAACAGGCTATGTATCATTTCCTTTCCGGCTACACGAGCAAACTCGCCGGAACAGAACGAGGAATCACTTCTCCTCAAGCGACCTTCTCAACATGCTTCGGTGCGCCGTTCCTTCCATTGGAAGCAACTGTATATGCCGAAATGCTTGGAGAAAAAATCGATCATCATGAAGTAGAAGTATACCTGGTGAATACCGGATGGTCAGGCGGTGAATATGGTGTCGGCAAGCGCATGAACCTTTCCTACACAAGAGCCATGGTTCAGGCTGCCCTTCAAGGGGAATTAAAATCTGTAGAGACGATAACCGACCCTATTTTTGGACTGCATACTCCAGTACATTGCCCAGGTGTTCCTGATCAAGTACTTCAGCCGAGAAAGACTTGGGAGAACCCGGAAGATTACGACCGCAAAGCAAAAGAGCTTGCAGGTAAGTTCAAGGAAAACTTCGAAAAATTCAACAATGTGCCAGCAGAAATTAAAAGTGCAGGACCGCTTTGCTAACTAGCATCAACTAAAACCCATCTAAAACCGCTTCCCAGCCGAAGCGGTTTTTTTATTTTCCATAAAAAGGTTGAAGTCGACACTTGTGTCATTTATAATAACGACATAAGTGTCATTTTAATTCCGAGGAGTGATCTCATGGAAAAGAAAGCAGGTAATACATTAAGGCAGAATAAATCTTTTAAGTTTTTAATGTCGGCACAGGTCATTTCCAATCTTGGTGACTGGCTTAGCATCATGGCTATTTTTTCATTGATGGCTTTTAAATGGAACGCCTCACCGCTGGAGATGTCATTTGTCATTATTTCACTTGGACTCCCCATGACGGTTCTTGGACCGGTTGCTGGCGTGATCGCCGATCGCATGAACCGTAAAACCATCATGGTCTGTTCTGATTTTTTCCGCTGTATCATTATTCTTGGTTTGATCGTTGCATCTGTGCCTTGGCATGTGTACATTCTGCTCATTCTTCTGGGAATCTTCTCCTCTCTTTTTACTCCCGCCAAAAGCGGCATGCTGAAAGAAATCGTGTCCGATGACGATATGCAGCAGGCTGCTTCGATCAGCTCTGTCATCCAGGACGCGACGAAGATTATCGGTCCTGCCATCAGCGGATTTTTAGTAACCACGGCTGGAATCAGCAGCGTTTTTATTCTTGATTCAGCCAGCTTTCTCTTGTCCGCTTTGCTGCTGTTCGTGCTTCCAGGTGTTAAACCGCTTCACGTAAAAGAAAAACGCACAAAAGGATCTGTTATATCAGATTTAAAAGAAGGCTTTCAATATATGAAAACCGTACGCTTTATTTTGTTTGGCACTGGTTTCATGTTTGTTTCCATGTTGATCTTGCAGATGGCGGATGCCCAGTTTTCCGTTCTGATCCGATTACTCGAGACGGGCAGCCCGGCATTGGTAGGTTTAGTGGTCACCTGCTCAGGAGTTGGCTTTCTCGTGACCGGCCTATGTTTGACAAAATGGCAGATCAGATCTCCATGGCTGGCGATGACGATCGGTATCTTCTCGCTTGGAGGCGGTTTTATGATCATGGGATATCTGGCTTCTCTCCAGCTTCCCCACCCATTTATCTGGGCTCCTGCGCTAACCTTCTTAGCTGCCTCAGGCGCAGGTTTAATCTTCATCCCTTTCAATACAGCCGTTCAGAGACTAACACCCGTTCATATGACAGGAAGAGTATTTGGCCTGACGGGAAGCATTATAATGCTAGCGACACTTATAGGCCCGGTGACTGGCGGATTTGCTGGAAATCAATTCGGAGTAATCTCCGTATTTATTGTTTCTGGCGCTGGACTTGTTACAATAAGCATAGCGGCATTGTTTTTACGAAAATCGATTGAACGGAGCGATCAGTATGTCACCGAAAGTGCCTCACGAGCACAAGGAACAACGACAGCGTGAAATTTTAATGGCATCTAAAAAAGTGTTTGCCCAAAAAGGCTATGAAGCTGCCTCTATTAAAGACATCATGGATGCCACATCCATTAGCAGGGGCGGGATCTATGCCTACTTCTCAAACAAAGAGCACATCTTTCTTTCTCTTTTGGAACAAATGATGGAGGATAACCGCAAGGAGCTGGATGAGCTCCTTCAAAAGAATAATGGAAGCGTTTGGAAAACTCTCCTTACCATATTGGATGACTACAGAAAAGCTGAATACGAAGATACGGAAAATCTTTTTAGTGCGGCAATCGTTGAGTACGGAATTACGCATTGGCGAAAACCGGAAAACAGAGATTACATCGAAAAACGATACGAAGGTGCTGCCGGTATTTTTAGCGTGCTAATCCAAAGGGGTGTGGACGCCGGTGAGTTTAAACCGATTGCCTCCGCTGATGATATTAGCCGGTTCATGATTAGCTTTCTTGATGGGCTAGCCATTTCAGCGATTAGTCTGACCCATGGCCTCATGCGTACCGGAAAACAGATGGATCTTTTTGAATCCACTTTAAAAATGATGCTCAACGTACAAAAGCCGGACTTGTCACAAAGGTGACAGCTCCGGCTTTTCTTTGTTTTGCGTTTTCATCCACTCACAAAAAGCATAGGTTATTTTCCGGTTTTCCTGCGGCGGAAAATGATGAGTATATTGCGGGTAGAACCAGGTTTCTACGTTTTTCTTTGGCTCCAGGCATTCTTTCAGCATTATAGAATGCTTGATTCCAACATTTTCATCACGGCTTCCATGGATTAATAAGAGCGGAACGTTAAGTTCTTCGCAGAAATATACAGGTGAACGTGTTCTATACCCCTCCGGATTTTTAGCAGGTGTTCCGCCGATGACCCTTTTCATCATTTTGCGGAGGTCTACTCGTTCTTCATAGGTAAGAGCCATGTCAGAAACGCCTCCCCATATGACGAGTGAGCGGGCTTCAGGAAACTTTAACGCTGTAAAAAACGCCATTGGACCGCCTCTGGAAAACCCAAAGATATGGAGCTGATCCTGATCAACAGAAGGCAGTGAACGGAGCACCTCAAACGCATGAAATGCATCACACCGGTCTTCCCCGCAGAAATCTTCTCGTCCCTCTCCCCCTTCATTTCCCCGATAAAACGGAGCCATCACAACAAACCCCTGTGAAGCAAGCTGGATGATTCTCGGAATCCGTACCATCCCTACTTTTTTAATCCCTCCCCGTAAATATAAAAATCCAGGAAGATGCTTTGTCTGATGTTCAGGGATAGCTAACAGCCCTTTTACGGTTAATCCTTCACTCTTATATGTAATCTTGAATAACGTAATCTGTGGATGCGGTGATGGAAATCGTTGTGCATGAGTGATCAGGCTGCTTCCTAACAACGCGCATTCCTCCTTTTTTTCATTAGGCTAACACACAATTTTTCAACTCACATAAAGTATTACATGAAATGCAAAACTTCATTCGAACATAAAGGAGGCACACCGCTTGAAACGGATAAAAGCTCATATCATGCTCTGCTTAACACTGCTTCTCACTGCCTGTCTGCTATTGTCGGCATGCTCATCTGATAACTCCGAAAAGCAAAAACGCGATAAAGTAAGAATTGCCGAAGTGACCCGCTCCATTTTCTATGCTCCCCAATATGTTGCTATAGAAAAAGGGTTCTTTAAAGATGAGGGAATTGATATCGATTTAAAAACCACGTGGGGCGGCGATAAAACGATGACGACCCTGCTGTCTAACGGAGCTGATATTGCCCTCGTAGGCTCTGAAACTTCCATTTACGTTGATGCCCAAGGCTCCAGTGATCCGGTCATCAACTTTGCACAGCTGACTCAAACGGACGGAACCTTTTTGGTCGCAAGGAAAAAGCCAAACTATTTTTCATGGGATCAGTTAAAAGGCAGTACCTTTCTCGGACAGAGAAAAGGCGGAATGCCGCAGATGGCCGGCGAGTTCAGTTTGAAGAAGCACGGCATTGACCCTCATAAAGATGTGAAGCTGATCCAGAACATCGATTTTGCGAATATCGCTAACGCCTTCGCCTCAGGAACCGGCGACTATGTACAGCTGTTCGAGCCCCAAGCCAGTCTTTTTGAACAGAAGGGCATCGGCCATGTTGTTGCGTCATTTGGTGAAGAATCCGGCAAGCTTCCCTATACTTCTTACATGTCAAAACAAAGCTATATAAAAAAACACGGAGATGTACTGAAACGCTTTACGAAGGCACTCTATAAAGCCCAGCTGTATGTTGAAACACATTCTGCAAAAGAAACCGCCACTCTCATTGCTCCGTATTTTGAAGATACATCGGTTGATCTCATCGAAAAGGTAGTCGACCGCTATAAAGGACAGCACAGCTATGCGGTCAATCCGATCCTTGAAGAAGGAGCATGGAGCAACCTGCAAGCCGTTATGAAAGAAGCGGGAGAACTTCCAAAGAAAGCTGATTACAACAAACTGGTTAACACCACTTTTTCCCGTGATGCAACGAAATAAACCATAAATAATAATGGAGGGATCACAGTGGCCTTCTTACAATTAAAATCGGTTGGTCAAACCTACTTTTCCAAGCATACGGCCACGACTGCACTGGAGGACATCACTCTCTCTGTTTCCGAGGGAGAGTTTGTTTCTTTTCTTGGACCGAGCGGATGCGGAAAATCAACACTTCTATCCATCATCTCGGGACTTCTTAACCCCACAGCGGGAACCGTTACACTAAGAAATCAGATCATTAAAGAACCTCATCCCAAGATCGGTTATATGCTGCAGCAAGATTACTTGTTTCCTTGGAAAACCATCAAGGATAATATCGTGCTGGGGCTGAAGCTTCAGCATTGCCTTACTGAAGAACGACTACACTATACATTTTCTCTTATGAAGGAAATTGGACTGTACGATACACTCGACAAGTATCCGAGCGAATTATCCGGCGGGATGAGGCAGCGCGTCGCTTTAGTGAGGACACTGGCGACCAATCCCCATATCCTATTGCTGGATGAACCTTTCTCCGCACTAGACTTCCAGACTAAGCTTAAACTGGAGGACCTGGTATCCTCTACGCTCAATGAACATGGCAAAACCGCCATTCTTGTCACTCACGATATCGGTGAAGCGATCGCCATGAGCGACCGTATTATCTTGTTTTCCACGAAACCCGGCCGTATCTTCCGAACGTTTCCTGTATCCGGCCATCTGCGTAAGCGCCTGCCGTTCGAAGCTCGACAGCATCCGGAATACGCGGTCATGTTTCAACAAATTTGGGAGGAGTTGGAGCAAATTGAGCAAAACGATACTGAATAAAGCCCACTCCGACTACTTACTGAATTTGCGCAGAAGAACGATTAAAGTCAGACTTACACAGCTTCTCATCTTTGTTGTATTTTTTGGCTTATGGCAATACAGCTCGGATCATAAATGGATTGATCCTCTCCTCTTTAGTTCCCCTGCAAAAATAGCAGCCTTGCTGGCGGAAAAAATTTCTGACGGAAGCGTATTTGTGCATATTGGCATGACGCTGACAGAGACAGTCATCGGATTCTTGCTCGGAACGTTGATCGGAACATCACTGGCTGCACTGATCTGGTGGTTCCCTTTTCTGTCAAGAGTACTTGATCCGTACCTGGTTATTTTAAATGCCATGCCTAAGGTTGCTATCGGTCCCATCCTGATTGTTGCTCTGGGGCCGAACCTTTCGTCTATCGTTGCCATGGGTGTGTTGATCTCAGTCATTATTACCACAATCGTCATCTACACGTCGTTTACGAATGTTGAACCGAATTATGTAAAGGTCATTCGATCATTCGGCGGCTCTAAATTTCAGTGTTTTAAAGAAGTCATCCTTCCCGCCTGCTTCCCTGCCATCATCTCTACCTTAAAAGTAAACGTTGGCTTGTCCTGGGTCGGAGTCATTGTCGGAGAATTTCTTGTATCGAAGGAAGGACTGGGGTACCTCATCATATATGGGTTTCAGGTCTTCAACTTCACGCTTGTACTGATGAGCCTTCTGATTATTGCAATTCTAGCGACGGTCATGTATCAGCTGGTTGAGGCACTTGAAAAGAAATTAATCAAGAACCGTGAATCATAACCAATAGACAAAAAAACAGCAGACCGCTAATACAGCTGCTGTTTTTATTTTATAAAAATTTTTCTTTTGTATGCTGAAGACTCTGGATCAGCACTTGATCCTTCATCATGAAACTGAATTTCCTGCTGCCCTCAAAGGTTTCCGGAATCGTTTCAAAGAATACCGGACCATTTGTTTCATAATAGCGCTCTTTCAGCAATATTTTATCTACGGTAGCGTAATAAATATTTTTTATAATAAGGCCGCCCTTTCCGTCTACCTTGTATTGTCCAAGATAGTGAAGGGAAGATACGTGGCCTCCGGTCTCCTCAAAAACCTCCCGGACTGCAGCCTCATCCGCTGTTTCTCCAGGTTCAACCTTGCCGCCGGGAAACTCAATTCCGCGCCGCGGATGTTCAGTCAAAAGCCATTGGCCTCTGAAACGGCACAGCACCCAGACGTGCTTCGGATCTTTTGAGAACGGGTGATCTTCAAAGGAAAGCTTTACCGTATTATCGTAGTAATCTTTAAAAATTATCGGTTCCATTGTTTAGTTACTCCAAATCCCTAGGTTATGTTCATTGTAAAGAAGGAAGCATGCATTTGTCCAATCTCATAAAAGACTTCATGACTATTATTTTATTTTCGTTTCATTTTTATGAAATGATCTTTAGTAACTCAATGGCGAATGCAGGGGATGGGATTGAAGAGCCAATTGAAAAGCAGATGCGGATAAGCGAACTTTTCCACGTCTGCTTTTCAAGCTCTTCATTTTTTTCCACAAAATCCGCTGAATCCAACTGTCGTCAGCTATCCCATCCATTCTCCTGAAAAAAACTTGAGGATTCTTTCAAGCATCAGAATGCGATGCTTGATAGGAAAGAAATTCAACAATATGCTTAACATGGCAAAAGACGCATGAGAGATCTCATGCGTCTTTTGGCATCAGGTCACGGAAGCAAAAGTAATGACCCAATGGCTATTAACTTTTTCAAATCCAAGTGTTATACTATACTCCCCATATAAATCACTCTTATTTTTTTGAATGAGGTGATAAGATGTATCAGATAATTTCTTCAGCTCATAAGGTTTGTCTTTCTCCACCCACGGAGGAAGATCTGTAGGTATGATATACAGTTTACCGTTTTTTTCTTCGAACATTCCATTCACATAATCGCTTGCTACTTTTTTAGAAGCGATGTGGCTCAAATTACGAATAAGTTCCTCTTTACTGGAATAACCTTTCACTTTATATTGATCATCAACTTCAGGAGTAAGCTTATGAATAAATTCTTGGGATAATAATTTGGCATCCGGTTTAGAAGCTGTTGTTTCCTCTGCCAGAGCACGCTGTTCTATAAATGATACCGGCTCACCTTTAGAACCAGGTGAATCTGTCAAATAGTTTGGAGAAGCAAAAACAGCCAACATTGCTATTAAAAAACTGGTTGCATAATACTTCACATCGGTTCACCACCCTGTATTTTTTAATAAAATGTGTACTTAAAGTAAAACATTCCTTAAATGCAGCAAAGGAAAACCTCTTTTTCTGAATTTTTCATTTTTAGATGTTTCAGTATTTCTCCATCTATGCGTCTATTCCTTGTATTCCTGCTGAAATCACATCTATCTTCCCACACAAAAAAATACGACTATGGCTATAGTCGTATCATGCAAGACGATCTATCCTGCTTTCCGGTTTACTTTTCCTGAGCTTCTTTTACCCAGTTCATACAATCCAGTAGCGGCAAGTCCAGCGATTCCTCCGGACCATACTCTAAGAACAACCGTCATTTCGGTAAATGGATAAGCAAGGATTCCGACAAATATTCCAATGAAAAAGCTGATTAATGGAATGAATCTTTTCTTTATAGGGAAAGTACGTTTTAGCAGCTGTACCAAGCCCGTCACTAGAGGCGTTAAAAGTGAGGCAAACGTCACAATATGTCCCATTCCTCATCCTCCTTTGCTTTTTCATCTTCTTATGTTGATTCACAAACGATAGTTAATAAGTTCAACCCCAAGATTAAAATACCTTCTATATTAAAAAATCCGTATTGTCCTGTACCGCTTCAATACCCTTGCATAAACTAAATTTGTTGCAAACGATTTACGATCCGAGGATTTGTGCATACTAAGCGAGAGATATAGAAACAAATCATAACAGGAGTGAAATGCATGAGAAGAGAAGATGATTTGTATTTAATAATGCTAGAATCCAATGAACTGACGTGGTGGGAATATGCAAGAAAAGTATCTCCCAACATGCGGCCCAAACAGTACAAAACCTATTGGTCATTTCTAAAAAACAAAGGCAGGCTTCCTAAAAGATTAGTAAAAGAAGCGGAATGGAGAATGGAAGCCCGGCGAAAAGGATTGCTCGATTCATAAAAAATAACCCCTCTCTTATAAAAAGGGGTTATTTTCGTTTCAATATCCTGTTTTATGTAATACCATAAGCAAGTCGTTCAATTTCTTTACCCGGTCATTTTCCGCTTCTCTTAAACCGAGTTCGATTTCCATCAATTCAGATTGAACCAGTTCTTTCGCATACTTTTGAGTTAACGCAAGATCTGCCAATAACAGCTTGTCAGCTTCGCACAGTTGATTCATAGAAATCCCTCCCTCCATCTATTATATAGAGATAAAGGGAAAAACGGCGTGTTCAAAATATGGTAATTCCAAAGTCCTTACATGCTAACATTGTCTTTGCCCTGAACGGAACTCCATTCTCTTTCCAATTCGGACAATGTAAATTCTTGCAAAAGCCGGTGTTCCTGCAGAATAAAGCCATGGTGAAGCAACTTCTGGATAAGAAACTGTTTTCGTTTTTCAACCGCCCGACGCAATTGTCCTTGAGGAACATTCATCATTGAACAGGTATCCTTTCGTTTTTATATACAGTTCTCTCCAGCTTTTGCATTTTGCATTCCTTTCAAGATTCAAAAAAATCTCTTCAATAGAACGGAACTCATTATTTAGCCTGCGAATTGCTCCATTCTTCCACTACGGATTGAGGAGCACTCCAGCACAGCCAAGATACCATTGTCTTCAATCCAGACTTGCTAACATACCAATATTCATAGCGTCGTTTCGAAAGGTTTTCATAGATGCCCGTTTTCTTTACTTTTCCATCCATCATTAACGCCTCCCGTCTTTACACTATAGAATTCTACCTTGCTCTCTAACTTCCTTCTTAAAACATACCCAAAATTCTGACAATTGCAAACCTGCAGATACGACAGGGTTCCATTCAAAATAAGGGTATAAAAAGGATAAGCATATGTTTTTCGTACTGGAGGATTACTTATGAATGAGAAACTATTTGAACTCCCTACACTAAAGCTCGCTAAAACATTGTTAGGAATGGAACTGGTTCATCAAACAGATGAAGGGCTGGCCTCTGGCATCATCGTAGAAACAGAAGCCTACATGGGGCCCGAAGATATGGCCGCCCATTCATTTGGAGGCAAAAGAACGCCGCGAACCGAGATCATGTATGCAGAGCCAGGCCATGTTTATGTTTACTTCATTTACGGCATGCATACATGCTTTAATATTGTTTCCGGTCCTCCCCATAAGCCTGAAGCCATCTTGATCCGTGCCCTTGAGCCGAAAGAAGGGATTCCCTTAATGATGCACCGCAGATCCATGAAAATCCCTGTCTTGGAAAACGGAGCCTGGAAACCTGGACAATTAAAAAAACTGACAAACGGTCCAGGAAAACTGTGCAAAGCGATGGGAATATCGTTAAACGACTACGGGCTGAAACTCAATGCGGAACATCTTTACCTGAAAGAATACAAGACCTTATCTGAAGAAGACATTGTCTCCGGTCCGCGGATTAACGTGGATTATGCAGGAGAGGCGGTTCACTATCCTTATCGTTTTTGGATCAAAGACAACATCTATGTATCAAAATAAAAGAGCATTCCGCTCAGGAATGCTCTTTTATCATTTTTTCTTCAAAATAAGGATCATCAGACGGTTCTTCATCCGGTTCAAACGGATCGTGAAGCTTTTCATTTAAACAGGCCAGCACAACGCCGTCGAGCTGAGCAAATGTACGGATTCTTTTATTCATCCACAAATGCGCAATCACAAACCAAACGAGCAGAAGCAGAACGGTTTTTACTGTACTCTCCTGAGAAAACGAAAGACCTTCCAGGTGAAGGATATCCATCGCGAAGCTGGTAAACAATCCGATCAGGATCCCAATGGCATAGCCGACCGCCTTTCCGTTCTTCATCGTTCTCGTGTTGGTCTTTAAGTACGTATGAAACAGCCGAAGCTCAGTCGGCCTCATCTGTATTAACCGGCTGCGCAAATAGTTTAAGTTCGGCAGCAGTCCCCGTGAAATCTCACGTTTCATCGAAGTTTGCAGAAAAAGATCTAAATCCGCCGGCGAACCAAGGCTGTTTTTTAGTTTACGATGCACAAAGTTATGGTAATAATAATAACGGATGGAAAGCTCAATGATTTTCACGGTTAACATCCCGATGATAATCGCAGCTGAAAATTGCACCCAGAAATTTTGAAACAAAACTTCAATCAGCACGCCCAGCGCAAAAAATCCAGCTGCGGCTTTTGCCCATAACAGCTTACTCACTAATACGATCAGTTGCCAAAGTTGATCCACTCTATTTCCCCCTGACAGAAGAATTCCTATTTATCATGATACCATCTTTTTTATGCAGAAAGGTAAAATTTTACGTTGATTCAGAAAAAAAGACAGCATAAGAAAAAGACAAATCGAATGAGGATTTTATTCACAAGCTAAAAATATTTTACCAATCTCTTTTTATCTTTTTATCTTTTTATCTTTGGGGGAAGAATAGAGTCATGCTCCTAAATTAAATCATAGATTTACCCCGACAGCTTTTTTAATTAGGGCGAAATATATAAGGAATAGACAGAAATTCCTAAATAGGAGGCAGAACGATGAGAATTGTTTTTTTTGAAAAAGGAGATTTAAGTATTATTGTAGGATCTTCCCGACTAAAAGGTGAGTTGACTATAGAGCAGATCAAGAATGAAAGTGAAAAGAAGGCAAAAGAATTAAGCCAGCTCCTTGGCCGTGAAATTGGCTTTATGATTGATATGAATGGCAAGCTTGAAAACGATATCAAGCGTTAATACTTAAAGAACGATAAGTACTTCTAGTCAATGATGCTAATATTTTTGAGGAATGGGATTTGCATGATCTTCGCCTAACACTTGAGGGTCTCTTTTACCAACAGTATGTGATGCATAATAGAAAGTCCCTCAATACTAAGCGCTTTACTAGCGAGAAACCCCCGGATAGGCCAAGCCTGTCCGGGGGTTTGCATGATAAGAATATTATCTGAGTTTCAGTTCACCGAGCACCCGCTGTGCGATCCGGTAATACCCTTTCGGATTCGGGTGGATGGAGTCTGAGAAATAATTCTGTTTTTGAATGCCTGCGAACAGTTCATAGGTGGAAATGTAAGTTGAGTTCGGTGTCTCTGCGCTGACTTGCTGAATGGATCCGTTCCACCGCTTGATGACACGGGAGGATACCTCATCATAAAAGTTTTCCGTGTAAGGATTATACAAACCGAGAATATAAATATGTGCCCTCTTATTCTGATTTCTAAGCTCGGCAGTTATCTTCTCCAGATTGCTATACAAAACCTTCTGACCGATCGCCATTTCCTTCTGATTAATATTCCTGAAGTTCCACCCCGCCGTTTTTCTGTAATCGTTCGTTCCGATAAACAAGAAGATGTAGTTCGCCTGGCGCACGGATCGTGACACCATTCCATTGCTTAATTGCTTGTACAGCTGGTCAGACCGCTGTCCGCTGATCCCATAGTTGTTTAGCACGACCGGGCGCTTCAATTCCTTTTGCATGCCCTGTCTGACTAAGCCGATATACCCTTTACGCCGAGGATCTCCTCTCCCATAAGTCAGAGAGTCACCAAGCGCGACAATTCTTATTTGTTTTGGTCTAGGTTGTTTAATGTGTGTGTTTGGTGATTTTTTTTGTTCATTCCCCTGATTCTTTTCATGACTTTTTACAGAATAAAAGATAAAAAGAACGGCTGCTGCGATAACAACCGCACTAAGGGTATAAATCACCTTTTTTCGGTTCCCCAAAAAAATCCTCCTCTATCTGATAACCATAAAGCTGTAAAAAACATACGTTCAGCTATGTTATTGAGTTCCCTTTTGCTAATCCATTAAAACAGCAATTCGGCATCTTTTCAAGTTTCATGGCATATTTCGAATAACCAATTCATCATTTCCCATTACGCGCCTGTTGGCTACATGGTTTTGTAAGTTTATAGAAAAAAACTCCTCTTATTAAGGAGTTCTCTCTACTTCAAATTATAGTCATCTGATGTATACTCCCGGTCTTCCTACAAATTATCGATATCATAGCGGCTGGTATCAGATTTTACGAGAGAACTGATCAGCAGGGCGGCGCCTCCGCACACTAAAAAAACAGGCACGAGCACAAGAACAAAGGAACCCATATTCTCACTCCTCTTCTTTTTCTCATTTATATGAATGAAAGGATGAAGATATGAGACATGGCAAAAAGTAAAAGAGAAGAGAAATCTAGTTCTCTTCTCTCCAGATGATCCAATCGTTCATTTCAAGCATTTCAATAAATTTAGCAAGCCTAGGAACAACAGGAGCTGCTTCTTCCCCAAAAGCTCTCTCCAGACCGGCAGCGATATCCTCGATCTTTTTTGTTCCATCGATTTGCGCTGCAACGAACGTACCGAGCGCATCGAGCTTGACCGGAAAGAACGAAGGCTGTTTTAAAAAACGGATAGACAGCCTTTCTATAGGATTGGTCCGGGGAATCATCAGGTATACCTTATCGTCCTTCCGTGTCTCTGTATGAATGCCCTGCTTGAACTGAGGGATCATCTTTAAAAGGTTTTTCTTTGTCTTTTTACGTGATATGAAAAGACCCATTATTTTGTTTTATCCACTTTCGCTCTGGCAGAGAACCAATAGAGCAGCCAGCAAACGAACAAGAAGATCACAAATGGAATTAATCGATTATCCGTCATTGGTGTCGTTGGAATTTTGACCTTAAAGAAGATAAGCACTGCGATTAAGACGCCGAGCAGAGATTCTCCTGCGATCAGCCCTGAGGCAAACAAAACACCTCTATCAGATCTTTCCTGGCGTTCTTCTTTTGATTTTGCCTTCACATCAACGAGCCAGCGTACCGCTCCACCAAACATGACCGGTGCCGATACATGAATTGGAAGATATAAACCGACAGCAACAACTAATGAGTTGAGGCCAAGGAACTCAATAACAATGGCTACAGCTGCACCGATAAAGATCAAACTCCATGGCAGATCTCCGCCAAATATTCCTTGAACAAGTACTTTCATGATCGCAGCTTTTGGAGCCGGAAGCTGCTGTGAACCCATTCCATAGGATTTATCAAGAACAACAAGGATAACTCCAATCACAAGTCCTGATGCGATAACACCGATCATCATGGCCACCTGCTGCTTCCAAGGTGTTCCGCCGACAAGATGTCCAGTTTTTAAATCCTGAGAGATGTCGCCCGCAACAGCAAGAGCTGTACAAACGATAGCCGCAACCGTTAAGGCAGCCTTCATCCCTTCCATACCATGCAAGCCTGTTACTTTATAAACAAGCGTTACAATTAATAATGTAGCAATCGTCATTCCTGAAACAGGAGACGAGGAGCTACCGACAATTCCCACGATTCTTGAAGCTACGGCAACAAACAAGAAGCCAAATATCGCAATAGCGATTGCCCCGATAAATCCAACGTTTGTAATCGGTGCTGCACCAATAATGATCACTAGCGCAACAATTCCTAAGATGACATAACGGAACGGCATATCTTTATCTGTACGCTCAATGCCTCCCCCTGCTGCACCATCTGATAAACCTTTCACGGTTTTGGATGCTGTGGAGATTAGAGTCGGCAACGTTTTAAGCAGTGTAATCAGTCCGGCTACAGCTACCGCACCAGCACCAATGTACTTAATATAGTTGTCCCAGATACCCCAAGCATCTAGTTTCCCGATTGGATCTTCCGCAGGGAAGATCGCCGCAGTGCTGTCCGCACCAAAAAAGGCGATCGCCGGAATTAACACGATCCAGGCAAGGAGTCCGCCTGCCAGCATCTGTCCGGCAATCCGTGGACCGATAATATAGCCCACACCGAGCAATGCCGGGAAGATATCCATACCAACTACCGTATTTTTTAGCTTTCCGATCTGAGTTTCGATTTCTGTTTTAAAAAGCATGAAACCGTCACCTAAAACCTTTACAAGTCCGCCGAACAAAAACCCGATGGCGACCGTTTTGGCATTGGCTCCCCCCTTTTCTCCTGATTTTAGAACCTCGGCACAAGCCGTTCCTTCAGGATAAGGAAGATTTCCATGCTCCTTGACAATGAGCATCTGCCGTAAAGGAACCATCATAAAAACCCCAAGAAGGCCCCCTGTCAGTACGATAAAAATAATAACGGTCTGAGAAAGATTAATATCCAGCAGGAAGAATGCCGGCAGGGTAAACACAGCGCCTGCTCCAATCGCTTCCCCTGCGGTTGTCATAGTCTGTACAATGTTGTTTTCCAAGATGGAATCTCTTCGGAAAATCCCTCTAAGTACACCCATGGATATAACCGCTGCAGGAATAGAAGCAGAAACAGTCAATCCAACTTTAAGTCCCAAATACGCATTGGCTGCACCGAAAACAATGGCTAAAATAATACCAAAAATGATAGCAACCATGGTAAGTTCCGGCAATGAACGTGATGAGGGAACATAGGGAACAAAGGATGAGGACTTCTCTTGGTTGTTGTTCATCATAAACACCGCCTAATCATCAGAAATTTTCAACAGTAACTATTATAGCACAATTCGACAAAAACTGAGTTTTTCAATTATTACTCCAACAGGGGAGTAGCACCAACTCTTACAAGCTTCCCTATCTTGAAAGATTGTTATCCACTTTTTAGAAAAAAATTCAAGATAAGTGATTGTCCTTCTTTAAGCAGCCCGAATGTTTATAAAACGAAACACAGGGTACGTTAATAAATGAACTTAGGAGGGATGACAAGTGGAAAACAATGAGAAGAAATCAAATGAAAATGGAAAGAAAGAAACTAAGAAAGATATAAAAGATATGTTTGAACAAGGCGCAATCGAACAGCGGGAATCCGTTGATACAGATACGCAAAAAGAAAAAGACAAAAAGCAGAAGTAAAGGAGAACTGAAGAAGTGATACGCACTATCTTATTAATTATCGGAATTATTGTCGTTGTAGGATTCATAATTAACAACCTATAGGGAGGACAAACAGCAATGATCCGCACCATTCTTATCATTATAGGAGCCATCGCCGTTATCGCTTTTTTGGCTAATTCCTTATAAAAATAAATGAAAGAAGGACCAGCATTTTCTGCTGGTCCTTCTTTTCCTATTTCATATAAAAACCTGCAACTTTCTCCTGCAGGTTAACAAACATCTTTTATGTAAGTTGGCACAAATTTTAAAAGTATGGAGATGATACTGTTATATTGATCCGGTGATACATGGATGCCGTCTTTCGCGATTAATTCTTCCTTTAATTTAACGATACAGTCTAACTCCTCAACTGTGGCTTCACTCGCCATATAGTCAATGGTATTAATAAGCTCTAAAAGTTGGTTGTTTTTGTTCGTTATATAATATGTGGATTCCAACTTTATCACCCCCTCCACTTTATTATTAAAGATATGAGGTCATTTTCCTACAAAAACATTTCGTCAAATGACGACATATCTTACTTTTTCTGGATTACCGGACCCTTTTTCCTATTGGTCATGTCGTATCTTGTCGTTTTTATCAACTTATTGTCCTATTAAGAGAGAAAATGTTGATGACCAAAGTTTTATAAATATAGTTCCCGAAAACGTTTTGTTTTATCCAAATAATTTAGAAAGCGAGGCAAACGGAGATTGTACTCCATCCTCCTCCTCATCCTTGGACTGATAAACCAGCTTCTCAGGTTCGAAGATTTTCGACTCCAAGAAAGAATTCGGATTCTTCTCAAGCTTGATGTCTTTATGGATGGAAACAAAAATCTTCGCAGTATTCATGGCATCGTCCAATGCCCTGTGCTGAGAACCATCCAGAGAAATTTGAAGCTTGTTCAAAGCACGGGACAGGCCGTAGCGGAAGCCCTTCTCACTGTCATGGAGAATACTGAACAAAAATTGAAGGTCATTGTGATTGATGATCCAATCAATCGGAGTGTTGTGGAACGTGGAATCTGTAATCAGCGCCCATTTATCTTCCGGCCCCCAGGAGCACAGATAATACTCTCCCTCACCGATCCAATCCCTAAACTCTTTAATGACCGCCGTAAACGGCTGGGCATTGATCAAATCTTTCTTCGTAATTCCTGTCAGGTTAGTAATTCTCGTATTTAAAATATCCATCTTAGGCTGAACAAAGGATTGAAAGTGGTCAGTCACTGCTAGTTCCCCATTTGCCATACGCACCCGTACGGCGCCAATCTCAATAATTTCCGATAACCTGTTCGTCATTTCCAGATCATACACAATATAATCCATCATCTTCACTCCATCCCATTCTTCTTGCCTGCAGTGTCTGCTTTTTACTTTCTATTTTAGTTAATTTTTGAAGGTATTGGAATGATGTTGCCATTATTTTTATACGTTCTGCTGGTCATATTTTTTATTGTATGTCGGCAGTGCTGATTATTGCCTATACCATCAAGAAAAAACCTAGGTTGGCAGGCTTCATTTCTTCCGTTATAATATTCAGAAATAAATAATTATTCACATTTGAATAAAAAGGGTGATAAGCATGGCATCTCAACCATGGAATGAAAATGAAGCAATCCTCCATTCTCTTCAGGATGATATTCTCGTTACTAATCTTGATGGTACCATTTTAAAAGTGAGCGAGGCGACTGGAAAAGTATACGGAGTATCCTCTGAAAGTCTGCTCGGCAAATCAGTCTATGACCTGGCAGCAAAAGGCATGTTTACCCCGATCGCTACCCCTATGGTTCTGAAGGAAAAGAAAAAAATCACGTTCGTTCAGACGACAAATACCGGAAAGAAATTGCTTGTGACCGGCATCCCTGTGCTTGATGAGAACGGAAAAATATATAGAGTGGTCAGCTACTCGCATGATGTGACAGAGCTGCTGGAGCTGAAGAAGTTCCTTCAGACGATGGAGGGAGAAATGGAACGGGTAAAAAGCGAGCTGGATCTATTGCGCAGCCGCCAGCTTTACGACAGCGGCATTATTGCCAACAGCACAGAGATGAAGAACGTCATCACCACTTCCCTCCAAGTAGCAGAAGTAGATGTGAACGTCCTGCTGCTAGGGGAATCAGGCGTCGGCAAATCGCTGATCGCAAAATTTATTCATAACAAAGGCAGCCGGAATAAGGGAGCGTTTATTGAAGTGAACTGCGGAGCAATTCCTGAGAACTTATTTGAGGCTGAGTTTTTCGGATATGAAGCAGGGGCTTTTACAGGAGCGAATCGGAAAGGAAAGCTGGGACTGGCTGAACTGGCTGATGGAGGCACTTTATTTCTGGATGAAATCGGCGAACTGCCTCTTGCCCACCAGGTGAAGGTATTGAAGTGTATACAAGAAAAACAGTTTTACAGAGTAGGAGGAACAAAGCCGATCTCCGTCGATTTCCGACTGATCTCGGCGACCAATAAGGATCTTCTCAAGGCCATTCAAGAAAGAACGTTCCGTGAAGATTTGTATTTCCGGCTCAACGTTGTTCCATTAACCATTCCACCGATCAGAAAAAGACCTGAAGATATCATCCCTTTAATCCACTATGTACTCGATGTTTTTCAAGAAAAATATAAACGGGAAAAACGGCTCGATGAAGCGGTTCTCCACCATTTTCTTCAATATGACTGGAAAGGAAATGTCCGTGAACTTATTAATCTCATAGAACGCCTTGTTGTCATTTCCCCCGCCACGCTTATTACAACCGAACATCTTCCCGATTACATAAAAGCCTCTCATTCTATCCCTGCTCCCCCCTCCAATCTGTCAAAGCCTCTGAAAGAAGTGTTAGAGGATGTGGAAAAACAGATGCTGCAAAGAGCGCGCAGAGACTATAAAACTACCGTACAGATTGCAGAGGCGCTAGGGATCAGCCAGCCTTCCGTCGTTCGAAAAATGCAGAAATATGACATTGATTAAACAGATTGGCACAATACTTGCAAGATAAAAAAGTAAGACTGCAAATGTCCCCTTAGAATCAAACACATAAGGAGGTACGTGATTGTGCCACAAGAACTAAACACATTGATGAACGAGCTTTCCGATTTGCTGGCTCCGACCATGGCCAAGGACCACCCAAATCTGCCTGTCGTTAAAGAAGAAGGCTGCTATTACTACGGACTGGATGGCCAAACATACCTGGATTTCACCTCTGGAATTGCTACCGCTAACACCGGCCACCGCCATCCGAAAGTGGTCAACGCCATTAAAAAAGCAGCAGATGAACTGATGCACGGTCCTTCAGGTGTCATCATGTACGAATCCATCCTCAAGCTGGCAAAGGAACTGCGTACGGTCCTGCCTGCAGGATTGGATTGCTTTTTCTTCGCCAACAGCGGAACCGAGGCCATTGAAGGGGCGATCAAGCTTGCCAAGCATGTGACCCGCCGGCCGTATGTCGTTTCTTTCACCGGCTGTTTCCACGGCCGAAGCCTCGGAGCTTTAAGCGTCACCACATCAAAGGCCAAGTACCGAAAGTATTTGCAGCCAAGCGGTCTGACATATCAAGTTCCTTACGCTTCAACAGAAGGATGTCCAAAAGGTATGGACCCCGGCAAATTTGCAGCTGACAAGCTGGAGAAAGACTTAACTTCTCTTTTCAAGCACCAGGTTACACCGGAAGAAGTCGCCTGTATGATTGTCGAACCCGTTCTAGGTGAAGGCGGATATGTTGTGCCCCCTGCTGCATGGCTGAAAAAAATGAGGGAAATCTGCAGCAAGCACGGGATCCTTCTCATTTTTGACGAAGTACAGACAGGTTTTGGCCGTACTGGAGAATGGTTTGCGGCTCAGACTTTCGGTGTAACACCGGATATCATGGCGATCGCTAAAGGCATCGCGTCCGGGCTGCCCTTAAGCGCTACTGTCGCCTCAAAAGAACTGATGAAACAATGGCCGCTCGGAAGCCACGGGACTACATTCGGCGGCAACCCTATTGCCTGCTCTGCCGGACTGGCTACGCTTGAAGTTCTAAAAGAAGAAAAGCTGGTGGAAAACTCAAAGGCGATGGGAGCCTACGCGCGTGAAAAGCTTTTAGAAGTAAAAGAAAGACATTCGGTTGTAGGCAGCATCCGTTCCATCGGGCTGATGATCGGCATTGAAATCATGGATCCGGCTACCGGTGCTCCAGATGGTGAAGGCGTGATCTCCATCCTTAACAAGTGTCTTGAAAAAGGAGTATTGTTTTATCTTTGCGGCAACGAAGGAGAAGTCATCCGGATGATTCCTCCGCTGACCGTCAGCCAGGATCAGATCAACGAAGGCATTGCCGTGCTGGAAGAGTCGATTGCAGAATACGAAGCAGAACGGCTACCGGGGCGCAAACTGCAAAATGTATAACAGCTGAAAGGAGACAGTATCCATGTATAAACCAAAAGATTCTTCAGCCTCTCCCCGCTTTTGCGGTGTGAAGACATTTATGCGGCTGGAACATGTTCAGACAACCGAAGATGTCGATTTCGCGGTGATTGGTGTGCCATTCGATACGGGTGCTTCCAACCGTACAGGCCAGCGGAATGGCCCGCAGCATATCCGCAACTTTTCCACCCTGCTCCGCCCGTACAACCCTGATCAGGACATTAACATTTTTGATCATTGCGGCGGTGTGGATTATGGGGACATCGACGTAGTGCCCGGCAACATCCATCAAACGTACAGCAACATGGAGAACTTTTTGCAGCCTCTGCTTTCTTCAGGGGTCACTCCTGTCATCATGGGAGGCGACCACTCCATCTCGCTCGGCAACCTGAGAGCATTTGCTAAACAATACGGACCAGTGGCACTTGTGCACTTTGACTCTCACAGTGATACGTGGGATCACTATTTTGGCGAAAAATACACCCATGGCACGCCATTCCGGAGAGCTGTGGAAGAAGGGTTGATCGATGTCGAACATTCCATCCAGGTCGGCATGAGAGGTCCTCTTTACGGACAGGAAGATATTCAGGATGCACGCGATCTCGGATTTGAAGTGTTAACTATGAGAGACGTCCGCAAGCTCGGCTACGATGAGGTAATCCGGAAAATCCATGAGCGCACAGGGGACAAGCCTGTTTTTGTATCCTTTGATATTGATTTCGTTGATCCTGCTTACGCACCGGGAACAGGAACACCTGAAGCTGCCGGTCCGACGAGCCATGAAGCGCTCGACCTCGTCCGCAATCTTGATGGGCTAAATCTGGTCGGCTTTGATCTTGTTGAAGTACTTCCTGCCTATGACAGCGGAGAAATCACAGCCATGCTGGCAAGTACTGTGATGTTTGAAATGATTACATTGATTGCTCTGAAAAAAGCAAGACTGACATCAAGAGTGGAACAAGCAGCACAGCAGTAACTATTCAAAAATGAATAAAGGAGGGCATTGAAATGGGGATCTTGGACACAGTTATCATTTTTCTTTATTTTGCAGTGTTAATTGCGGTAGGTATCATCGGTTCAACGAAGGCTAAAACGACAGAGGAATTCGCTCTCGCCGGCCGCAACCTCGGGCTTTTCATGTATCTTGGCTGTTTGTCTGCTGTTATTTTGGGTGGAGCTTCGACCATTGGTACCGCCAAGCTGGGCTATGAATTCGGAATTTCAGGCATCTGGTTCGTTACGATGATCGGTCTTGGCATCATTCTTTTGGGAACATTTTTTATTAAACGCATCTCCAAGTATAAAGTAACAACGATCAGTGAACTGCTCGGAAAAAAATACAAATCCGAAGCAAGGCTCATCACTGCTATCGTCGCCTCCATTTACACACTCATGGTCGCGGTTACCCAGGTCATCGGGATGGGCACAATCATCAATGTGCTTCTCGGCTGGAATTTGACAACCTCCATGTTTGTCGGCGGCGGAATCGTTCTGTTCTACACCATCCTTGGCGGAATGTGGAGCGTTACCGTAACAGACATCATCCAATTCGTCGTCATGACCATCGGAATCTTTGCCATCATGCTTCCAATGAGTATTGTGAAGGCAGATGGAATTGGCAATCTGCTAACAAAATTGCCGGAATCTCATCTCAGCCTGACATCGATCGGCTATCAGCAGATCTTTCAGTACTTTTTACTGTATACGCTTGGCATGGTTGTTTCACAAGACATCTGGCAGCGTGTATTCACAGCCAAAAACCCGTCCATCGCGAAAAAAGGTTCTATGTATGCCGGCCTCTATTCCATCGCCTATGCTTTGGCAGGCAGCATCATCGGGATGTGTGCGTTTATCATCCTGCCAAACATCGACAACACTCAGAATACCTTTGCCATGCTGGCTTTAAAGATCTTGCCAACGGGCATCCTCGGGCTTGTGCTCGCGAGCGTGATCTCAGCGCTCATGTCAACGGCTTCCGGCACCTTGCTCGCTTCGTCCACCCTGATCACTAACGATATTCTGCGCCAATATTTTATTAAAGATATCAGCGACAAGAAGTTTTTGGTGCTCTCGCGTGTGACGACACTTGCTGTCGGCCTGCTCGCCATTACGTTTGCAGTATGGATTCAGGACGTTCTCGTCGCTCTTGATGTTGCCTATGCTATTCTTTCCGGTGCGATTTTCGTACCTGTGCTGCTCATGTTCTTCTGGAAGAAATCAACGGCCAACGCCGGTTTTTATTCTATTCTTGCCAGCACGGTCGTTGTCATCGGCGGATTGCTCATTGAAGGGCTCTCTTCCACCAATCCGATCATGTACGGCATCGTCACTGGCTTCGTGGTTTTGGTAGGAATCTCCCTGATGACCAACTACCGAAACAAAGAATCCCTCGTCGGATCGTTCAGCAACACGAAACAAGGCTAACTTACAGCCGTCGCCGCTAAAAATCCGCTCATGCCTCGGTTTCTCAGCCTGCTTGGTATCATATGATGTATGGAGGAGGAGGGCAACCTCTTAAATAAAATAATCCGGGAGTGAAGATAATGTCTGGTGGTATCTTTAACAACTTTAGTTTAATTGTTGTCCTATTCATCCTGCTGATTATTGTTGGATGCACCTGTTACGGCGGTTACGGCGGCTTCGGCGGCTTCGGCTACGGGTACGGATATTAAAAAGCAGGAAAACCGGTCTTCTATGGAAGGCCGGTTTTTTTGGTTCTTTTGATACATTTTGAGCGTTGCGGTGATAAAGTAAATTGGAGAGACGAAGAAGTGTGAATATTTAGATCGGTTTAATTCCATATTTTCCACCACAAAAAAGAACCCTCAGCACAGCTGAGAGCCCTTTTCTTACCCTATGAAACTCGTTCTTCTTTGGAAATGATCTTTCTCATGGCTTCTGCCACTGCTTCAACGTCCGTTCCGACGACCACCTGGACATCGGTGGAGCTCAATTTGAGTACTGCTCTTGCTCCCGCCTTCTTCAAATCGGGCTCATTCACTTTCGCAACATCTATTACTTTTAATCGCAGCCTTGTGACACAGTTATCCAGAACCTCAAGATTATCTGCACCGCCTAAGGCAGCAAGATAACGCGCCGCAATTCTATCGTACTTGTCATCGCCTACTCCTTCACTCGTATCTTCAACGATGCTTTCATCATCTTCATCTTCACGGCCTGGAGTCTTCAAGTTCAACTTAACAATCAAAGCATAGAAGACGACATAATAAACCGCTGCAAAGACAAGTCCGAGCAGGACCAGAAGCCATGGCCGTGTTGCAAGATCCAGGTTTAAGAAGTAATCAATGGCTCCCGCGGAAAACGTAAAACCATGATGAATGTTTAATAGAACCGCAACCGCCATGGAAACTGCCGTGAGAAGTGCATGAATCACGTATAAAAGCGGGGATAAGAACATGAATGAAAACTCAATCGGTTCCGTAATTCCTGTTAAAAAGGAGGTAAATGCCAAACCAAGGAGCATTCCGGCAACAGCTTTACGCTTTTCCTTTTTAGCCGCCATGATCATCGCGAGACAAGCAGCCGGCAAACCGAACATCATGATTGGGAAGAAACCAGCCATATAGAATCCTGCAGAAGGATCTCCTGCAAAGAAACGCCATAGATCACCATGGGCATTCTTGTAATCGCCGAACACGAACCAGATAAAATTATTTAAGACGTGGTGAAGGCCTAGAGGAATCAAAAGACGGTTTAAGAATCCGAAAACAGCAGCACCAAAAGCACCTGCGTTAACAACCCAGTGTCCGATCGCTTCAATGCCATCCTGAATAGGCGGCCATGCAAACCCAAACACCCCTGCTAGTACGACCATGGCCCCTGCGGTGACTATGGGGACAAACCGCTTTCCTGCAAAGAAGCCGAGATAGTCTGGAAGTTTAATATTATGGAACCGGTTATAAAGAAGTCCTGCCACGATCCCCGAAACAATACCTCCCAGCACTCCAACATTGATGGTCTTATCGATGGCAGTTGCCCCGCTCGTCAAAACAAAATACCCGATAGCACCTGCAAGAGCTGCTGCTCCATTCCCATCCTTTGAAAAACCAATCGCCACACCAATCGCAAACAAGATAGCCAGATTTTCAAAAATGGAATTCCCCGCTTTTTCCATGAACGGAATATGCCATAGTGCACCGAGTCTTAATACAAGCCCCGCTGCCGGCAGTACCGCGATCGGCAGCATGAGCGCGCGGCCGATCCGCTGTAAAAAACCTAACATTGTAGGTCCCCCCTATTTTTAGTTTAGATAATGAGAATTTATCCCTTAAATTCCTTGAGCGCCTGTTTCAGAATGCCGTTTTTCTTTTCCAAAAGTGTTTTCGTTTCACTTGGAGAAAGCTCAGTTAACAGCTGCAGAATCGCTCCTTTCGCATAACCATCATGATCAGAAAGCGCCTGTTCCGCCTCTTCAAGTGAACAGCCCGTCGCTTCGACCACGATATTCTTCGCACGCTGGACGAGTTTTTTATTGGACGGCTGTACATCTACCATCAAATTACTGTACACTTTGCCGATTCCGATCATTGATGCTGTGCTGATCATGTTCAGAACCAGTTTTTGCGCGGTTCCCGCTTTCATGCGAGTAGATCCAGTCACCACTTCCGGACCGACGACCGCAGCGATCGTGTGTTGTGCCACCTTGCTCATTTCGGAATCAGATGAGCAGACTAAAGCAGCACTCACCGCCCCGATCTCATTCGCATACTCCAGAGCACCGATCGCATAAGGCGTCCTTCCGCTGGCAGCGATGGCAACGACGACATCGTCCTTTGTTAGGTCAAGGTTTTTCAGATCATTCATACCAGCTTCTTTGTCATCCTCAGCTCCTTCAACGGCCGTATGGATGGCTTGGCCGCCTCCTGCAATAATGCCGATGACCATCTCAGGCGGTGTTCCATAAGTTGGAGGACATTCCGAAGCATCAAGAATTCCCAGCCTTCCGCTTGTTCCCGCTCCTGTATAGATGAGCCGTCCTCCATTGCGGAACGCTGCAACGACCTGGTCTGCGACAGACGCGATCTCAGGCAGCACCTTTTCAATCGCTGCCGGGACCGTTTGATCCTCGTTATTGATTTTTCGTACGACTTCAAGGCTCGAACATTCATCGATGTCCAAAGTATTTGGATTTCTTTTCTCAGTTGTTAGGTGATTAATTTTCATGAAAATTCCTTTCACAGCACTAAAAATTTTTGTCCCGGACCAATATAGGGAAGCAGCATCAGATCTTCTTCACGAACTTGGCCGAACACGTTCACTCGTTCATCAGCCGGCAAATCGGTCTTCGTAATCTGAAGTTCCCCCGCATATCTCCCGTATTTTTCATTATCGATCGTGATACTTCCTAACGGACGGGGCAACGGCGGATTCTGAGGCGCAGCTTTTTCACCATTGTTCAACGCATACGACCGGGATTCCACGGAACGAATCACATCCCGTGCGGCATCCTGACGATTCGTATGAACCCCCGATACAGACTCTCCCTCCATCCAATCTACTCTCAACGTTAAAATGCCGTCCTTCCATGCTGAAAGTCGCTCCAGCGTCTCGTCACTGGCTTCCACATCACCAATTAAAATGTGATCAGTCTGAAGGCTGTCCAGCTCGACAGCGGCGTGAAAAGGATTGGCTTTCCGGTGCTTTTCAAGAGTCGGAAGCCCTTCAAAAACAGGTCCTCTGAGGGTCTTGTCACCGGGTACAAAAGCCGCCGTTTGGAGCCCGAGCGATTTTAAAAAGATATTTTTCTCCCGCAAGAATGGCGAGGGGATGCCTGTGTTTTGGCGCGGATAAAAATTATGCCACGCTTCCACATTTTCAGTCAGCAATCCGTTATCTTTCCAGTTGTTCACCGTTTCTTCATAAAGGGTACTCGCGTTGATTCCTACTTTCATTTCCTGTGACAAGGTGATGATCTCTTTATCAGAAAAACCGTAATCAGCACGGATGCCATCAATGTTCCATTCACGCAGGTGCCCGATCGAATCCATGCTGATGCCGATGCTCTTCAGCGATTGCGGACCCGCATCCGCCATAATGGCCATTCCGGCCTCTCCTGCCATTTTTCCGAGAAAAATCAGCCTCTCCCGCAAAAGAGAGGCGTCTTCCTCAGGAATATGAAGCGAGGTGAAGATTTTTCGAAAACCGCAGGAGCCGGCTTTTTGGATCCACTTTTTGTTCTGGTCAGGATCATTCCCGAGATAGACTGAAATTCCTAACATGCCTGCCACTCCCTGCTATTTATTGCTTTAGATATTCTTGGCCATTGACTCTTTGTAGCCAAACAGCCATGTGAAGATGAATCCGAAAATATACGCTAGTAAAAGTCCGACGATATAAAGAATGATCTGGTTCGTATTTTTAATCAGGAACGCCAACGGAAGTCCGGAAACACCAATCGCGATCGTGCCAATTTTAAAGAAGGCCTGGAACGCACCACCGACAGCTGCACCCAGACACGCTGTAAGGAATGGACGTCCTAGCGGAAGGGTTACACCGAATATCAGAGGCTCTCCGATTCCGAGGATACCAACTGGCAGGCCGCCTTTGATGACGCGTTTCAGCTTGGCATTTTTTGTTTTGAAGTAGATAGCAAAGGCTGCACCAACTTGGCCTGCTCCACCCATCGCCAGAATCGGAAGCAAAGGATCCACTTTAATCGAGTTCAATAATTCCATATGAACAGGTGTCAAACCTTGATGCAAACCGGTAACAACAAGCGGAAGGAAGGTACCTGCAAGGACGATTCCGGCAAAGATACCGCCAATATCAAGAAGGTTTAATAATCCTTTTGTGATCAAGTCAGAGATGAAGCCGCCGACAGGCTGTAGAACGAACAGTGTCGCGATTCCGGTAGCCAGCAAAGCTAATGTAGGAGTTACAATAATATCAACTGCAGCTGGTACGAAACGGCGGATTCGTTTTTCACTCCAGGCAATAAAGACAGCAGCAAGCATGACACCGATCAGACCGCCTCGGCCTGGCAATAGCTTTTCGCCAAACAATGTGATGTTGGCAAGCGCCGGGTTGATGAGCATGATTCCGGCCGCGCCGCCAAGTGCCGGTGTTCCGCCAAATTCTTTTGCGGTGTTGATTCCGACGAAGATCGCAAGGTAACCAAAAAGCCCCCATCCGATCATATCGAGCATCTGCATAATTGGTACTTCTTTTGGAACACCGCTTCGGACCAAAACGTTAGTAATACCGGCAATCAATCCGGAACCGACAATCGCCGGGATTAACGGAATAAAGATGCTGGCGATTTTACGAAGAAACAGCTTAAACGGTGTAGCGTTTTTCCGGTTGATTTCATCTTTCGTAGTCTTGGCGAGATCATCTTCTCCATCTTCATCCAGTGCTGAAACTTGAAGTCCCGTATTTCTGGACATCTCATCGGCTACCCGGTTGACTGTTCCAGGTCCGACAATGATTTGAAGGGTCTCATCCCCTACAACACCCATGACCCCGTCGATGTCTTTGATGCCTGCTCTGTCCACTTTGGATTCATCCTTCGGCGTTACGCGAAGCCGTGTCATACAGTATGTTAAGCTTTGAATGTTTTCGGCGCCGCCCAGTTTTTCAGTTATCTGCTGCGCCATTAATTGTTCTTTTTTCATGATCTTATCCCCCTTTTAAGAAAAGCGTAGCGTCCCGTTAAGGTCCGACAAGCGCTGGAACTCTTACCCCTCAACATGCTTTTTGTGTTGAGGGGTAATAGTGAAGCGACCAAAGACGAATTGTGTTTTTCAATTCGTCCTCCGAGGACCTATGCTGAAAACAAGAAACACGTTTTCTGCTTTGGACGCTGGAGCAAGACATCACTTCTATGCGAGTTAATGTAAAAAAGCGCTTACATCATCCCCGCTGCATATCGATGATGAATTTATAGCGGTCCCCTCGGTAAATTGACTGCACGAGCTCCAACGGACGCCCGTCTGTCAGGTAGGTGTATCTTCGAATAAATAAAACCGGCGATCCCTTCGCGATTCCAAGAATCTCGCTTTCAGCTTCGCGGGCGACAGAGGCTTCAAGCTCCTGTGTTGCATAATCAATGCTGAGTCCAAGCTCCTCCTCTACGTATTGATAGAGTGAACCTTGTACGATCTTTTCGTTCAGTCCCCTGACTAAGTCAGCCGACAGGAACGTGGTTTCAAGCGCCATCGGTATTTGATCCGCGAGCCTGACCCGCTGGATCTCATACACGGCAGCTCCCGTTTGAATTCCTAAACCTGTGGCCGTTTTCCCATGGGCTTCACTCAGTTTAAAATCCAATAGTTTGATAGATGGCGAGAGCCCTCTGGCCTTCATGTCTTCTGTGAAGCTCGTCAGGCCGACCAGCTTTTGCTCAATCTTTTTGTTGGCGACAAAGGTTCCCTTGCCTTTTCGGCGGGTAAGGTAACCATCATTGACGAGGTTGGTTATCGCCTGTCTGACAGTCATCCGGCTGATTCCGTAAGTTTCAGCGTATTCCCGCTCGGAAGGAATCATCTCCCCTTCTTGAAGTTCTCCTTTTTCAATCCGTCCTTTGATCGCTTCTTCAATTTGATAATAGATCGGCAATGGTGAGTATTTATCAATCATTTCTGTATCACTTCCCTAACGAGTTCACCAGTTTTAATGCCTGTGAATCTGCAATAATGGTTACATTTCCATGCATGTTCAAGGCCGATGCCGGTACGGTTTCTGTAATTTCTCCGCGCAACAGATGGAACAGCGCGTCCTGTTTCTTTTCTCCCGAGGCGAGAAGAAGGATTTCCTTGCTTTGCAAAATGGTGGAGATGCCCATCGTGAGTGCTCGTGTCGGCTGTTTGGAGAGATCTGTAAAATACTCCGCGTTTGCCTCAAGCGTCGATGGCGTTAAGTCCACCACATGTGTTTTTGATGAAAAAGGCGTTCCCGGTTCATTAAACCCGATGTGCCCGTTCTGCCCGATACCGAGCAGCTGCAGGTCGACGCCACCGATGCTCTCAATCAGTGAGTCATAACGCAAGCATTCTTGAAGGAGTTCCTCAGCCGATCCGTTTGGAATGTTCGTTTGATCAAGCGGAATGCTCACCCGGTTAAAAAGGTGCTCACACATGTAGGAATGATAGCTTTCCGGATCGCTTGACGAAAGTCCCACATATTCATCGAGATTGTACGTGTGCACATGGTCATACCGCGTTCCGTTCTCCTCATGATCCCTAACGAGCTCCTTGTACGTGCCAAGCGGTGTGCCGCCTGTCGCAAGTCCCAGTGTGACATGTTCCTGGCTCTTGACTTTTTCCAACATAATTCGGGCACTAACCCTGCTCATTTCCTCGTAATCCGCAACTTCAATGATTTTCATGTTATACGTCCTCCCTCCGCTGATAAGAAAGTTTTCCACGGCAGAAGGTGAAGATAACGTCTTTTTCCTCGTTAAGCACGACAACATCGGCATCCTTGCCTGCTGTCAAACTTCCCTTGCGTTCATAAACTCCAAGCTCTTTCGCCTGGTTAATGGCGGTCATCTGAATGATGTCCTCCGTGGAACACCCGGTAAACTCCCTCATGTTTCGGGCCGCGTCCTTCATCTTTAAGATACTGCCGGCAAGCGTACCGTCTGCCAGCGTCGCTTCGTTTCCATCGACCGTTACGTCCTGCCCGCCAAGTGTATATGAACCATTGCCCATACACTTTGCCCGCATGGAATCGGTAATGAGTACGACCCGCTCGCTGCCTTTGTTGCGGTAGGCGAACTTCACCATCTCAGGCCGGGAATGAATGCCGTCGACGATGATTTCTGTTGTGATCTCATCATGCAGCAGAATCGCTCCTGCCACTCCGGGTTCACGGTGGTGAAGGCCCCTCATTCCGTTATACAGATGAGTCGCATGCGTAACACCTGAATCAATGCTCTTCACAACCTCCTCATACACCGCGTCAGAATGGCCGATCGATGCGACAACTCCAGTTTCTTTTAAATAGGAAGACAGCTCGTATCCACCCGGTTCTTCGGGTGCCAAAGTTACAAGTTTAATCGAGTTGCCAGAAAGCTCCTGCCATTTCTGAAACAGCTGGACGTCCGGATTTTTAATATGGTCCAAAGGCTGGGCTCCTGCACGCTTCGGGGAAATAAACGGCCCTTCTAAATGAAGGCCGATGATCTCCGCCTCCCCGGGAGGATTGTTTTTCCCCATGTACTCTCTGACGTTTTGCAGTGCGCTTTCAATTTCCTTTTCGCCTTGCGTCATCGTCGTTGCAAGAAAGCCCGTCGTTCCTTCTTGTGGAAGGGTAACTGCCATCGTTTTTAGGGCCTCCTCTGTCCCGTCCATCACATCTGCGCCAGCAGCACCATGAATGTGCAGATCAATCATACCGGGAACAACAGATGACTTGCCGGGCAGCTCAAGAACATCATAATCTTCAAGATTTAATGCATCAGCTCCTTTGCCCACCTCTGCTATTTGCTGGTCTCTAATTATGAGGTATCCATTTTCCAGCTCACCATTTTCTGTATAAATGGTACCTCCTGTTAATAGTAATGGTTTCATCTCCACTCACCATCCTTATTATCTCTATGCACAGGGTACCATGCTTATAACTAGTTGTCTATACCAGTCGAACTATTTTGTTAATTCAGAAAATAGGTCTTATCACCTTATTTATAGAGAAGGTAGTGCTTTCTGATCTTTTTGAACTGGTCAAGCTCAGGCATCCACTTCTGTCTGATCTCTTTTAAAGATGTTCCCTTTTCGATTTCTTCCCGTACCCAGCCGTTTCCGATCAGGTTATCAAAATATGAAATCCCCTGGCTGTTTTCTGCTCTGAACTGAAAATCGTTGGGATACAGATCATGTATCGTTTTCACAACCGCAAGCCCTGTATCCACAGAATTATAGGAACCATAATCGGTCACATGAATCTGAACACCGTTCGACAGCACATTTGCAAATTTTGAGAACGTTGGGGTGAAGGAATTTGAACGGAACATCACTCCCGGAAGCTTCAGTTCGTTCAATTTTTGTGCGAGCACATCTCCGTCAATGAACGGGGCTCCGATCGTTTCAAACGGCCTCGTCGTTCCTCTTCCTTCTGACACATTTGTTCCTTCAATCAATCCTGCTCCAGGATAGACGAATGCGGTGTCCACAGTTGGCATGTTAGGCGAAGGCATCACCCACTGAAGCGGTGTTTCGTAATAAGTCTTCCAGCGGTGCCAGCCTTTCATTTTGACAACCTTCAAATCCGCATTGATATTGAACTCCTTGTTAAAAAGCATCGCGAGTTCACCGACCGTCATCCCGTGGCGAAGAGGAATCGGATATAAGCCGACAAACGTTGCATACTTCGGCTCAAGCACCGGCCCTTCCACTGCTTCTCCACCGAGCGGATTCGGACGGTCGAGCACAACAAACTCGATGTTGTTTTCCTTCGCCGCTTCCATCGCATACGCCATCGTATAAATGTACGTGTAAAAACGGGTACCCACATCCTGGATGTCAAAGACGAGAACATCAATGTCCTTCAGCATTTCAGGGGTTGGTTTTTTCGTTTTCCCGTAAAGGCTGTAAACCGGAAGCTGTGTTTTCTTATCAATGTAAAAATCAACATACGACCCTGCCTGCTCGCTTCCCCGAACTCCATGTTCCGGACCGTATAAGGCTTTCAGTTCAAAGTTCGGGTTGTTGTGCATCGCGTCGACGATACTGTTCAGCTTTCCATCAACTCCTGTCGGGTTCGTGATGAGCCCGACACGCTTCCCTTTTAAAAGGTCTTGTTGGTCTTGAAGCAGCACTTCTGCACCCGTTTTAAAATTTTGCGGTGAATTTTTATGATGATTGTCATCCTCTGCCATCGCCGATGACAGTAAGGTGATCACCAAAACAAATAACATCCCTGCACTCAACCACTTTTTCATCTTATTTCTCCCCCCTTAATAAGATAGTCCGTGCCCGTATGGATACAATGTTTCTTTGTTGCTGTTATAGATGGTTACTGGCAGCTTTCCCGACGGATTATTCTTGCCGAAAATAGTATCCGCCACTGCTGCAAAGCTTGCTGTTCGGAAGCTGTATTGTGCGAGATATGCATCTACATCAGGAAACGCCATAATGTCATATGGATTTCGGATCCCGACCGCAATGACTGGTTTGTCACTTTCACTGTTCACTTGATTCACCATTTTCATTTGGGCACTGTCAGGGGCTCTTCCTGCTACAGAAGATGTGTACGTTCCAACGATGACAGCTTTTGCTGATTTTACCGTTTGAAGCTGATCATCCGTTAATGGGCCAGCGGCTTTAATCATGACACTGTTTGGATACAGCCGTTTCACTTGAGCAGCCAAATCTTCTACATACGTGTTGCCGATCACGACAACTGGTGCACCCGCATCCGTACTCAATGGAAGAGTATTTTGGTTTTTAACGAGTGTAATCGACTTTTCTGCTGTTTCCTTTTCGATCTGTTTATGTGCAGGGGAACCGACGACTTGTTGAGCATTTTCAATGAGCTTGTTTACATCTGCAGATTTTTCAGCTTTAAAGATGCTGCGTTTCACTTTCAATGTAAGAAGCCGTTCAACAGACTGGTTCAAGCGTTCCTGTGTAATTTCACCTTTATGAACCGCATCATATAAACCATTCGCTACGGCCTCAAGACCAACAGGCATGAGTACGATATCTGTTCCAGCGTTTACCGCTCGGATGGCTGAGTCTACAGGTCCAAAGTTGTCAGAGATCGCCTGCATGTTCATCGCGTCGGTTGTAATGACACCTTTATAGCCCATGTCCTCTCTCATCAGTTCTGTCAGCACTTTATGGGAAAGTGTGGCTGGGATGGCAATCGTGCTGCCGTCTTTCTTGGAAATAGCAGTGGATGGATCGATTTTTGGGAACGTCACATGAGCAGTCATGATTGCGTCCACCCCAGCATCCATCGCTTTTTGGAAAGGAAACAGCTCTACTTTTTTCAAGCGCTCCAAGTCATAGGGTACTTCCGGAAGGCCGATATGGGAATCAACTGCTGTGTCCCCATGGCCCGGGAAATGTTTTGCTGCACCCGCGGTGTTTGTGGACTGCAAGCCTTTGATGTAAGCAGTTCCTAAATCTGTAACAAGCTGAGGATCTTCTCCAAAGGAACGAGTTCCAATAACAGGGTTGTCCTGATTGTTGTTTACATCAAGCGAAGGTGCAAGATTAAAGTTGATCCCAAGCGCGTTTAGTTCTTCACCAATCGCTTTCCCTACCTTTTCAGCTAACTCAGGAGATCTTGTTGCACCTAGTGCCATGTTTCCTGGAAAATCTGTTCCGCTTTGAAGGCGGGTAACAATACCACCCTCTTGGTCAATCGAAATAAGCAATCCGTTCTTTTCTGAAGCTTCCTGATAATTGGCCACAAGTTTGGTTGTCTGTTCTGTCGTTACAACATTTTCACGGAACAAGATGATGCCGCCTAGATGATATTTCTTCACGAGGGCTTTAATCTCTGGTGTGACCTCTGTTACGTTCTTGCCATTAAACGTTCGGAAGTCCGGCATCAGCATCTGACCGACTTTTTCTTCCATACTCATCTGTTTGATGGCTGCCGGAATCACATTGTACTTTTTCCCTTTTTGCTTTTGGATTACAGCTGTCTTTGTTCCTTTATGGTCTTTCACGGAGATTTCTGTATGGTCGATCTTTCGTCCGTCCGTCACAAAAATGCGAGTGTCGCCGCTGTGGCCTTTAAGTGTTACAAGTCCTTTGGGGTCTACTGTGGCAACCCGCGGATTTGCCGACCACCATCTTAAAGCTTCCGTCTCCGTGAAATGGCCGTCCACTTTATACACATGAAGAGCATGAAGCTGGATTTGATCACCATTAACCTCCTTTAACGCCTGTGGAATGTTGCTGGAGATGATCAAATCTTTTTGATCAGGATGGCTTGCTGCAGCTGTCTGCTTTGGAACCGCTCCAAGGAACGAAGCAACGACGAGCATACAGGCCATCGCATATAAAAACGCTAGTCTTTTCTTCATTGCATGTTATCCTCCTTTAGTTTTATGAACGATACTTCTTTCTGGAGGAATTTGTCGTTTCCTTTCGACTCAGGCGAAAACAAAGCAATAGGCCCAGGAAGGTTTTCTGCCATATAGTTCTAGTTGTCTATACCAGTTAACTTTATTCACAAAAGAGTGGTAATAAATCCTTATAAAGGAAAAAAGCTGTGGAAGAAGCTCCACAGCTTTTAATAACTTTGTCTTTATTGCGTGGGTGGGTTATGAGGAAACTGGGACATGTACCCGGTAAACTGCTGGGCAGCCTGCTGCAGCTTCTGCGGCTGTTCCGGCGTCAGCGCATACCAGCCTTTTTGGAACATAAGCTCATAGAGTTCACGCTGCATGTTCTTCGTCTCATCAAAAATCGAATGAATCTCCTGATAGAGCGCGTCATGGCTCGCTTCATTCATGGCTGTTGAATACGAAGCGGTCATGTACTTTTCATAGGAAAGAATGTCATTCAGGAAATCCCGGTCATTCATCTGAGGCGTTTTCGGCACCTGAGACTCTGGATTTTGAATTTTGTTCTGATTGTTATTCATCTTCCGTTCCCCCTATTGATTCATATTCTGGCTACCGCCGGATTGAAGTTTCTGCAAGATCTGCTGATAATGCTTTTCGTGCATGTGGCACGCCTTCTCAAGCGCCGAACTCACCTGCGGGTCCTGACACTGGCTCGCTGCAAAATGCGCCTTCTTAAATCCAAGCAAATTCCATGAAAGCATGTCGGTTAAGTAGTTAAAGTCTTTCCCTGTGATCACATTCGGCGGCTGTTGATACATCGGCTGCTGGTTCTGTCCCTGATTCGGTTGCTGCTGTTGCATACGTATGTCCTCCTTCTATTCTTTGATTTACCATGTTAGCTTTCCATCTTTTTTGAGAAAGTATGCCAATAATTTGGTAAATTTATGGAACTTGAAAAGATGAGCCCTGTTAAGGCTCATCCCTCATTGAAAGAATTTTTAATAAAGAGGCTTGCTTTTCTTTCTGCTTCTGTTATATAATTTTTCTTGTCAGCAACAACCATCGTGGGGGCTTAGCTCAGCTGGGAGAGCGTTTGGCTGGCAGCCAAAAGGTCAGCGGTTCGATCCCGCTAGTCTCCACCATACATAATCATTCAAACCCTTTGTATACAAGGGTTTTTATTTTTGTTTTAGAATCTAGTTTGGAGTAAGTTTCCGAATTGTCGCCGAAATCAGATTCTTTTTCTTAGGCTGTGAATAAATTATTTTTATTAATAGAACGAATTTTTTTGAGAGTATCCGAAATACATATCATTACTCCATATTAGCATGGACCTCAAAATCCACTCTCAGTTTGGGATAATATTCATTCCTCCAGTCTTTTAATTCATGGTAAGAAATCAGATGATGAAATTGTTGGCCAAACCCAAAAATATCTGTATGGCTTCTTTGTGTTTGCTTAAGTATATGATAAAATCGCTTTTCAGTAATCTTTTCAAGTTCTTTTTGAATCATGTGATCTGTGATTCCTTCTTTTCTTTCTAAAATGTGTATTTTTAAATTCAAGTCGCTTGACACCAGCGGTTGATTACCTTTCATTGATGTTATATTTTGAATGGAGCTGTTTGTGATCATAATACTGGCAAAACCTAGACTCTCTATTTTTCCTTTTCCTTTTTTATTTTCGTTTTGGAATACATTAATTAATTGGTTTTCATCCGGGCTGATTCTTTCCACTATGTTTCCTTTCTTCAAAATATCGGAGCCCTCAAAGATTAACACTGTATCTTTTCCGGAACGAACAACCGGAACGGCGATATCTCTAGTATATAAAAACGGGCTTCGATACACTTCCCAAATAGGGGTACTAAAGATCTCAGGTGCCCACCCAGCCCCTTTATTAAAATAATCATAAATAGAGGAAGCATGGACACCTAACTTATCGTTTATGTTTGATAACACATTTTCGACATTTTCATCTGTAATGGCTACCAACGCTCTTGAGGGAATTTCTTCTGAATCCATTAAAAATTTTATAAGGCCCTTAAATTCCTGTTGGTTATGTGCCAAATTGTTTTGAATGACGATTAATCGTATTTGTGAATAATCAACGGCATCTTCGGAGTTTGTCCGCATTTGTCCAAGCACACTTGCTACAGTTTCGCCTTTCCCTGTTACAATTCTCGATATTTTGCTGTCTTTATTCGGTATAGGGATTTGCAATGTTAATTTATACTCTTTACCATCTTCCTTGGAAATGCCCAGGACTAAAGGAATGGTGCGTTTATTTATATCTTTAATATCCCAACACCCGCAGAGAAAGATTATCGACATGAATACGATCAATAGTTTATATCGTTTATTTTTTTTCATGCCCGACCACACCTCTTTTCGACAGAAAACCGTAGATAAAAATGGTAAACGGAATAATAATCATAGAATAAGCTTGAGCACCTGTACTCCACAGAAACCACTTTTCCATCAAAGTTATGTTCGGAACAAATAACGCGAAAATAAAAGCGATGACAGAAAAAGCAATAATCCAATATGAGGATTCGCCTTTGCTGCATCTAAACATTTTCTGCATGATCCGTCCGATCATCCAAAGTATAACTGCATTAGCCAATATCACTAATCCAACCAACGATACACCGAAGAACACCGTTTGTCGGTTGAACGAAAACCAGCTAATGTCTATTGAATCCATTGCTTCCAAAAAAGGGTGGGTCAGCATAACAACCGTTTCTTGTCCAAATATAAATAACGGTATATACACTACAGATAGAAAAAATAGCGAAACACTAACCCATGCTACAAAAAGTTTGCGAAATGTCAATTTTGTGTCGGAAGTCATAAATCCCAAAAATAAAAACGATGAAAATCCCAAAAGATAGAAAAAATTTTTATTTAACAAGAACTTGGGAGGTGAATTCCAACCAAGCGTAACATTATTTAAATCAAAGTTTATAAAAGAGGAAAAAATATTAAATACCACTAAGGGAATAACAATCAAGAATATAAAAATCGAGGAACGTAAAATTGTGCCTAAACCTTTTATAGCTGTATATACCGAAATGAAAAATAACAGTGTCATTATTGACCAATAAGGAGTCCGAGGCAAAAATATCGAAATAATGACTTCAGTGTGCAGCCGAATATTGAGTGCAACTAGCGCAATCAAGTTGATTACAAATGGGGTAAGAAACAAAATTGCAGCCCATCTCCCCATCTTCAAATAAATATCAATGACATCATTTTCGGGAAAATAATTTAACCCTTTAATGTAAATCCAAATTAAAATCAATTGAAGAAAACATTGACACATCACCACTTCCCAATGTGCTGTTTTCGTTAGCTCATAAATGAGATTAGGATAGACCAAATAGCCAAAACCCAAATTTATGATAATGAAAACTGCTCCAATTTGTATCCTCTGCGTCACTTTGTGTCTCCTTTTTGTTCAATACGAAACGTTGTATAAGGAATATCGTTGGATGTTAAACTTGCCAAATATATTACTGTGAAAATTAAGCCAGTACATACCCCTAAAATACCGAAAAGTGATGCTAAAATTAATATGGGGTATTTTAGCAAACGAATGTACAAGGAGTTTTGCATTCCGATCACTGCCGAACTTGCAATTACAACCGCAGTGATCACAATGACTAACAAATTGCTGACTAATTTGGCTTCAACTACCGCCTGCCCTAGTATGACTCCTCCTACCATTGTAATAGCGGGACCCACGCTCTTAGGGAGCCTCACAATCGCTTCTAGTATTAAATCAACTAAAACGACCATTGCAATGGTTTCAAGAAAGGCAGATAAAGGAATACCTTCCCTGCTTTTAGCGACAAACAGAGCAAGATCAGTTTTAAATACTTCAGGGTTAACTGACACCAAGGCAACATATAAAGCGGGAAGTATAAGAGTGGCCACAACTCCTATTACTCTAAAGATTCGAAGCATAAATGACAGTACAAAAGGGAAATTGCGATCGTTTGCACTACTTAACATATCCCAAAGCAGATGGGGAAAAACAAGCGCGAAGGGACAATTATCTAAAAAAAGCACGATTCTGTTCTTTTTTAAGGAATGAATGGCTTGAATCGGAAGTTCAGTGGCGAATAGATGACTGACAGGACTCAATCTACGTTGACCAAATTGCTTATTAAGATCATCGATTGTTTCAATATCTGATTTAATTTGATTTAACTGCTGGTTCACTTTTTCAATAAGGTCATTCGGGGTTCTTCCTTTAATATAGAGCAATGACAGCTTTCGCTTTTCCAGCTCTCCAACTTGATAGGAACAATGGTACAGACGTTCAGTATCCAGTCTTTTTCGGATCATCCCAACGTTAATATTAATATCCTCTCCAAAGGCATCCATAGAGGATTGAATGGGACTTTCATTTTTAGGCTCTTCAATGCTGCTACTCAGATTTTGGGCGATAGGTTCTATAACGGCATTCTCTTCCCCATCTTTTGAAACGATCACTAGTTTGCCTTCTAATACGGCTTTAATGATTTGTTCTGTATCAACGTTAATTTGGTTACTAAGGTTTCTCAAAAGTGCTTTTAATGAAGTAGTCGGAGCAGCCATTTGTTGAACATATAATTTCGACTTAGTTAAATCAACTAGTGTATTAAATCCAATAAGATAGATTGCTGTTTTATCTACTAGCTCTTCTTCGATGAAAAAATCGTCGTGATTGGAAAACTTGGATTCAATTTCTTTTACTATATTCCTCATTAATTTGCCCCTTAACAACTAGAAATCTAAAGAAATTATTTGCAATATGGAGCGTTTTTATTCGATGAATGAATAACTAGTGCTATATCCAGATGGTTTAACCGAACTATTATAAAGGAAATTTAAGTCTTAAAGCGAATGGTTAGTTGAACATGATACAATTTGAAAGGCTTCTTTAAAAATTTGCTAATTTACGGAGGGAATGGAATGTTTACATCAGTAAATGATTTCTTAAACGAATGGAAACAAGAAGCAGCTGTTACCCAGAAAGTGCTGGATGTGCTGACGGATGAATCGTTGAATCAGGAGGTTTCTCCAGGATTATACAGCATTGGAAGCCTGGCTTGGCACATTACTGGAGCAGCTTACTACTTTCCTTCACAGGTTGGATTAATATTTGAGACTCCTGATCTTCAAAAAGAGACACCCAAATCAGCTGCAGAAATCAGTGAGACATACAAAACAGTAAGTGAGCGGTTAACACAAGAGTTTTCTGAACAGGTTTCAGAAGAAAAAATGAACGAAATGGTGAATTTATTTGGAATGGACATGCCTGTTCAGGCTGTTTTCCGTCTGCTCATTCAGCATCAGGCTCATCATCGCGGACAATTGACTGTCTTAATGAGACAAGCTGACTTGAAAGTTCCTGGCGTATATGGCCCTAGCAAAGAAGAATGGGAAGCAATGAATGCTCAAATGAGCTGAGATCGTCATGGTGAAAAAATGTTTTAAAGGAAATTTTCTCTGGTTCTAAATAGCGGTTCTATCCCGCTGGTCCCCACCATACACAAACCATTAAAGCCCTTGATAATCAATCAGCAAAACAACTGCAACACTTAATCCCTTAACAAAGTTAAACTTCCTAAAGTATAAAAAAACGAAGCCGCTAACTTGCGGCTTCGCTTTCTTATTAAGAACAGAATTTATCAGTTGATTTCGGAACGGATAACCCGAATAACGGACGGATATACAAAGCAAAAAAGGTTCCAAGCATCGCCATAATCGCCCAAACATAGCCATGCAGGCTAAAGGATGCGATACCACTGAAATACGCTCCAATATTACATCCAAAAGCAAGGCGTGCTCCATACCCCATGAGCAGTCCGCCGATGATCGCCGCGGCTGCTGTACGAAGAGGCACTTTCTTTAGAAGGAATACACCTCCAAGCGTAGAAGCAGCCAGTGCCCCAACAATAAGGCCAAAGTCCATTACACTGGTTCCATCCATAAAAACAGATTGATTGAGAGGCGCTGCTTTTTCACCGGCCCAGTAACCCCATTGGGTAACGTCGACTCCCATTGCCTGTGCGGCTTTGGATCCCCATAGGGCAAAAGCGGAAGTAATACCCCACGGGCTTCCTTTTACAAGTAAAGTTGCGGCATTAAGCACTGCCAGGACGACAGCCGCAGTTAATATTGGCCATGAGCCGCGGATGACACGGGTCCAGCCTTTTGCACCTGGAATCGGAGCCATTTTTGGAGGACGGCGTTTCTTTTCAACTTTTAATGTCATCCAAGTTATGCCCCCTAGGATAATCATTTGAATCACCCAGCCTCCAAACCAGCCAAGACCTGTGCTTGTCGCCAAGGAAAAAGGCTTAAATGCAGGGAGATTCATCCAAAAATCGAAGTGGTATGCTCCAAAAACAGAGCCGACAATAAATGCAATTAATGTGAGAAACATTTCAGAACGGCCACCGCCTACAGCATACAATGTGCCAGATGCACAACCGTTGCCAAGCTGCATTCCGATGCCGAAAATAAAAGCACCCACAATTAAGCTTACCCCGACTGGAGAGACGTTTCCAACCGGACTTCCGCCAAATAAGGTAACGTCAGCCGCAAATATAATCGCAAACAACGTACTGGCAACTGCCAGCATCAGCATATGCGCACGAATGGCTTCACCGTTCCCTACTGCCATAAACCGTCTAAATGCAGATGTAAAACCAAACCTTGCGTGAAAGAGTGTAAATCCAAGCAAAAGGCCGAGCCACAAGAGCATTCCTTGTTTTAAACCTCCAGCCTGGATGCTTGCATAGCTCAATATAACTGTTAACAAGCCTGCAAACACAACCCAGTAAGCCTGAACCGACCCAGTGCTTTTCCCTTCACCAGTCGGCTTTCTTTCTTTATTTTGTGACGTATTAGAAGAAGCTAATCCCATCAAATCACCCCTTAATCCAATAAAACTAGTCGGAAATTTTCTTTCTCTGTATACTACAACTTATATTGAAAAAGGGGAACCATTTTGCTTGTGTTAATTTTAGAGAATATTAAAAAAGCCAGAGCCCCCTTTAAAAAGAGGACTAGCTGACTAAATTCAGGTTGATTTGAACATTCCTAACGGTAAGTAAAAAAAAGATTTTGGCAGGCGGAAACAAGCATTTGTTGGACTCGTCCATCAATTGCTATTTTTTTCCTTGCCTAATTACATAATTATTATAAACTACGACAATTACAATGGTTTAGTTTGATAAAGGTATGGCTTGATTCAATACTGTATCCATACATCGCTGTATTTGTTCCTTCTTTTCAGCACTTAATGGACGTGCAGGTGCCAATACATCGGTAGAGATCTCGATTCCCCGCATGCGTATGGCTTCTTTCGCTACATTCACAAAAGGAGAATCGAGTTTGTATAAAAGGGGAAATGGCGCTAACTTTTTGTGTAATTCAATCGCTTTCCCGTAGTTTCCTTCCTTAAAAGATTGATAGAGGCCAACAGTAAGCTCAGGGATAAAATTGGCCGTTAACGGGATGCCACCGTCCCCGCCAACAGATAATGTATTTAATAAGTGATCATCGTATCCAGAGAGAACCGCAAAATCTTCTTTAAAGGACTTCACCGTTAAGATCATTTCCCTGGTATGCCCCACTGATTCAACCGTTTCTTTAATACCTACGATATTTGGATGCGCTTTCACAAGCTTAAGTACAAATTCTGGTGATAAATCTTGTCCTGTTAGTCCAGGGAAATTGTAGAGCAGAATGGGCAGATCAATCGCTTCAGCAATATCGGCATAATGTTGAAAAAGATTCTCCTCTGTAAGTTGCCAATAATAAGGGTTAATGACAACAATACCGTCTGCTCCAGCCTCTTTTGCATGCATACTTAATGAGATGGTTTCTAGTGTGCTTGGAGTACCTGTTCCAATTAGAACGGGTACTCGGCCGTTAACAAACTGAATGGCAAATTCAGTTACAGCTTTTCTTAATTCAACCGTCATCTGGCTGAATTCACCACCTGTCCCTAAAAAGAACAGTCCATCTACTTTTGATTCAATTAAGAAATCAATCAGATTTCCCATACCCTTTTCATCTAGTCGTCCATCTTTATGTAATATGGTTGGAATCGGTGGAATAACACCTTGGAATTTTGCTGACATATGATCTCTCCTTTTTTAAAAATTGATTAATAGTATTAAAGCAGATCTGAGCTATATAAACCTCCTTTCTACCTAAAGGGTTTTATAATATCAAACAAGGTTTCTATTCTCTGGATATATCATAACATCTTTTCTGAAAAATTAGAATTATATGCCAATGGAATTTAAAAAAGATGACCCCTGTTAAATACAGAGATCGTCTTATAAAAACTGCTTAGGCTTTTTTTAATGTCCTTGTTTACTTCATTACAGTTGTGTCTATACTAGTCATCCAGCTTTGCCGCAGTTAAGTTAGCGTCAAAGAGATTAATTTGTGTAGCAGTTGCATTTTTCACTTGGAGAACTTCGTTTTCCTCTAAACAAACGATTTTACCCACTTTAGCCAAAGTGGTGTTAGGGAGAACGGTAACGGAAGCGATCAATCGAGCGTTAGCGAAGATTTCGAAAGTTGCATTTGTACCGCTCTGCAAATTCGCATTAAACGTGATTCCATAGGTTCCAGATTTTTTGATCGCGAGTCCGCCAATTGGAGAAATGTCAGTACACTCTGCAATCACTTCATTGTTTAACGGTATAAATTCATCGGGGTCAAATAATCTTCCGTTATTAGCACTGAACGAAGCATATCCAAGGACTTCATGACACTTTCTGCATTCCTTTTTACACGTAGAGGAGCTAGAGGAACTCTCGTGTTTGCACTTAAATGAACTGGAGCTGGAGCTTTCATGTTTATGAGAATCCAACCTCGCCGCAGTTAAGTTAGCGTCATAGAGTGTAATCGTGGTAGCTGCTTTCACTTGGAGAACTTCGTTTTTCTCTAAACAAACGATTTTAGCCACTTTAGCCAAAGTAGCGAAAGGGTAAACGGTAACGGAAGCGATTAATCGAGCGTTAGCATAGATTTCAAAAACTGCCGGCGTAGTTTGTCCACTGCCTGCTAAATTCACATTAAACGTGATTCCGTAGGTTCCAGATTTTTTGATCACGAGTCCGCCAAGTGGAGAAATGTCAATACATTCTGCAATTACTTCATTGTTTAACGGGATGAGTTCTCCGGGATTAAAAGTCGTACCCCCAAAAGTAGGAGCACTGAACGAAGCAAATCCAAGGACTCCTTTACACTTTCTGCATTCCTTTTTACACTTCGAGGAGCTAGAGGAACTCTCTTTTTTGCACTTAGAGGAGCTGGAGGAACTGGAGGAACTGGAACTTTCATCTTTATGAATATGGCAACGTTTTTTTATAATTTTAACACCTTTCTTTTTAACTCTTCTTTTCGAGGAACTAGAGGAACTAGAGGAACTCTCTTTTTTGCACTTAGAGGAGCTAGAGGAACTGGAACTTTCGTCTTTATGAAAATGATGACTTTTTTTCATAATTTTACCACCTTTTTTTTAAATCTTCTATATTATATTAATTTCATAATCCTATGTATGGTTGAATGATAGAGGACAAACGTACATTTAATAGTAAAGAGTAGCCAATTATGATAGAAACAAGAATAGCGTCCATGTTATCGCTCTTGTGTTACTATCCACTATCGCAAGATCACCCTTTGTGACCATTCCGTTACTTATGCTTTGGTCCTTCTCGGCATGGTCGTCTGGCCCAAGTCTGCAGTATAACCTGGTCTGGCTCGCTCCAGAAGCTTCAGAAATTCTACTTAGCCTGTATGGTTCCTGCATACAGTTAGGCATAGCAGCCGCCGCTGGGGTTGGGGGAATTGCTTTAAGAAACTCATCAGTGCTATCAGTCAGTTGGATCGGGGCCGCATCAGTCGCAATTGCTGCATTATTGCGGCGGCTCTATTTAGCCTAAATAGTAAAGTAACGAAGTACGAGAAAGTCGTTTAGTTGAGAAAAAGCGCATTAATTCCCTACCACTGGGAAAACTTTGATTATGCATAATAGACAAACTAACTATGAAAAGGGGTATGAATCATGAAGAAAGACCACGAACAAAAGCCGTCGGTCGCTCCAGGCATGAATGATGCAGAGGAATTAGACCAAGAGGCTACACAGGAAGAAATTGAAAGAGGCAATTATACAGAAGTAACAACGATGTCTTGGGATGAAGTGGATCCAAGTGATTAAGGCTATATAGCTTTTATGAGCCAGAACAAAGCCTGTACAAACTATAAAAAGGCATTATAATGCCTTTTTATAGTTGTTTTATTTTGCTTTTCTTACTCCTGGCAGCATGAGAGCTTGTATAACTAGACGTTCTGTTCCCTCTGTTCGAAATAATGGATAGGCCGGATCTCAATGCCCCAACCAAACTGCTCACCAGCTCTGACTTGGGTGGTCGGATGTAGTAAGGCTATCCGAATCGCATCCTCCATGTCCTTTGCTTCAATGAGGAACGCACTGCCGATCAGCTCTTTGGTCTCTACAAAAGGACCGTCCGTAACCATTACCTTCCCGTTCTCCCGGCGCAAGCATTTGGTTTCTAAGTCGAGCCCAGCATCCATCATCACTTGACCGCTTTTGTAGAATTCCTTGAGGTGGGGCTGACATTCGCTCATGACAGCCTCAATCTCCGCCTTGGGACGGGCATCCATTTTTTCTTGATTGAAGTAACCTAAACATAGATATATCATTTTAACATCTCCTTTATATCATTGATATTGGCTTACATTTTGCTGTTTGTTTTAAGTCGACGATCGGCATACAGTAAAATGGACACATCACAAATTGTTTTTCTAGACTTTTTCATCGGTTTTACGTGCTATTTCTCCATAAATTCAGACGCCCGCTTCAGAAGCAGTTCCCGCTCGGGTGCATTGCGGGTAAAATCCATGTGGATCTGGCATTCGCATCCGCCCATTCTATTTCTTCTTCTATAGATTTAACCTCTATGAGAGTAAAACCAGCAATCATCTCCTTTGCTTCTGTAAATGGTCCATCTATTACTTTTGGTTCCTGCCAGGTTCGGGGTACGAGATTCGAAATTCGTTTGAGCTTGGATGAAGCCCTTCAGCGGCTAACAGAACACCTGCTTTCAATTCCTCGTTATATTTCATCATGGCATCCATAAGTTCTTTACTAGGCAATACACCTGCCTCTAATCCTTTGTGGCCTTAACAATCATCATGAATCGGATATAAATTCCTCCCACTATTTATTTACTTTGGTTAGATCACTAGGTTATAAAAAACTTTTGAACTCTGCCTATACTATTACAACGAACGAGGAATTACTAAATCGACATGAAAAAATATTTTTTATAAAATATTTTAGACATTCATTACTATCGTTAAATTATTCAATAAAAAAGTGCACAACACCTTTTGAGTGTGCAGTGATATCTATTTTTATCTCATTGAAAAGAAAGTCATTTAAGTTTCAATACTTCATAAACCCCTTTAGTTACAAATAAAAGCTTTACTTCTTATAATGCAATGTTTGAATGTCAAAAGAGAAGAAGTATTATTCATGTCTTCCAACGGCTGGGACATTTCCGGAGCAAAAAACTTTGGATTTCGTACGGCATGGATCAACCGAAACGAGCTGCCCATTGAGGAATTGAACCTTGCTCCTGATACCATATATTCTGATCTTAATGGAATTCTTGAGTGGAAATAATAAAGAGGGAGAAGCCGTCATGGCTCCTCCCTGTATTTTTCCCTGTAATGGCATAGAGCAAGAAGTGGCCAGACATGATTATAGCTATGGTAATAGATATAAAAGCTTCCAGGCAATCCCGCACCTGTTGGGTAGGTCAGGCTTTGAACATTATAATTTCCCCGGTTTAATAGATAATCAATGCCTCTTTTTATGGTGCTGTTCGGTGTGGGACAAGCAGTGATCAAGGCATCAAGTGCCCAGGCTGTCTGGGTTATGGTGCTGTAGGAAAGGGAAATATATTTCTTTTCGATATCACTTCTGCATGATTCTCCCCAGCCACCGTCGGAATGCTGAATTTCTGTCAGCCATCCTATTGCCTTTTGAATGGTGCGGTCTTGCTCACAGATGCCCGCTGCCATCAATCCTGTCACACTTGCCCAGGTTCCGTAAATGTAACTAATTCCCCAGCGGCCGTACCAGGAACCGTCATTTGCCTGATTTCTTTTTAACCATTGCACGGCTGCTTTAATCCGAGGAGACGGCAGCTGCAAACCGTCATAGTTACAAAAAAATTCGAGAGTACGTCCTGTGAGATCAGCAGTGGAAGGATCCGTAAGGGCATCTCCCGCGTTTTCAACAGGCAAAATCTGCAGCCATTTTTTATTGGTGTCCTTCTCAAAAGCCCCCCACCCTCCATCCTTATTCTGCATGGATAACAGCCAGTCTCTTCCTCTTTTATAGGCATGATTCAGGTTCTTGTTTATTCTTTGGTATCGGTTTATTGTTCGAAGGGCAGCCTGCGTATCATCTACATCGGGATGGCGGGTATTGCCTTCACTGAAACCCCATCCGCCTGGAGATGCATCCGGATTATGATACTTCCAATCACCATAGCTTGAATGCTGATTCTTCAGGAGGAACTGAAGGCTTTTTTTCAGACTGGGATGTGTAGAGGCAACCCCGGAAGACAATAAAGCATAGTTTATCAGAGAGGTGTCCCATATAGTGGAAGGAGAATTTTGGATATGAAAGGTCTGACCGTTATAGCACAACAAGGAAATAAGGCCATGAACGGCCTGTTTTACCATAGGTGAATCCTTCTTATAGCCGATTGAGATAAGCCCATACACCATAAGAAAGCTGGTACTTGCATAGTTAAGCAATGTACCGTCAGCTTCAATACGCTTTAAAATATAGTTTTCCAGAAAGGCAGTTTGATAAGAATACGAAGCCTTCCTACGAGTGACCTGTGTCTCATCCCATAAGCCATCTTCCATTTTTGTATACAAATGTTTCAGACACGGCGTGCTGCCGCTTCGTAATTGGAACTTTTGTGACATACCCAACAAAACGGGGGCAAAATGTGCCCTGGCATAGCTGCTGATATCATAAAAGTTTAAGTTAACTTTCTCCATTATTCGAAAAATCCTTGCAGGATCAGCTGTATGTTTCGGCCATGGGTACAGGCCGTTAAACGCAAAAAAGACTTTTGTCATCAAACTTACTTTTTTTAAACCGCCCTGATTTCTAATAAAACTGACGGCTTGCTTTAGACGGTTTGTCTCATTTGGCACGTGCCCTGAAAAGAGGAGAGCGGTATACGCTTCTGCTGTCGCCGTCAAATTCCCCTTTTCCTCATCAGGATAGGCTTTCCACACTCCATTCGTTTCCTGCTTGGACAACAATCGTTGAACGAGCCGCTGAATCAGTTTTTCGTATTTCCATCCCAGAGTCCGTAATAAAATAATCATGTAAGCGTCAGTCATTAAAGCATTTTCGAAGCAACACCTCCATGATCCATCCTGTTCCTGCAGCTCAAGAAGGCAGGAACTGCGGCTGTCAATTTCCCTATTTACCTCAGCAAGTCTGTACATGGCATCCATCACTCCGGTTAAGTCCCTTGGCAGTTGCTTTACTGCCTATAATGTATGTGTGTGCAAGGGTACCGGTGACTGATATCTTTAATGCCAAATTTTTTCTAAGATTTAAAGATTGATATACTATTTACAATCTATTATTTTGCATGCATAAAATAGGTGATCAATAAGGGAGTGATTCTAATCAATAACTTACATAGCAAAATTGCACTCGTAACCGGAGGATCAAAAGGCCTTGGCAAACATATCAGCGCAGCCTTGGCACAATCAGGAGCAACCGTCATCGTCAATTATGCACACAGCCGGGAAACTGCCCTCCAAACCATCGACTTCATTCAATCCAGCGGAGGAAAAGCATTTGCTGTTCAAAGCGACGTAACAAATGAAGAATCCGTAAATCGCCTAGTAAAAGAAAGCGAAGAGATAACGGGCGAGACAATCGATATTCTGGTAAACAACGCTACCGGCCCCCAGCCAGAGTTCTCACTTGAAGAAAGCACATGGGATGACTATTTGGATCAGCTGAACTTTTTTGTGAAAGCTCCTCTGTTATTAACGAAGGCGGTCTTGCCGGGGATGAAAGAAAAAGGAGAAGGCCGAATCATTAACATTGGAAGTGAAGTCATCCAATTAGGGAACGCAAACTTTGCAAACTATGTAACTGCGAAATCCGCTCAGCTTGGGATGACCCGATCTTGGGCAAATGAACTCGGACGTTTTGGAATCACGGTGAACCTTCTGAACCCCGGCTTTATACCAGTGGAGCGGCATGAAGGGATCGATCCAAGTAATTACCAAAAAGGCGTGCCCCTCGGCCGCATGGGAGAACCCCTTGATATCGGAAACGCGGTTGTATTCTTGGCATCCCATGAAGCCAAGTTCATCACCGGACAATCACTATCCGTGAACGGCGGGAAAACGTTTGGTATATAAAACTTCTTCATTCCCTTTTGATTCATGCACCCAGTTAACGGTTCCTTCATATTTTAATGGAAAAAAGGAAGGTCTCTCATGCCCTCTTTTGGCCAGTTGTGTCAGCAATACGCCCAAATATTGAATGGAACTCCCAAGGTTGAACATGGGGTATGCTCGGTAGAGTTCCAGCGCAATCTGCATGTTACCATTCAAGGACGTCCGAGCCGCGGCGAACTTCATGCTGGTCTGATGTTTGAATCTGTGGATCAACAAGGAAACGCCCTTAACCTGGGGGAAGTGGTTTTATTAGAAGAAGAGGTACCTTTGTTCACGAGTATTCTTGTTAAAAATAAAATCATGATAAGCGCACTTCATAATCATTGGATGTATACAAAACCGAGCATCCTTTATCTTCACTTTCAATCTGTTGAATCTCCCTTAACGTTTGCTCATAAAATGTCAGAAGCATTTAGAGCTCTAAAAATTAATGTCTCATGATACTAACTTTACTTATGTCTTTGTCTCTGAAGTAACTATTTCTGGTAATCCGCTCTCTTCCTCTTCCACTGGCAGATTACTTAGCTTTGGAAGAGGTGAAAATACAATCCACCTAGAGCGGTCAGGGTGCCTATCGCGCCTACAACGAGGGTGAGGCGCAACCCAATGAATGTTCCGGGGTACCCTCCCAGAAGTGCTCCAATCGGGGTAACTCCTGAAACGACAATTCGATAGCTTGCATTCATTCTGCCAAGGAGATTCTCAGGTGTGATGGTTTGGCGGAGGCTGATGACATGAACGTTGGAGATGACGACACCCACTCCTCCCAAGAAGAATGAAATGATAAGAATAGGAGATGTGATGTAAAATGGCCCGCTAGCCATAGGAACGAGAAGAGGTGCCAGGCACGCGCCAAACATGGCTCCGAAGATGGTCGGACCCGTTTTAAAGCGTGTGCCGATATAGTTGGCAAGAAGTGAACCAAAGAATGCGCCGACACTTGCCATTGCCAGGATGCCCACGAGTAAAGTGGGTCCGATCTGCAAATCGCGCGTCAGGCCCACGCGGGAGATGATCCGAATGAATGGGTCGAAATCCATGGGCTTTTTCCATCTACTGCTTTACTTTTTTAAACGCCTCTTCTGTATACTTATTCTTCGGATTCCAGAGCAAGTACTCATCCACACCAAGCTCCTGCCCAGCCCGAATCTGATCCTTCACCTGCTGTGGCCCGTATTCAATATGGCCGTCCACCCAGGTGGCAGTGAAATCCTGGTACCACGGACGGATTTCAGCGGCCGGTTTCTTTTGTTTTTCGAGCACCTTATCCCGGTCGACAGCATACTGGAGAGCTTTCTTGATCAGTTCATACGGCTTGGCATCCGGGACACTTATGCCGTACACCCCTGGTCCGTAATGGGACGGGTACGTCATTGGGCTGATCACATCGACGGTCGGAGTAACTGACTCCCACTGCTGGCCGATGCCGGAATCGTCTTTTTGGCTTGTGGACACACCGAACACATCGGCTGATACTTTGACGCCGTATGGCTTCAGATCCTTTTTCGCATAAAGAAGGAAGTCGTGAATGTTTTGCTCTTTAGACTTTTTATCCGGGTTATCAAACTTCACTTCACGATCCACCTGCGCCCCGTTGTCGGGGAATCGGACATAGTCGAACTGAATCTCATCAAACCCTTGCTTTGCCGCTTCTTTCGCAATAGAGGTCACATAGGACCAATACTCTTCATTATACGGATCAACCCAGGGAATGCCATCGTTGTAATATAAGCCACCGCTTTTCTTCTTCATGGCATACTCTGGTTTTTTCTTAGCCATATAAGGATCCTTAAAGGTAACGATCCTGGCAATTGTATATATGTCTTTGTTCTTCAGCACCTTCATCCGCTGAGAGATATTGCTGATTTTCGGGTGCTGATCTGAGCCGTATTGATTAACGGCAGGCACCTTTGAATCGTATGTAATCTTCCCGTCATCTTCTTTTACATCTACCACGAGTGCATTGAGTTCTGTATCATCCACCAGCTTGACCAGTTCATTAAACTTTTCATTATTTCCGGAGGATGCTCCTGACATGTAGACTCCCTTTACTTTCACATCTTTCGGTTTTTTAACAGGAACTTTCCTTTCCTTTGCTGCTTCTTCTTTCTTTACCGGCTGGTCTTTTGCTTTCGTTTCATTCGTTGTGCTTCCCGACGTCTTTTCTGCGGTCCCGCATCCAGCCAGTCCGCCAACTAAAAGCAGACAGGTTAACGAAATGCTTCCGAACGCTCTCTTCATTTGGTGCTTCCCCCCTGATGTAGCATCTAGCTATGTTCTATGGTTCGCAGTGTTAATACCCTCTTTTAGAGAGTTTAAGCGCTTTCTCTGCTTTTTTAACAATCTTTTAATAGAAGGAAGAGAGAACTGATTACCAACTGGTTTTATTTGGTCATACTAAAGGGAAATAAGTAAATAACTCGCAGAAGTTAACTTGCCATATATGTCGCAGGAAAGGTTGGTGCAGGAGTTGAAGAAAGAAGAAGATTTGCAGCGGGGGTTGAAAAATCGGCATATCCAGCTGATCGCCATCGGCGGAGCGATTGGAACCGGTCTTTTTTTAGGCGCGGGAAAATCGATTCACCTGGCGGGGCCGTCCATTATGCTGAATTACGCACTTATTGGAGCTATGCTGTTTTTCATGATGCGTGCCTTGGGTGAAATGCTCATCTACAGCCCGACATCCGGCTCGTTCACTCACTTTGCCGAATCGTTCATCGGACCGTGGGCAGGTTTTATCACGGGGTGGACATACTGGTTCTGCTGGATCGTAACAGGAATGGCAGAAATTACAGCGGTCGGATTGTATGTGAAATACTGGTTTCCGAGTATTCCTCAATGGCTGACGGCACTGGCCGCGGTACTTGTTTTGCTGCTCATTAATATGTCGGCGGTTAAAGCGTTCGGGGAGATTGAATTCTGGTTCGCTCTTATTAAAATCATTACCATTATTGCGCTCATTGGTATTGGAATCGTGCTGATCGTCATGGGCTATGAAAGCCATGGCACTCAGGCTTCATTATCCAATCTCGTAAATCATGGCGGATTTTTCCCGAACGGTTCATCGGGCTTTGTTCTTGCCTTTCAAATGGCACTCTTCGCATTCGCAGGAGTGGAGCTTGTTGGCGTAACAGCCGGTGAAGCACAGGATCCAGATAAAACCTTGCCAAGTGCCATCAACAACATCCCTGCACGGATTCTTCTCTTTTATATCGGGTCACTGATTGTCCTCATGTCCATCTATCCATGGGATAAAATAGATCCAGACACCAGCCCGTTCGTGTCGGTCTTTAAGTTGATCGGCATTCCGGCAGCATCGAGCATCATCAATTTCGTCGTCCTCACTTCCGCAATGTCGTCTTGCAACAGTGGCCTGTTCAGTACGGGACGAATGCTTTACACACTGGCGAATGAAGGAAAAGCACCTAAAAAGCTTGGATTGCTAAACAAAAAGCAAGTGCCGGCACCCGCTCTTATCGTTTCAACATTTTTCCTCTCGTTTGGCGTTTTGCTCAATTATTTATTGCCGGAGGAAGTGTTCACGCTGGTGACAAGCATCGCGACCATCTGCTTCATCTGGGTATGGGGAATCATCCTGGTCGCCCATCTCCGCTTCCGGAAACTAAAGCCTGAGGACGCGAAAAAGAGTGCATTTAAAATGCCGCTTTCGCCGGTGATTAACTGGATCGTACTGGCATTCTTCGCTTTTGTGATCGTTGTGCTTGGTTTTGCGGCAGATACACGTATCGCCCTGTTCATTACACCTGTCTGGTTTGTGATTTTGATCATCGCTTACATGATTACAAAAAGAAACACTGAAAAAAGCGTTCGTTAATTTTAAAACCCCCGAGAACTCATACCGTTCCGGGGGTTATTTGTGATTTACAGTAATTTACATAAAGTGTAAAATAATAGGTAACTTGTGTATATTGTGGAGTGATGTATTTGTTTTCTCTATTAAAAAATTCTCTTTACCTGCGATTTTGGCTTGGGCAAGTCATTTCCCAACTTGGAGATGGAATCACAAGAATTGGGATTACCTATCTTGTGGCAACGCTATCCAAAGATCCGCTATTAATAGGACTTGTCATTTTCGCCCAGTTACTTCCCACTGCAGTCTTTGGAATTTTTCTGGGTCCCCTCGCTGATCAATGGAACAGAAGGTGGCTGATGGTTAGTGCAGATCTGTACCGGATGGCTATGGTTATAGCCATGATTTTTTTCTATGATTCTGTTCCAGCATTAATCATTTTGACTGCTTTTCACGGAATCGGAACGGCTCTTTTTGATCCTGCACGTACATCTTCCATTCCAGACCTGGCCGGAGAATCCAACCTCTCGGAAGCCATTTCACTGTCTCAATCTACAAAAGCTGCAATGGATATCATCGGCCCGTCGTTAGGGGCTTTGCTGTTAATGAGTAAGCAGTATTCCATCATTTTTTTAATTGATGCAGCTACATTCGCCGGCTCTGCACTTCTTCTCTTTACACTTTTTTCTATTGGAAAAGTACATGCCTATTCGCCTGAGGACAAGAAGACCTATTTATCTTTTATTACCTCTGGCATAAAGGAGATCACCGGCATGCCTTCTCTGCGCTTTCTTCTCTTACTGCTGCTTCCTATCACACTGGTCGTCGGTATACTGAATACAAACCTGGTGGCTGTATTGACCACTACATTCCATGTATCTGCGTTTCACTTTAGCCTGATTGAATCTTCCATGGCGATCGGGGTAATCATCGGCGCTGCCTGGTTCGGTCCTTACCTTATGAAACGATTAAAAGCAAATGCACTTTTAATCTCAGGAACGGCTGTTATCGGCATTTGGATGGCACTCATTCTTCCCCTTGACTGGATAAGGGAAGAAACAGGAATTGGAGCGATCTATATTTGGTGCACATTAATAGGAGTCTTTAATGCCCTGATTAATGTTCCGTTAAGTACCCTTTTCCTTCAGGTAACTCCTCCTGCTTTCAGAGGCAGGGGATCTTCCCTATTAGGGCTGACGAGCAGTTCAGCGCAAATGATTGGCATACTGTTCGGAGGCTGGATCGCAAAAGAAACCGGGGTTCTCTACGGCACAGCTCTTTCGGGTTTGCTTCTAATCCTTGTCGCCATTATTCTTCCATTTGGTAAAGGGTATAAAAATTTGTCAAATTCGGATCACAGTAAAAAGAGGAAGGAAGCTGCTGCTCTATAACAAGGTTTCTGTTAAACTCACAATGTATTTGAAACACTTGCCCAACGTGATATAATAAAAAAAGAAAATGTTCATCGTTCTTCGGTAATATCAAATTGCTGGAAGAGCTTGTCATTTAATGGAATAGCGGGATGGATGGCTGGTATTTAAAATGCTTAGCAATTAACCCACTGTAAAGGAGTTTGTGCAGCAAAAGCACAGATTGTTTTATAGTGGGTTTTTTATGTTTTCTAATAGGAGGAAAGTAAAGTGGCAAACAAGATTAGGATTGAAATAAACGGGAATTTACAGGAGGCTGAGGAAGGGACCAGGGTACTGGATCATCTTCTGGCACAGGGTGTAGAGCACCCGCACATCTGCTATTCGGAAACACTGGGGCCGATCCAGACGTGTGATACGTGCATGTGTGAAATCGATGGAAAGCTGATGAGAGCCTGCTCCACCGAAGTAAAGGAAGGCATGAATATTCTTACCTCCTCTCTTTCTGCAAAAACAGCCCAAAACGAGGCGATGGATCGAATTTTAGAGAATCACCTTCTCTACTGTACGGTTTGTGATAATAACAATGGAAACTGTAAGGTCCACAACACGGCAGAACTATTGGAGGTAGAGCATCAAACTCGCCCGTTCCGTGAGAAAGGCTATGAAGTGGATATGTCCCATCCCTTCTATCGCTATGACCCGAATCAATGCATCCTTTGCGGAAAATGTGTAGAAGTATGCCAGGATCTTCAAGTGAATGAAACACTGACGATTGACTGGGAAAGAAAGATGCCCAGGGTTATATGGGACAACGATAAATTAATCAATGAATCTTCCTGTGTCTCTTGCGGTCAATGTGCAACCGTCTGTCCGTGCAATGCCTTAATGGAAAAATCAATGCTTGGGGAAGCGGGTTTCATGACCGGAATCAAGCAGGACCTGCTCAATCCGATGGTCGACCTCATAAAAGAAGTGGAACCCGGATACAGCGGAATTTTTGCAGTTTCTGAAGTGGAAGCCGCCATGCGTGAAACCCGTACAAAAAAAACAAAGACTGTTTGTACCTTCTGCGGAGTCGGCTGTTCATTTGAGGTATGGACGAAAGGCCGCCAGATTTTAAAAATTGAACCTTCCGAAGATGCACCAGTTAACAGTGTTTCTACCTGTATCAAAGGGAAATTCGGGTGGGATTTTGTGAACAGTGACCAGCGCCTCACTACACCGCTCATCCGCAAAGGCGATGAGTTTGTAACAGCAACCTGGGAGGAGGCTCTTTCCCTTATTGGTGAAAAGATGACCCATATAAAAAATACGTATGGAGGCAATGCGTTAGGTTTTGTCAGTTCCTCCAAAACGACAAATGAAGATTCCTATCTTATGCAGAAACTGGCCAGGCAAGTATTTGAAACGAACAATGTGGATAACTGTTCACGTTATTGCCAATCCCCTGCCACCGACGGTTTGCTTGCAACAGTCGGGTACGGCGGAGATTCCGGTACGATCAAAGATATTGCAAGCGCCGGACTTGTCATCATTATCGGGGCCAATCCTACAGAAGGACATCCTGTATTGGCCACACGTGTCAAACGGGCGAAGAAACTTTATGGACAAAAATTGATTGTTTCTGATCTTCGCAGACATGAAATGGCCGAGCGATCCGATCTTTACCTGCACCCGAAACAAGGTTCTGACCTCGTCTGGCTGGCGGCGGTAACCAAATACATCATCGATCAAGGCTGGCATGATGAGGACTTTATCAGGGAAAGGGTTAACCAGTATGAGGACTACCTTCACCTGCTTAGAAAATATACGCTTGAATATGCAGAGGAAGTCACAGGACTTTCAAAAGAACAGATGATCAAAACGGCGGAAATGATTCATGAAGCAGACGGCACCTGTGTTCTTTGGGGAATGGGTGTTACTCAAAATATCGCCGGATCCCATACGTCTGCTGCGATTGCAAACCTGCTGCTGGCTACTGGCAACTTCGGGCGCCCGGGTGCAGGAGCTTATCCGCTGCGCGGGCATAATAATGTACAAGGCTCCTGTGACATGGGAACTCTTCCTCAATGGCTTCCCGGCAACCAGAGACTGTCCGATGATGCTGCACGTGCAAAATTTGAAGAAGCATATGGAGTATCCATCTCCCCTAAAGCAGGATTTACAAACATTGAAATGCTTCAGGAAGTGGAAAAAGGCAATTTAAAATCCATGTATTTGATGGGAGAAGACATGGCCTGGGTGGATTCCAATTCCAATCATGTCCATGACATGCTAGGCAAACTGGAATTCTTTGTCGTTCAGGATGTTTTCTTTACAAAAACGGCTCAATTTGCCGACGTTGTCCTTCCAGCTTCTCCATCACTGGAAAAGGATGGCACATTCACCAATACAGAACGCCGCGTTCAGCGTTTGTATCAGGCGCTTGAACCTATGGGAGAATCCAAGCCGGACTGGTGGATCATCCAGCAGATCGCTAGGCAGATGGGAATGGACTGGAACTATTCACATCCTCGTGAAATTATGGATGAAATTGCACGCCTTGCCCCTATTTTTGCTGGAGTCAGCTATGACCGTCTAGAGGGATGGAACAGCCTCGTCTGGCCGGTGCAAAAAGATGGCAGTGATGAGCCGCTTCTTTACACTGAGCGCTTTAACTTCCCTGACAGCAAAGCACGCTTCTCCCTTGCTGAATACGTGCAGCCAGTGGATTATGAAAAGGAATTTGATCTGATCTTGAACAACGGCCGTCTGCTTGAACATTTTCATGAAGGCAATATGACAAACAAGTCAAAAGGCATCCAGTACAAGCTTCCTGAAGTCTTTGTTGAAGTTTCGCCTGAACTCGCCAGTGAAAGAGGCCTTCAGGACGGCTCTTCTGTCCGCCTGATCTCACCGTACGGTTTTATTAGATTGCGCTGTATCGTCACAGACCGGGTCAAAGGAAATGAATTGTATGTACCGATGCATTCTGTAAGCCACGAAAATGCCATTAATATGCTGACCGGCAGTGTCGGCGACGTCCGGACCCAGACTCCTGCCTATAAGCAGACAAAAGTACGATTGGAACTTATTCATGTTAAAGGCAGAACACCGCTTCCAATGTATAATCCGCGATATGCAGAACGGAACCCTCAGGCTGGCGTTCAGGTCGAACGCAAGTGGGCCCGAGAGGACTACGTGCCAATTGCCGATATTAATGTACCAGTGGGAGGCCGACGATAATGGCACAGCCTATTACAAAGATTGTTCATTCAACACGAACCGAAAAAGAAATGCAGGAGCAGCAAATTGAAACGATTGTAGAGGATCTTGCAAAGAGTGCAGATGGAATAAAGGAACTGATCAAGCTTTTTCAGCAGCTTCATGACAGCGGAATTTTAGGATCGGTGAATGGCCTTGTTGAAGCGAAGGAGAAGGTGGCGGGGATTGCGGTTGAACAGCTGCTCCGCCCCCAGATGACCAATGCCATTAATAATATGATGGCGGCGGCCGGTGTCTTGTCCGATACCAACCCTGAAATGACGAAGAAACTGATGAGCAGCCTTGGCAATGGAATTCAAAGAGCGGAAAAGGGACTTATCAGTAATGATAAGGTAGGCATTTTCGATCTCATGAAAGCCCTAAAAGACCCTGACATTAACAGGGCAATCGGATTCGGTATGAACCTGTTAAAAGGTGTCGGGGAAGGATTGAAGGAGTAAGATGGTCCGCATGCTAGAAATAATCTTACCGGAAAAGTGGAAAACCATCAGTAATGGTTTACAAAAATTATTAAATCTCTCCCTTGTTCTGCTTGGCGGTATGCTGGTATTTTTTCTTTTCAGAGAGCTTATCTATATTTTCATGGACGCCTGCACAGGGAATCACAATGTTCATGATATACTTGGTAAAGTACTCGTGTTTTTCTTATATTTCGCCTTTATTTCCATGATTGTGACCTATTTTAGCGAAAGCCACCACTTTCCGCTTAGCTATCTTCTATACATTGGAATTACGGCGGGTGTCCGTTACATTATCGTCAACAACGCCAATCCATTAGGAAACTTTTGGCTTTCAATCGTCATCCTGCTGCTGGTTATCAGCTATATCATGCTGACGCCTAAAGACAAACGATTAAAGGATACAAGGAGAAGGATACAATGACCAAAAATATAGAGCATCAATTCAGTATGCTTGTCCGTGAAATACGCAAGGAATTTGTCGGCAACGGTCCAAAGGAAATCAGCACACGCTTTGTTGGCTCTTGGGCCGTTAGTGAGATGAAAGGAAACCTTACTAATATCGAAAAATTCATGATGGGTTCAAAAGAAGGCGAGAAAATGGTTCACGAAGCACGTACCGGTCTCGTGAAAAAAATTTATACCGATCTCAGTGTCCGCAGAAAGTTTGAAGATCTTGCTGGTGCAGCCATCCTGCGTATTTTTTCTGATATCGACATTGAGGCTGATATTGCCATGACAATCTTTGTCTTTGACCGCCCCTTATTTTCTAAAGAGAAATAATAAAAACCCGGATCCTTTGTCAGATCCGGGTTTTCTCGATTAAAAAAAGGATTTATCGTACAGAGCTGTTTACGGTTAAAATATCATCAATTCTTTCTAGCTCTTCATCACTGAAATCAAGGTTTTCCAGTGCTGCAATATTTTCTTCAATTTGACTCACTCTGCTTGCACCTATTAAAGCAGAAGTTACCTTACCGCCGCGAAGAACCCATGACAGTGCCATTTGAGGAAGGCTCTGTCCTCTGTCTGCAGCGATTTCATTGAGTCTGCGGACTCTTTCAACTACTTCAGGAGTGACTTCATTCTCTCCCAACGCTCCAGTCGATTTTGCCGCACGTGAATCAGACGGCACACCGCTTATATATTTTTTCGTCAACAAGCCTTGGGCAAGCGGGCAAAACGCGATGGACCCTACCCCGTTTTCCTCTAATACATCCTGAAGTCCGTCTTCGATCCAGCGGTTTAGCATGGAATAGCTCGGCTGGTGGATAACGAGCGGTGTTCCTAGATCATTCAAAATTTTAATAGCTTCCGTCGTTTGTTCCGGGCTGTAGCTGGAAATCCCCACGTAAAGTGCTTTCCCCTGGCGAACGATAGCATCCAGCGCTCCCATCGTTTCTTCAAGAGGAGTATTAGGATCCGGACGGTGGGAGTAAAAAATATCCACATAATCGAGCCCCATACGCTTCAGGCTCTGATCCAGGCTTGCAATCAAATACTTTTTGGATCCCCATTCCCCATATGGTCCCGGCCACATGTAATAACCGGCTTTGCTCGAGATGATCATTTCATCACGGTACGGAGCGAAATCAGTCTTTAACATCCTACCAAACATTTCTTCTGCAGAACCTGCAGGCGGTCCATAATTGTTAGCCAGGTCAAAATGGGTAATACCAAGATCAAACGCTCTTCTCAGCATCGCGCGGCCATTTTCAAAGCTGTCGACTCCGCCGAAATTATGCCAGAGACCAAGAGAAATCGCAGGAAGAAGCAGCCCGGAGCGGCCGCTTCTGTTATATTTCATAGACTCATAACGATTCTTTTCTGCTGTATAGACCATCATTTATCTCCTCCTCAATTCTAGTAAAGCGCTTTCACTTTCAGTCAAAGAAATGAAGTTCAATGCATTCCGCCAATGCCTCCGACCCTTTGCTGCTTGGATGAAGGTGATCCCCCGAATCGAATTCTCGTAAAAGTCTTTCAGGATGATTTGGATCTTGTACAACTGCCTCAAAATCAATGACTTGATCAAATTCTCCAGAGTTCCGGATCCAATGGTTTACCTTCTGCCGCTTGGCTTCCTCGGTATCAGTAACTCCTCTATATCCGCCGAAGGGCAGGAGCGTCCCGCCGAATATCTGTATATTTTTTTCATGCGCCCACTTGATATTAGTTTTTAAGGCTTCAATAATTTCTTCCGCTTCAACTTCTTCTGAGATTGGATTTGATCCACAGGAATGAATGATATCATTCACGCCATGCAGGACAATGACATACTTAACATCTGAAGTTCCAAGTGCATCCTGCTTAAATCGTTTAATGCCCGATACACCAAAATTATAATGTTCTGGGCTGTCAGTTAATACCTTGTTCCCGCTGATTCCCCGCCTCAGCAAATGACACGGTACGGATTCTTTCACCAATCGCTCTTTAAAATAATCCGGCCATTCCATCGCGGTTATCGAGTCTCCGAAAGCAACGATAGAAGGAAGAAACTCCTTCTCCCTCTGCCTCTCCTCGATTCCATTTGTCATATCTTTCTTATCCCCTCGCTTTCAAGGTATACTGTAAGATTCAGGATCACAAACCATACAAACATAGAATAGATGCCCAGAGCAAAAAAAACAAAGAATATGATCATTCGATGACGTTATTTCGATAGATTAACGGTTGTCACATCGAATTATCGGCGAGACTGACCAATGGTTCTAACCCCCAGCCCGCATCTAAAGTCTGAAACCGGACAGATTCCCCTGAATGGATTTGAAGAATTGATTCATAATTCCTTGAAAAAGACCCATGCAAATTTTTTCTTGCAGGAAAGATGGTATTGTTCACTCCTATGTCATCTCCTTGGTCTGCTATTATTTGGAATAACCCGATACTTTCATTATACTTTTTATGACAACCTTATGAGCCATAAACTTTCAAGGAGTTTTATTTGCCTGTTTTTGTATTAAAAGCACAAAGTTTTCATGTATAATTATTCAGTATAAAAAAGTAAAATTTTGTGGACTACTATCCATTCAGAATAGAAGAAAAACAGGTAGATGAGGGGTTGCGATGACCAACGAAATTATTCAATTTAAAAATGTGACAAAGCAATATGACGATGATCCGGCAGTGCTCGATAACGTCAGCTTTGAAATTGAACGGGGAAAATTTTATACGCTGCTCGGTCCTTCCGGCTGCGGAAAAACGACCATACTTCGCTTGATCGCTGGCTTTACGGAGGCATCTGAAGGAGAAATTTATTTTAACAACAAGAAGATTAATGATGTACCGGCGAATAAACGCCAGGTTAATACCGTTTTTCAGGATTACGCACTATTCCCGCATTTAAATGTATTTGAAAATGTGGCATTCGGACTTCGTATTAAAAAGTTGAAAAACAACGAGATACAAAAGAAAGTGAAAGAAGCGCTCAGCTTCGTTAACTTGGAAGGCTATGAGACGCGTGAGATCCGGGAAATGTCCGGAGGCCAGCGCCAGCGTGTGGCCATTGCAAGGGCTATCGTCAACGAGCCGGAAGTCATCCTGCTTGACGAACCGTTATCTGCTCTCGACTTAAAACTGAGGACAGAAATGCAGTATGAATTGCGTGAGCTGCAAAGGAGACTGGGAATTACCTTTATTTTTGTTACCCATGACCAGGAAGAAGCTCTTGCCATGTCTGATGAGATTTTTGTATTAAACAAGGGGAAAATTCAGCAAAGCGGTACGCCAATTGATATTTATGATGAACCGATCAACCGGTTTGTCGCTGATTTTATCGGGGAGTCCAATATCGTAGAAGGAAAAATGATCAAAGATTATCTTGTAGAGTTCGTCGGAGGACAGTTTGAGTGTGTCGATAGAGGACTGAACGCTAACGAACCGGTAGAAATTGTGATACGTCCGGAAGATTTGGAGATTACAACGCTTGAACGAGGAAAACTTAAGGTGCGTGTAGATTCACAGCTGTTCCGCGGGGTTCACTATGAGATCAGCTGCTACGATAAAGACGGCAATGAATGGCTTGTCCATTCTACGAAAAAGGCAGATGCAGGAAACGAAATCGGATTATATTTCGATCCGGAAGCCATCCATGTCATGCGGTTTGGGGAGTCAGAAGCAGATTTCGACCGGCGTCTTGAGGCTTATACTGCTGGAGATGCCCATGAACAATAAGATCACCCGAAATCTTTACCTTTTGCCTTATGCAATATGGATTGTTCTTTTCGTTATTGCACCGCTTCTTCTTGTTCTTTATTATTCGTTTTTTGATATCGAGGGTCACTTTTCACTGGTGAATTACAAGAACTTTTTTACGCCGGTTTATTTGAAGATGACCTTCAGTTCGTTCTGGTATGCGTTTTTGATCACACTTATTTCCTTTATCATCTCTTACCCGACGGCTTATTTGCTGACGAAAACGAAGCATAAGCAGCTATGGCTGTTATTGATCATCGTTCCTTCCTGGATCAACCTGCTCTTGAAAGCCTATGCTTTCCTGGGCATCTTCGGGACAAAAGGAATCGCGAACAGCTTCTTGGAAGCCATAGGTGTTGGATCGAAACAGATCCTGTTCACTGATTTCAGTTTTATATTTGTATCGGTTTATATTTTCATACCGTTCATGATTTTGCCGATTTTTAACTCATTGAATGAAATGAATCCTACCTTATTGGATGCAGCCAATGATTTGGGGGCATCCAAGTGGACAACATTTCGCCGCGTCATCTTCCCTTTGACGATTGATGGTGTAAAGTCAGGCTGCCAGGTCGTATTTATCCCTGCGCTGTCTCTATTCATGCTCACACGCTTGATCGCAGGAAACCGCGTCATTACGCTTGGTACAGCGATTGAACAGCATTTTCTTGTCACCCGTGACTGGGGCATGGGTTCGACGATTGCGGTTTTCTTAATTATTATCATGTTCCTGATCATGAGTGTGACAGGGAACCGGAAACGAGGTGTATAAGTTGGATAATAAAATAAACTCGATGTCACGAATCTTTCTCGTGTTGATATTCCTTATCCTTTATGCACCGATCTTCTTTCTTGTGTTCTACTCGTTCAACACCGGTGGAACGATGTACGGCTTCAAAAGCTTTACACTCGATTGGTACAAGGAGCTCTTTCAGGATTCACGCTTGCTGATCATCGTGCTGAATACGTTTGTGATTGCTCTTCTTTCCTCTTTATTTGCAACCATTATCGGGATTTTCGGAGCACTAGGCATCCACAGCATGAAGAAACGGCAGACGAAAAACACGCTGCTGTCATTGAACAACGTACTGATCGTCAGTCCGGACGTTATAATTGGTGCCTCCTTCCTCATCCTGTTCACGATGGCAGGAGTGAAGCTTGGCATGTTTTCCGTCTTGCTCTCACATATCGCGTTCAGTATTCCGATCGTCGTTCTGATGATCCTTCCCAAGCTGTCCGAGATGAGTCCGACGCTGATCGATGCAGCCAGAGATCTTGGAGCAAGCCACTGGAATGTGTTGACCAAAGTTGTTCTGCCCTACATCACGCCTGGAATTTTTGCCGGCTTCTTTATGGCGCTGACGTACTCTCTGGATGATTTTGCGGTTACGTTCTTTGTTACCGGAAATGGTTTTACTACGCTTTCTGTTGAGATTTACTCATTGGCCCGCCGTGGAATTTCGTTGAATGTCAACGCGCTGTCCACCCTCTTGTTCCTTTTTACACTCGTGCTTGTGGTTGTGTATTATTTCATATCTCAGCGCAACAAGCCGAACGGATGGGGGGTTAAAAAATGAGAAAGCTTGTCCGTTTTTTCCTGGCGATCATTCTTGTTTCTGCGGTTCTCTTTTATACTGTTTCTGAGCTGAACAACTCAGAGGGGTATTCAGGGCGGAATACCCTGACGATCTACAACTGGGGCGATTATATTGATCCCCAGCTGATCAAACGGTTTGAAAAAGAACACGGCATTAAAGTCATCTATGAAACGTTTGATTCGAATGAAGCAATGCTGACAAAGATTGAGCAAGGCGGGACTACGTATGATATTGCTATTCCGTCTGAATACATGATCGATAAAATGAGGAAGGAGCATCTGCTCATTCCTCTCGATCATTCCAAGCTTCCGAATTTGCATTATATCGATAAGCGATTCATGGACCTCCCGTTTGATGAAGACAATAAATATTCTGTTCCTTATTTCTGGGGTACAGTCGGCATCGTCTATAATCCAAAAATGCTTGGCGGCAAGAAGATTACGAGCTGGAACGATTTATGGGATCCCGGCCTTCGGAACAAGATTCTTCTGATCGACGGAGCCCGCGAAGTGATGGGCATGGGACTCAACAGCATCGGTTATTCCCTGAATGATACGAATCATACCCACCTTCAGAAGGCCAAAAGAAAACTGGATACTCTGACACCGAATATCAAAGGCATCGTTGGAGATGAGAGCAGACTGCTGCTTGAAAATGAAGAAGCTTCAATCGGGCTTGTCTGGTCCGGGGTCGCTTCAGAAATCATGAGCGAAAACAAGGACTTAGAATATGTTGTTCCTAAGGAAGGCTCCAACTTGTGGTTCGACAATATGGTCATCCCGAAAACAGCAAAAAATAAAAAAGCGGCACACAAGTTCATCAACTTTATGCTTGATCCAAAGATAGCAGCTAAAAATGCAGAATACGTCAACTATTCAACGCCAAACAAAAAAGCTCTATCTTACATGCCGAAAGAAACCGTGAACGATGAACGCTTTTACCCGTCGCCTCAGCTGACTGAAAAGCTTGAGGTATACGAGAACCTTGGGAAAAAGAATTTGGCGTACTATAACGAGCTATTCTTGGAATTTAAAATGCACCGCAAATAAAATAAGAGGAAGAGCTATTGCTTACAGCTCTTCCTCTTTTCTTATGGCTATTTTCGTAAAGGTTGTGATTCATCCTATTGATTAAGTTTATGTACCTCACGAGCAATGGATTCCAGTATATAAACAACAGGCACTTGTGCAGTAATATTAGCTTCTTCAAAAGATTCCTCGGTTACATAATACGGAATGTTTATATCAGAAATTTTCGCAATGGTAGATAGTTTATTGTTTGTAATACTGATTATTTTACTTCCTTCTTGTTTAAGAATGTTAAGATGAGTGACTGTAAAATTATTTTCTCCTGAGACAGATAAAGCAATGGTTACGCTATTATTGCGGAGTTTGGAGTGAATCGGAAAGATATATAACGAAAATTTACCTAAACTTGAGAAATATCTAGCTCCATATTCAGCAAGAATACCTGAGCTTCCTATAAAAATAAAATTATCTGCTTTGGTGACTAAACTTGCAGCTTTCCTGACTTTTTCTTCTATATCACCTTTTAAAGTCCGTTCAAAAAATTCTACTACTGATTGTTGGGAACTTTTGATCGTCGTCTTTTTATTCTCTTTTAATTGCATTTTAAGTCTTATTTTAAATTCGGAAAAACCCTCACAATTTAGTTTCCTGCAAAATTTACCTGCCCTTCTTTCATGGCAGTGGTGCCGGCAACTTCTACACGTTTACCTATACGGATAGCTCTGCAATATCCTACGACCGGCTCCCACGGTGAACCTGTTAACACCCTTGTTCGATGATCCATTAAAAGCATCCCCGCTCTCTTACTGATTTTTCCTTTTGAGTCTCACGTATCTCCTAAAGACATATTAACCGCTTCAGTTGCATGTATTAAAGCTGTATCAAATAATGGCACTTCTGAATCTTTTGGTTTTACGAGTAATCCAATCTCTGTACAGCCCAAAATAATCCCTTCTGCTCCAGAAGCAACCAATCGATTAATAACCTCTTTATAATAATCCTTTGATGATTGCTTAATCTCCCCTAAACATAACTCTTCATAAATAACTTGATTAATTCTTTCCCTATCCTCTTTGTCTGGTACAAAGACATGAATACCCTGAGACTCTATTCGTGATTTGTAGAAATCCTGTTCCATCGTATATTTAGTGCCAAGCAATCCAACGTTTTTTATTTTTGATTTGTGAATTTGAAAAGCTGTGGCATCAGCAATATGCAGTATGGGTATATTTATTTTTTTCTGTATATCATTGGTTACTTTATGCATGGTGTTCGTACAGATCACAAGGAAATCGGCGCCTGCTTTTTCTAAGGACCCAGCAACATTCCCCAGGATTTTTCCGGCACTTTCCCAATCGCCTGCTGCCTGACAGCGTTCAATCTCTTCAAAATCAATGCTGTATAACAGGCACTCTGCTGAATGCAAACCACCTAATCTGTTTTTAACTTCTTCATTTATTTTTCGGTAATATTCTGCGGTGGATTCCCAGCTCATACCACCAATTAAACCGATCGTTTTCATAGAATCACCCTGTTTTCCTATTTACTTTAATTGAAATATTTTTCAATATCCTGGTTGTTCTTTAATATAATCAGTTTGTGATCATATTGGTTTAGTAGTTTTAATATTTTGGGTTTACTTTCCTTTTCAAAGTAGGAGTTCCATATAAACATGTTCCTGAAGATCTTTAACGTTGGCCTGTAATTTGCCTTTTCGATTTTTAATTTTTGATAAACGAATCTCTTTATGATTCTAATAGTCCGTTTAGAATAATCAGTATCTAAGAGGATAATAACATCTGCATTTTGAAAACTTGGATTCACCCAAGTATGGTGAACTCCCTCTACAATCCATTTGTCAGAGGAAATGATTTCATTCAGATACTGATCCCTCTCTTCATCACTTCTTCTTATATCTTCAGGCTTGTTCCTTTTCCATACGACGTTGTCTAGTTCAATGTACGGAACATTTAAACGAGAAGAAAGTGTCCTTGCTAACGTTGTTTTCCCGCTTCCTACTGAACCAATAATATGTATCTTACTTGGATTTTTAACCATCATTTTTTCCTTAATAACTAACCATCCCTTTTATTATTTTAAAAGCATTGCGGTTTTTCTTCCCTGTTTTGAATCCTTCTTTCGTATCAAGAATAAACACGGTTTTAGCCATCCAGATCCGGAAATAAAGAGAATGAAATTTATTCCCCCTAATGAACACCAAATTAACTTCGATATGAAACCCATTTTTCCTTCTTCAACCACCTAGTGATGGAAGTAACGTTCCGAACCTTGAAATCAGACAGATGAAATTACAGATGATGGCTTTATCTTTCTTGCTTGGGCTAGTCCCTCATGGAGGTGTCTTTTATGCCTTTACTTTGAAAGTCTTCTAGCGAAAAAAAACAAGCACCTCCACTAAGAGGTGCTTGAATGTTCTATTTGCTGTAAACTGCATTGGAAAGCAGGCGGAAAAGATAATCGGTATGATCCCTGAAGCCTGCTTCGATTCCCATAAGCGTGACGTCCTTGGACTGGTCCTTGATGATGACAGCCTGTCCCTGGGCGGCCTGGTGATTTTTCCAATGCCCTGCCATAAAGAACTCGCTGCTGTTTTTAAAAGAAGCGGCCGTTTCATAACCATCCGTATTGGTGTACCAAACTGGGCCGTATACAAATCCGTAATCACTCTCATTGTAGCCTTGAGTCAGGGCGCTATGATTATAATCGACGCGAACAATCCCATTGCTGTCAGGGTTTCCTTTGTTGATGGTCACATTGGTCAGCCCAAGCGTTTTTGTGCCACTTGCTGCTCCAGAACCAATAGCGATATACTTCCCGCCTCCATTAACAAAATCAGTAATGTTCTTTTTTAAGGCTTGGAATTGTGCTTCGTTTTCCAGGCCGAACTCCGCGTTTGCTTTGCTGTTTTTATAGGAAATGAGATTGGATGTTCCGTTATAGAAAAATACATCAGTATTGCCAAGCCCTTCAACTGCGAGATCTCTTGGTGCGAGTTCTCTCACGTTAAAGCCCAGCCGTTCAAGGGCAAGCTTTGTTCCGGAGTGGGACTGAGTTTTACCCATTCCTCCATCTTTTAAAATGGTGACATGCAGCTGTTTTACGTTTTGGGCTTGATTAGGAATGGCCGCACTTTTGACGATCAGTCCAGACTTTCTGACGAATTGCATAAGATCATGGTTCACTCTGCTTTTAATGTAAAAAGAACCGTCTGTCCCGCGTTGGACTGCGTAGCCTCTGTTGATCAGCTTATTTGCAAGTTCAACTGATTTTACTGATGTGTTCGGAATTTTGTATGGCCCTTTCCCGATGAGCTTGCCCTCATCGTGCGCACTTTTGACATCATGTAAAGAGAATTTCAGGTTACTGTCAGCCGGTACCTGAATCGCGTCAAATCCCCACAGTTCCGGGAGACTCCATGCTGAAATGTCGTACATCGCTGGAGTATCATCCGTGATGTCTTCCCCATCCCAAAGCATAGTGTTGGCCAGTCCTGCTTTCGCCTGGCTCATGTTCACGATGTACGTTCCGGCAGGATAGGTCTTGCCATTAAAATTGAACGTTTTTTTTGATTTGCTTACTTCAATATCGTTTTTCATGAGATGGCTGACTGCCTTTTCTGTTGCTGAAGAATCTGTTGGATCAGAAGGCAGGATATAAGCCTTCGGGAAGAATCCTTTTTTATGGAACGGATGATCAAAGTTGATGCCTCGTTTGAAGACTTCAATCTGATCTTTCACCATACCGGTTTTATTTTGGCTGGCGTAGTTCAGAGCACCCATTACCGCGTCGTAATGCCACTTTACGCCATCCCAGTCATTAGTCGGCGTTTCAAGAGTATAGCCGTAAGATCCGTGATACATGGCATACATCGGAGTGAAGATCGGCGGATAATCATCCCAGCCTGCCGTGTCATCCCTCTGCGGTATGTATGCACCCGTCATGTTCTGGTAATCTACTTTTGATGTCAAAGTATTCGTGTTCTTATAGTCTTTACGGTTGCTGACGATTTCAGACTCCATCGCTTTCGCCTGGTTCATCGCCCACTTGGAGAAAAGGTCATACTCATAGTTTGGATTATGAGGCGGCGTACACGGCTCGATCAGCCCTGGTTTATCCGGACCGCCATAATCTTTCACATAACCATGAAGGTCGAGAAACACCATCGGGTTCCACTCTTTAATCAGGGAGACCATCGCTTGAGTTTCCGGCTGGGATTGCGTGATGAAGTCGCGGTTTAAATCAATGCCATTGCCGTTAAAACGAGTAGCGTCGATCCGTCCATCCGGGTTGGCCACTACATTAAAGATAAGGATCTGATTCTTGAGGATCTGCTTTGTGTCTGCGTCGTTGTTTTTCGCAAACCGTTCAATGAGCTGAAGTACGGCATCTGATCCAGCAAACTCTGTTCCGTGGATGGATCCGTTGATCATGACAGGCACCTTGACGTCCGGATGCTTGTCAATAAAGACTTGAGCTTTTTCGGGATTCTTAAACATCTCTTTTCTAAGTTTCTTGTAAAATCCTAATTGCCCCTTTGCTTTTTGGTCAGCGATTGTGACCACATACATATCCCGGCCGTTTGCTGATTTCCCGTACTTGGTGACCGTCATCCGATGGCTTTGCTTCTGAATCTTCAGAAGCTGCTGGCCGATCTTTGAGTATTTCGTAAAGTTATAGTTCTCGCTGTTGAATAAGCTTCCGTCTTTTTCACTTTGAGCTTCAAAAGTATTTACATTGTGCCATTTAACTGGTGCTTTCCCTGGTGATTCTGCCAATGCCGCATATGGTGCTGCCAGGATGCTGAGGCCGATCAGCCCTGCTGCTGCCTGTTTCTTAAATCCCATCTTTCAATCTCCCCTTTTCCAAGAAATGAAAAAAATATACTATATTCATAGTATCGTATATTTATTCGACAAAACATCTGTAGAAAGCCCTAATTTGCATAAATGGTGCCAGGCACCGACAAAGAAGCCTATATTAATTTACTAAAACCTAAAAGGAGAGTTATTGATATGCCCAAAAAAATTCTGATGATCACATCTCTATTTTTTCTTCTTTTATTAACTGCGTGCAATGAGGAAACCCGTGCTGTTGAAAAGTTAAAAGAGGAAAATCCAAGGGATATAAAAAAAGTAGCTGAGGCCTTTCCAAAAGATGTTCAAAAAGAATTGGAAGCTCCAATGAAATTTCCTTTCAAATCCAAAAATGCCGACTTAACTTTTGCAAGTGAGCCTGCGGGAGATCCGAAAGGGAAAATTATTATGACAGAATTTATATTTGGCAATGGAGTCGACTCCGTTTTGCATGCCTCGACCTATCATAATAAAAACACAAGTTTTGATTCAGACGGCAAGAAGCCTAAAACGGTTAAGTTAAAAGACGGAATGAAAGCAACCATAGTAAATAACAGCAAGACTTCAAAAGTAATCCGATGAAAAAAAGACGGCCTTTATCACTCCATCATGCTGATTAAATCACCTAAAAGCAAAAAAGAATATTCCATTAAAGACATCGTAAAAACCGCAGATTCCATGCATCACTGATCCATTCTTTCAGAGCACCGATTTTTTTGGTGCTTTTTCCATTTCTTGCTTTAAACTAAAAGTAAGAATGAATAAATCAAAAGGAGGCCGCTATGGACCGTCTTACCGATCATTTAATCGTCATATCATTCGATTGTCTTTCGTCACTGGACTTCCCTATGCTGCAGGAGCTTCCCCATTTTGCCGAACTCCTGCAGAACGGATCCTATTGCAAGAATGTTGAATCAATCTATCCATCTGTCACCTACCCTTGCCATGCCACGATCGTTACCGGCAATTATCCCAACAGGCATGGCGTTGTGAATAATACCTATCTTCAGCCTGGCCAGCCCTCCCCTGACTGGCATTGGCACCGACGGCATATTAAAGGCACAACCCTGTATGATGAAGCGAAGAAAGCAGGCATGACGACGGGAGCCCTTTTATGGCCGGTGACTGCCAAGGCTGAAATGGATTACAACATGCCAGAGATTTTCGCCAACCGTTCTTGGCACCATCAGATACCTGTCTCTCTTTTTAATGGAAGCGTCAGCTATCAGCTCGAGATGAACCGCCGTTTTGGCCATATCCGAAAAGGGCTTAGTCAGCCTGAGCTTGATGATTTTGTCCTGGAATCAACCGTCCATACCATTCAAACAAGAAAACCGCAGCTCTTGCTCGTTCATTTTACCGATCTGGATACCAATCGTCATTACCATGGCTTTTCTTCAGATGAAGCGATGGATGCACTCCGACGACACGACGCTCGGCTCGGCCGGATCGTAAAGGCGCTCAAGGAGAGCGGTATTTACGATCAATCGACCATTGTGGCACTCGGTGACCACAGTGCCCTCGATGAATCCATTGCCATCCAGCCGAATGTCTACTTCAAGGAACAAGGACTAATTACCGTTAATAACAGAGGAAAAGTAACAAATTGGAAGGCATACTGCCATAGCTGCGACGGCTCGGCATATATATACATAAGTGACAAAAATGATCATGACACAAAACACAAGGTTCAACAATGGCTGCAGGAATTATCACAAGATGAAAGCAGCGGAGTTGAACACGTATTAACTGGAGAAGAAGCCGGAGCCAGAGGTGCGGATGCGCACTCTGATTTTATGCTGGAGGCACGAAGGGGTTATTATTTTAAAGAAGCGCTGAACGGCGGCTTCCTGCATCACATTACAGCTGAAGATGTGAAGGCAAAGCGATACACCTGGGGTTCCCATGGCTACTCCCCTGAAAAGGAAAACTACTGTACGTTCTTTGCAGCGGCAGGCAAGGGAATTGTCCCTCATCAGGCCATTCCGTCCATGCGCCTCGTAGATGAAGGACCAACATTTGCCCGACTTCTTGGTCTTCACTTAGGGAATACAGACGGAGCGGCTGTTGAAGGATTATTAACGCTATAGGGAGAAATAAGAAGCGGAAAGAATGAAAATGGGAATAAAAAGGGGATAAGAGGATGAAGCGTTTCTCGAAGGAAGAAAGCAGCTGGATGTTTTATGATTGGGCTAACTCTGCGTATTCGATTATCATCACAACCGCTGTGTTTCCGCTTTTTTATAAAGCGTCCGCGATGAAAGCCGGTGTAAGTGGTGCTGATTCTACTGCGTACCTGGGCTATACAATTGCCATTGCGACCTTTATTCTGGCCATGCTTGGACCTATCCTCGGAACGATTGCGGACTATCAGGGAATGAAAAAGAAGTTCTTTACCTTCTTCTTTACACTGGGTGTCGTCTCAACTGCTGTCCTTGTTTTTGTTCCAAGTCAGCACTGGCTCCTGTTATTGATCATCTACACGCTCACAGCCCTTGGATTTAACGGTGCTTTAGTTTTTTACGATGCGTTTCTTATCGACATCACGACGGAAGAACGGATGAACCGTGTTTCCGCCCGTGGATTTGGGTTAGGGTATATCGGAAGTACCATTCCTTTTCTCATCAGCATCGCTATCATTATCCTTGCACAAAAAGAAGTGCTGCCCTTCTCTACTCCCGCTGCAAGCAAGATTGCCTTTTTCATTACCGCATGCTGGTGGGCTCTGTTTACGATTCCCATGTTTAAAAATGTTCATCAAAAATATTACGTTGAACAGGAACCTTCTCCTGTAAGAAATAGCTTTAAACGCCTCGGCAAAACCCTAAGGGAAATCAAACAATATCGTTCTCTTTTTCTTTTCTTACTCGCCTACTTCTTCTATATTGATGGTGTCGGCACCATTATTTCCATGTCGACCGCATACGGAACGGATTTGGGAATCAGTTCAACGAGTCTGCTCATCATTTTGTTTGTCACCCAGGTTGTTGCTGCACCATTTGCTATTCTGTACGGCAGACTTGCTGAAAAGTTTACGGGTAAAAAAATGCTGTACGTGGGAATTGCCGTTTATATCATTGTCTGCATTTATGCCTATTTCTTAAAAACAACGCTCGATTTTTGGATCCTGGCAATGCTGGTCGGAACGTCACAAGGAGGGATCCAGGCGTTAAGCCGAGCTTATTTTGCGAAGCTTGTACCGAAAAAGAACGCCAATGAATTTTTCGGATTTTACAACATCTTCGGAAAGTTTGCTTCCATACTCGGGCCATTGCTGGTCGCTGTCACCGCTCAGGTAAGCGGGAATTCAAGCAGCGGTGTATTCAGCCTGATTCTGCTTTTTATTATCGGCATGATCATCCTCGCTTATGTCCCTGAGACAAGAGCAGATGCAATCGATCAGTTCGATGAAAAAAAGCAGACAAAAATAACATAATTTTCCCGGCAACTGCACATAATAATCGCGATATTCATTGAATATCACCCTTGTTTCTTAGGGTCTACTCTTAACGGATGAGGTGAAAAGCAATGAGTTACAAAGATCATTTAGATCCCCACTCAGGTAAGTTTCACCACAATTGGACGAGGCCGAAACGTTCCAAATCTCAAGTGAATGGACATACTGAGATGTCTCAGAACAACATTATCTTGAGAAGCAACGCGAAAGCCCACCACTGGTAAGGATTGCGAATAAGAAACAAAAAAAGAAGGCCTCTGCGCCTTCTTTTTTATATTTTTCTGCATATAAAAGGATTGAAGCTTTCTTTAGAAAGAGGAGATCTGATGGATCCTAACACCAGAACTGTGAGAGTCTTTATCGCCAGTCCTTTCTTTGATCAGGAGCAGCTGGAACGAATTCAAAGGCTTGAGAATGCCTTAACCCGAAATCCATATGTCGCGGAATTCTATTCTGCCCGCTTCCACCAAAATCAGCAATATCCATGGGGATCCAAGGGATGGAGAAAAGTTGTTTTTAAGCTTGATCTCTATTATCTGCGAAGAGCGGATGTAGTAGTTGCCATTCACGATTACGAAGGATTATGTACTGACAGCGGAACGGCATTCGAACTTGGCTATGCCTTCGCCTTTCAAAAACCGATCATCCTTATTAAAGAAAAAACAAGTGTGCCAAATCTTATGCTGATTGAAAGTCTCCACGCCTACTTGACTAAAGTGGACGATATTGCAAGCTATGATTTTCACCGGATGCCATCCAATCGGTATGAAGGTCCACTAATTTAAAACTGCATGTCCAAGCAAATACTAGAATTCCCCATATGATAATAGAGAGAAGAGAGTTATATTCTCTTTTCTCTATTATTCAGTTATTGGGGGATGATTGAATGTCAAGGCGTAGGAAAAAAGTCAAATGCAGAGTGAGAACTAGGCGTACAAGCGGCGGCCGCCGTGTTACCATTATTAAATGCAGAATTAAAAACAGAAGAAGACGCAGATCCAGCTCATTTTAAGCTTACAGGGATGCTACCAATTTTGGTGGCATCCTTTTTTATTTTTTTCTTTACCTTAAGCTTACAAATGCTTCACCCTTTCGTAACTATACCTTCATAATGCACTGTTAGTCTAACACTGCATTACGATAAAGGAGGTTGTTCAATGAAAGTTTTGAAATCACTTATCATGTTTTTTACCATATTTTCTTTCGCTATTCCTGTTACTCAAGCTCATGCCATAAGCGGCGGTGGAAGCCAGGATGGAGGGGTCGGAAATTCAGAGCACTATCTTGATCAGGATTCCAGCATTACAGCAGATCCCACAATTAAAAACATCATCTATCCGCTGATGTCTACACCAGCCATTAAGAAAAAAGGCAGCAGTTTCACTATACAAGTGGATACACAAGGGAAAACACCTTCAGGATGGGGTGTGAAACTTCAGGAGAACACGGCTTCCCAGGTTGATGGAGAGTATGCCCTTCCAGTGACAAAGGTTGAGAAAGGTACATCTTATTGGAAAGACAGCTCATCGATTTACAATGTTACAGTCACGATTCCCGATGACATCCCTGAAAAACTTTACGATTTAAATATTTCTTATTCGGCCGACGGCGCTCAAGTGAGTGATGAAGAACCGAATTCAGTAAAAGTTGTGAATGAATTTAAAAAGGATTTTCGTTTTATTCACTTAACGGATATCCATGTCGGTTCTCCCCGTAATCTAGCTAAGCCGGAAGATGCTGCGGAGGCTGGATTTTGGACTCCTGATGAGTCCAAAAGATGGCTGTACCTGCAAAAGACCATTCGGGAGGTCAATCTGCTCAAGCCCGATTTCGTCGTACTAACCGGAGATTTAATGTTTGGGCAGATGAATCCTAAGGAATATATTTATGAGTATAAAGAAACGTACCGCATACTGAAAAAATTTAATGTACCAGTCTATGTTGTACCAGGCAACCATGACTATTATGCACAGGATGCTACATTAACCGATGGCGCCAAATATTGGGAACAATACTTTGGACCGCAGTATTTCTCTTTTGATTATGGCCCTTATGCCCATATGATCGGATATAACTCGTTTGACTGGGATAAGTTTGACCGGCAAGGACATGGTTCCGTTTCTGTACCAACATGGGGCGGGCAAGTGAGGCAGCAGCAGATGGACTGGATTAAAAACGACCTTGCAAAAAACGCTGAAACTGCCGATGCGGAACAAATAAAAGGTCTCTTCTCCCACCACAATCCATTATGGCGGGACCGTGATATCTGGCCTTCGAGCGATTCACAGGTTGCAGATTATTGGAAGAATTATGATGCTAAGCATGACCCGCAAAATCTTCCTACATTGCTGCAAGGAGAAGTCCTTGGCCAAAAGTATGATCAGCAGTGGCACGGTGAAGGAGCTCAGCAGATGATTGATTTAATGAAACAGTATCATGTGAACTTATCGCTGCATGGACATACACATATTGACAACATTACGAAAAAGGATGGCATTTTATACTCTACAACCTCTTCCATCGAGCTGACCGGGCAGCCATGGGTAGGTTACCGAATCTTCCAAAAGAATCCTGCTAGCCCTGATTTTAGTTCCTATATCTACGAAGGAACAGAGCGTTCTACGCCTGTCTATCAAAATGGGAATACATCAGCGGGCACGGTGTCTTTTGACGCCAATTACACCCAGCCGAATGACGGAACCCAGAGAAAACAGACCGTTACAGCTGTAAATCGTTTGAACAAAGAAGTAACATTGAACATTCCTTTATATATGAAACCCGGCAGCTACAGCTCCACAGAAGGTGAAATCACTGAAAGTAAAGCATATGGACTGAAGCAATGGATGGAAGTAAAAGTTACCGTCCCTGCGAACTCCAGCAAGGACGTCACCATCCAGCCAAAATAAAAAGCTTTGCTTTAAAAGACCCGAATACATTCTTCGGGTCTTTTTTGTGGTTTTCTTTTATCTTTCAATGTCTGCCATTCCTGGCGGAGTCAGCTGTTCTTTTTGTCTTACTAAACGGGCTGCTCCACCCTCTGAAGCATCGTACCGTTCTTTTCAAAGTTGATATGCCAGGACAGCGCTTTTTCCAGGATGTGAGGCGTTTGTCCTCCTCGTTTCTTCGCTTCCTCATAATAGGCCGATAACTGCTCGCGGTACATCGGATGGACACAGTTTTGAATAATCTTTTCCACACGCTCTCTAGGTGCAAGTCCACGCAAATCCGCATAGCCCTGCTCTGTGACAATCACATCCACATCATGTTCATTATGATCCACATGTGATACGAACGGAACAATGCTTGAAATGTTGCCGTTCTTGGCAATGGATTTGGTCACAAAAATGCCGAGGCGGGCATTGCGGGCAAAATCACCGGAACCTCCGATGCCATTCATCATTTTCGTTCCCATCACATGAGTAGAGTTCACGTTTCCGTAGATATCCAGCTCCAGTGCTGTATTGATTGAAATAATCCCCATTCGGCGGATCAGTTCAGGATGATTGGAAATCTCCTGCGGCCTGAGCATCAGCTTGTCACGGTATTTTTCAAAGTTAGAAAAAACCTTGTCCATCTTAGACGAGGATAAGGTGATTGAACAACAAGACGCAAAACGTACTTTATCCGCATCCAGCAGATCGAAAACCGCATCCTGAAGCACTTCTGAATAAACCTCCAGATCGGTAAACTCTGAATCCAGTAATCCATGAAACACGGCATTGGCGACCGATCCAATACCGGATTGAAGCGGAGCAAGTTTATCTGTCAGACGGCCAGCCTTGATTTCTTCCCGCAAAAAAGAGATTAAATGCTGCGCCATGATGACTGTTTCATCATCCGGTTCCACAATAGTTGACGGGGAGTCGAGTTGATTCGTAAACACAATCCCTTTAATTTTATCCACATCTACTTTCATACCGGGTAGTCCGATTCGGTCGTCCGGCTTTGTCAATGGGATGGGCGAACGTTCCCCTTGTTTTTCCGGTTCATAAAGATCATGAATACCTTCTAGTAATTCAGTCTGTGCTGTATTGATTTCTACAATTATATTTTTTGCGTGCTGTGAGAAGACCATGGAGTTGCCGATCGATGTCGTTGGAATAATCATTCCGTCTTCGGTGATTGCAACCGCTTCCAGAATAGCGTAGTCAATAGGTTCCAAAACATTGGAGCGAATCCATTCTGACGTATGCGACAAATGCTGATCAACAAAATGAAAGTCTCCCGCGTTAATGCCTTTTCTCATAGTCGCATCGGCCTGGAAAGGAAGACGCTTATTCAGCATGTTCTTCTCCGCAAACAATTTATCAACATCTGAACCTAACGAAGCGCCTGTATAAACATTCACTTTCAGAGGTTCGTGTTCTGCCCGCTTTGCCAGAGCAAACGGAACGGCTTTCACATCTCCTGCCCGTGTAAAGCCGCTCAAGCCAAGGGTCATCCCATCATGGATCCACGAGGCAGCTTCCTCTGCTGAAACAATCCGATCATGTAAGCGTTGATCTCTAATTCTATTGTAAACGCTTTCCATTCTCTTCACTCCTATCTCGCTCTTTTCATAAGTGTAGCAAAGGATCATTATCGTAAGAAAAGAAGTGAATAAATCACGAAAAATTAGGATAAGACAGAACATTCAGTTCTTGAAACAGAAAAAAATCCGCCTAGAATCCAAGCAGATTTCTGAAATAACTTGCATACGACTGGCTGACCGGAACCTGATCTCCGTTTTTCATTGAAAGTAAAAATGTGGAGTGGGTGTCCGGATAGATCTCCCGGATGTGATGAACATTGACGATGAACGAGCGATGGCATCGGACAAAGTCATCTTTCGGTAAAAGAAAATCAAATTCATTCAGCGTATCCTTATGGCTGCCAGTATGTTTTTCACCAACCACATACGTCTTTCGTTCCTTCGCCTCCAAATAAAGAATATCTGCGAACGGAATCGGAATCCAGCCATCCTCGCTTTTTACGGTAACGACCGCCTTGCCGCTCGTTAATGCCGGAAAGATAGCGGTGACACACCCCTTCAGCTCTCCTTCATCCATCAAGGGGACCGCCATTCCGTAATATGGGGTGCCGAAAATATCACGGTTAATAAACTGCGATACTTTTTGTTTGGAAACCAGCGCTTTATGTGTAATGGTGCCTTCTTTAATTCCATCACCCGGCTTGATCTTCAGGTTGATCCTTTTGCTTGGCTGGTAGTAAATATAATGGTCTGTATCTGTTACTGCAATAGAAGCTTCATGTGAAAACAGGTCACTGATTACGTCAAGAAGTGCAGATGTTTTAAAAGGTTCCATGGCTCACACCTTTTCTTAGTTTAGCTTAGCTTCTTCTTATTCTATCATGAAAAAAGAGAACGGATTTCCGCTCTCTCTCTTCACCCTTATTCTTTTTCCGTAAGCTCAAGAGCAAAATCACCAACAGCGTTCTCTTTGTACAAATCAGTGATAGACGTAGAATACTGGCTGATTTCAGCTCGGAATCGGAGGTCTTTTTCAGGGACTTTTACTTCAAAATCGTTTTTGTAAAGAAGCGTCGTAATGTCGTGATACTCACTATGCTCTACTTTAAACTTGAAACGGATCTTTTTCAGTTGGCTGGCTGTAGTCGTAAGATGCAAATCTGTTACATCAAATTTCCTATCATTGAGAATGACGGTATTCAATATGATAAACAACTCCTAAAATGGATGACTGCCCTTAAATGCTGCAGGAGCCGTCTGAGCATTGATCATCCTTATTTTCTTTCTTCTCACTGCTGCTAATCACTTGGATCGGGCTGTTTTGCTGTTCTTCTTCCTGCACCTTTTCGAGGACTTCGGTAAAGACAGCTTCCGGCTGTGCGCCTGATATACCATACTTTTGATTGAAAACGAAGAAAGGAACACCGGTTATCTTAAGTTGTGATGCTTCCGCCTCGTCTGCACGGACATCGTCTGCGAATTTCCCTTCTCTTAATACAGCAAGTGTTTCTTCCTGATCAAGACCGGCTTCTGCCGCAAGCTTCGCCAGTGTTTCATGCTCACTGATATCAAGGGCTTCGGTAAAATAACCTTTAAGGATACGTTCTGTCACTTCTTTCAGCAGTCCCTTTTGTTTGGCAAAATGAGAAACCCTGTGGGCATCAAAGGTGTTCGTCGGTTTCATATTTTCAAAATCATAGGTCAAGCCAACTTCTGCCGCTCTCTGTGTCATCTGATCATTCATTCCTTTTGCTTGCTCATAAGACATGCCGTACTTTTCAGCCAAAACAGTATGCATGTTTTTATTTGTTTCATTTTTGAAAGAAGGATCGAGTTCAAAACTCCTATAAATGACTTCTACGTTTTCACGGTCTTCAAAGTCGTTCAGCGCGTTCTCAAAACGTCGTTTTCCGATATAACAAAATGGACAAACATAATCTGACCATATTTCAACTTTCATAGTTTTACCCCCTATTTACGTACAACTATTCCCTATTGTATCCATAATCAGCGAATCATGCAGAAATCCTGCTCAAAAAAGTTATTGAGACGGGAAGATTCCTCCGTCCGGGATGGTTACTTGCGAGTTGACAGGACATACTTGCGAAACCGGGCCATTTACTTGCAGTTCGACAAAGATTACTTGCGAAAAACGGCCCGTTACTTGCAGTTCGACAAGCTTTACTTGCCAAACACATCATTTTCATAAAAAAGAGAAGCCAAAGCGCACTGCCTTGGCTTCTTTTTCCTCTTCTTACTCAACATTCTCACTATACCTATGTTTTTCGAGTTCAGACCTGATGTCTTCCGGAATCACTTCCGATTTACCCTTTTTAACATCATGATTTACGTAGACGGCCGTCCCTTTTGCACAAAGCCTGTTGTCCTGGCGAATTTCTTCATACAGCTCGAGGCTGGTATTTCCGATCCGTTTTACCCACGTATACACCTCGGCATCTTTTCCGAAATAGATCTGGTCGACATAATCAACATTCATGTTCAGTATGATCATTTTCCAGTTTTCGAATGAGCTGTCCGGTGTGAACAGTTTAAACAGTTTGTTCCTGCCCGCCTCTAACCAGATGGGTATCGTCGTATTGTTGATATGTCCAACCCCGTCTGTTTCTGAAACGCGCGGTTCGATGATCGTTTTAAACATATTTTTCTGCCCTTTCGATTGGTTTGGTAGATGGAATAGCAGGTTCCCCTGTAGCAGCCGGAAAAATAATCCAAAGCCAGCTTCCTCCACACTTACGAGAATCGGCGTATCTTTTTCAATCTTTTCTACTTCGCTCTGTACTTCTTTAATCCTTTTAAAATAAATAAAAACGAAGCAGCCGAAAGCGGCTGCTTCATTTTTTATATCCTTTATACTTGTCGTGCCCAATGGCGATGCTGCGCCACAGCTTGAATAAAGGACTCGCTGTTCCTGCTTTCCAGGATTACCACTCCAGCGGCCCTGGAGTCAACACCCGCTGCTGCCAGCAGTTCCGTTCCTTCTCCGGCTGTACCGATCGCTTTGAAATGTGCAAATGCCTCATTCACAAATGTCGTTGCTTCTTTTACTGCTTTTAAGCTGTTCACACTGTCTTTTCCGCCGGCCACATAAACGGCGTCATAGAGTACCGAATCGCTCGTAAGCAAAGTTTGATCGACTTCCAGCTCCTGTCCGTCGCTGCTCGAGATTGGATTAAGTGTTTCACTGACAATTTCAGATGTGATTCCAGCCTTCTTCAACGCATCCTTCAACCCGCTGACTTCTTCAAAGTTAAACCCGTCTTCTGCCAGAATGGCGACTTTTCTTGTTGCCGGAGCTTTGATGGTGTTTTCTTGGCTTAATGCCGGTGATGACGCGGTTTCTTGAGAAGGTTGAGCACTGTTCGAGACTTTTACACCCACTCCTGCTGCAATCTGTTCAGCAAGGTCGGCATCAATATTGCTGAACAGATTTACAACCTGCTGCTGAACACTTTTGCTTTTCACCTTTCCGACTTCAAAACGGAACGCTTTAATAATATGCTGCTTCTCGACTTCTGACATGCTGTTCCAGAAGAGCTTCGCCTGGCTGAAATGGTCCTTGAAGCTGTCGCTGCGCTGCTGAACCTTCCGCCCTTCCACTTTCTCCTGATAATGAGCATAGCCGCCCTCTTCCTCAGTGGCTGGCGCTGGATCGTTATTTTCCAAAGAGTTTTTATGATAAGCAACAGGCCCTTGATTAATCGTCATGCGATGCATACCGTCTCGCTGGTTATTGTGGAACGGGCACACCGGCCGGTTAATCGGCAGCTCATGGAAATTCGGACCGCCAAGACGGGAAAGCTGCGTATCTGTATAGGAGAATAAGCGCCCTTGAAGGAGCGGATCATTCGAAAAGTCAATGCCGGGTACGACATGTCCAGGGTGGAAGGCTACCTGTTCTGTTTCAGAGAAGTAATTATCAGGATTGCGATTAAGTGTCATCTTCCCGATAATTTTCACAGGAACAAGCTCTTCTGGCCAGATTTTCGTGGGATCCAGCACATCAAAATTAAATTTAAACTCATCTTCCTCCTCGATCATTTGAACACCAAGCTCCCATTCCGGGTAGTCTCCTTTTTCAATGGCTTCATAAAGATCTTGGCGGTGGAAGTCAGGATTTTTACCGGCAAGACGCTGTGCCTCGTCCCAAACGAGGGAATGCACACCGAGCTTCGGCTTCCAGTGGAACTTAACGAAGCGAGCCTGTCCCTGTTCGTTCACAAAGCGGAACGTGTGCACACCAAAACCTTCCATCATACGGTAGCTGCGGGGAATGGCACGGTCGGACATCGCCCACATTACCGTATGAGCTGATTCCGTATTGTTGGCAACAAAATCCCAGAACGTATCATGAGCAGTGGATGCCTGAGGGATCTCATTATGCTGCTCCGGTTTAAATGCATGAACAAGATCCGGAAATTTAATCGCATCTTGAATAAAAAAGACAGGGATATTGTTTCCTACGAGGTCATAGTTCCCTTCTTCCGTATAAAACTTGGTAGCAAATCCCCGCACATCACGTACAGTATCCCCGGAACCGCGTGATCCGGCAACTGTGGAGAAACGGACAAATACTGGTGTTTTCACAGATGGATCCTGAAGAAATCCAGCCTTCGTAAACTCTTTCATGGATTCATAGACTTCAAATTCACCGTGCGCCGCATACCCTCTTGCATGCACAATCCGCTCAGGGATTCTTTCATGGTCAAAGTGAGTCATCTTTTCACGGAAATGAAAGTCTTCCATTAATGTCGGTCCCCGCACTCCAGCTTTTAGTGAGTGTTCATCCTCAGAAATGCGAAGCCCCTGATTGGTGGTCAGCTTCTTCCCTTTATTGTTCACTCTGAATGCTTGAAGCTGCTTGTCCTTCTTATTTTCCCCGCTGTTGTTTTTCGGATCATTCGTACTCAAAGTTCAATTCCTCCTTAGGGCCGTATTCAGACTATAAATTATGTATATCCATTAGAACGTTTCCCTTCCTTTCCAAAATTAAACTAGTTTATTAGATTGCAGGTTGCATTTAATAAAACAAAAAAATCAGCCGTACAAGGGCTGACTATAATTTTTATCTATTCATTTGATTTTTTTTCACGATGGATTTCACCGCTCCTTCAATTTCCTCATACCCTGTGCAGCGGCATATGTTGGAATTCAGCCACTCAGCGATTGTATCGTCTTTGGCATCTGGAACTTTTTCCAGCATCGCATGGCAGTTCATAATAAATCCCGGAGTGCAGTATCCGCATTGAAAAGCAAAATGCTCAATAAAGGCCTGCTGGATGGGTGTTCCTTTTAAGCCTTCGATCGTTGTAATCTTCTTGCTCAGACTTTCCACTGCGAGCATCAGGCAGGATTTCATCGCGAGCCCATCGACGTTTACCGTGCAGGCGCCACAGTCTCCGTTCAGACATCCTGGCTTTGCTCCGGTTAATCCCATCTTCTCTCTTAACACGAACAGCAAAGTGTCCGTTGGCTTGATGACTACCGCTCTTTCTTCATCATTGACATGTAAGACTGCTGACAGACTCCGTGCTGCATTCATCGGTTATCCCCCTCGAGCTCTTCTAAGATGTCAAAGAGCGTATTTTTCAGCACAAAGAGCCGATATTGCGATGACCCCTCTATATCATCCAGAACCGGTGTGGGCAGGTGCTTGAGAGATGCAAGAATCCGATCCTGTAAAGAAGCACCGTTGGCATTAAGCGCCTTTTCCATCTCTCGAGATCGAAATGGAAAAGGACAGACTCCGCTGAAAGCAACTCTGATTCCCTCTTCCGCTTTGATCGCGGCAATCGTTACCAGTGGGTAGCCGGTGTCCCACTGCTGACGCTTTTTCACACAATGATATGGAAGGTCTAAATAATGTTTATCGGTCTGAAGCTGTACGAGAAACTCTCCTCTTTTCAGACTTAGCGTCTTGTTAAAAACATTCATCAAAGCCACTGTCCTGTTGCCATCCATGCCGGCAGCCACTATTTTACTGTCCGTTAATAGATACGGAAGAACTGCTTCACGGTAAAAGATCTGTCCGCAGATGTTTCCCCCGATCGTAATTTTATTTCTCGCCGTGTGGTCAGCCACACCGCTTGCCGCTTTGCTTAGAAGCGGAAATCCATTATGCTCCTCTATGGCAGTCAGGCTGAGCGCGGCACCAGTGACAAAAGAATCGCCATGGCTTTCCATTACATTGCATTCCGGAATTCCTTTGATGTCAATGACCGCGTTCGTATACACAAGATTCAATCGTCCGAGCGTGATGATTTCCGTTCCGCCTGAGTAATAGAGCGGATATTTCCTTTCCTCGTCCAAAGTGTGAAAGAGCTGCACCGCTTCCTCGATACTTGTCGGATGATAATAATCAAACTCAAAGGAAAGCATGGCTGGCCCCTTCCTTTTCCTTGGTTCTCCAGATCAGCTCAGGGATAAGCGGAAGTTCGTTTAACTTTACACCGGCAGCGATGGAAAGAGCATTTCCAAGAGCTGCAGGCATTCCTAGGATTCCGTGTTCGCCTGCTCCTCTTGCACCATACGCGGCATCGATCTGGGGAGTTACGACAAAATCCACAACGTATTCAGGATGTTCACCATAACGGAGCGGCCGGTACGTTCGGAGCTGAGAATTCAGCACTCTCCCAAACTCATCGAATCTAAAGGTTTCACGGCCGCCAAATGCGAGCCCCATGCTCATCGCTCCCATCACCTGGCCCCTTGCGGCCTTCTCATTCAAAACCGTTCCGATGTCAATAACAGAAACCGCCCGTACGATCCGGTACGTCAATTGCCGTTTATCAAACTCAACCTCAACGGCCTGAGCTCCTACAGACCATTCCGGCCCCGGCTTGCCTGCGCCTGTTTCTTTATTCATATAAGTAAGGTGACGCAGATTGTAATGTCCCCTTCCGATAATCTGGCCGCCGATCGCATTGCCATTAGAGAACTTGTACCCGTAGGCAATATCCTTCACATCGATTCCAATGCTTGGATCGTCCCGTAAAAACACCTTTCCAAACGCTACCATCAGATCTGATGCTTTAGCTCGCAATACACAGGATGCGATGTTTTTCAGCTGGCAAATCACATCGTCTGCCGCTTCAAGGACCGCTCTTCCCGCCAAGAAAGTTCCCCGGCTTGCAACGGTTTTCCAGTGTTCGGGAGTACTTTGAGTATTCACTTTCATCTGAACATGTATCTGGCTTATTTCCATCTGCAGCCGCTCTGCCAGAATTTGTGCAAGCACCGTTTTTGTCCCTGTGCCAATCTCAATGACGCCTGAGATTAAATTGATGCTGCCGTCAGGATTGAAGGTTAAAATAACCCCTGAACCAGCATCCGATTCGATCGTGGAAGTCTTCCAGATGCAGCTCACGCCTTTTACAAGTACTTTGTTGTTCCCTATTTCTTTGGCCACTCCTTCATCCCAATGGATGATTTCTTTCAAACGGCGGATGCAAGCTGGGAGATTCCCTACATTGCTCTTGTTCAGCGGCACTTGTGTCGGTGTTGTATCACCGGGTTTGATCGCATTTTTGTAACGCAGCAAAAGCCGGTCCATCCCGATTTTTTCAGCTAAAGAATCCATTGTCCGCTCGATGGCAAACAAAAGCTCGGAATGGCTGAATCCCCTGAAGGGCGCCGCATATGGGTGGTTCGTATACATGCAGAGCGAATCACACCAGACGTTATCAATATCATAAGGACCAGTGCAATCTGCTGCAGCCGCCTTGCTGAGATCCGCTGCTTTATCCGAATAGGCTCCCCCATCAAACAAAAACTGGAGCTCGGCAGCTTTGATCTTTCCTTCCTTTGTACACCCCAATTTTACCGTGGCATCCAGTCCGATGTGCACCGGTGAAGTCAGTAGATCCTCCTCACGGCTATTAAGCAGTTTAACCTTTCTTCCTCCCACCGCTCTAGATGCTAAATAGGCGAGCAGTTCAAGCTGGATGGACGCCTTCCCGCCATATCCTCCACCGACCAGAGGTGTTTCCACGATCACTTTTCCAATGTCCACATCAAAGTATTCATGAATCAGCCGTTTGATCATAAAAGGAGCCTGGGAAGAAGAGGTAATGATCACATCCCCGTTCGAACGAATCTCACACGATGAACATCTCGTTTCCATGGCGGCATGATCGGAAGGCGAAAATGAAAAGTGCTCTTCCACTGTTACTTCACTTTCTTTCCAACCTTTCTCCATATTTCCTTTCCTGATTTTTGTCTGGTTAGCGATGTTGGTGCCAGGCACCGGGTATACCCGCTCTTCTTTTTTATAGCGGCCCAGATGCTCGTGTACGAGAGGGGCATCCTTTTTTAAAGCTTCTGTTGGATTATGGACAACGGGCAACGGTTCATATTCTATTTCAATCAGATCAGCTGCCTTTTTAGCCTGATGGGGTGTATCAGCTACAACAAGAGCAACAGCCTCACCATGATACCTTACTCTTTCAGTCGCCAATGGCGGACGGTCACGGATTTCTTCGCCCGTGAGAGGGAAATGGTCTCCGGCAAGGATGGCACGGACACCGGATACTTGTAACGCCTTTTCTTTTTTAATGCTCTTTATACGGGCATGTGCATAAGGGCTGACAAGGAGTTTGACATGAAGGGTACCAGGGGATGAGTCATCTGCTGTGTATTTTGCTGTGCCCGATACTTTATCCCAGGCTTCTTTTCGGATTACACTTTTTCCAATGTACTCCACTTCCATCCTCCCCTTTTCATCAGCTTTTTGATCTCAATGTAATCTTCTTCTGTATCAACATCTGCAAAAAGAGAAAGGTCATTATAGTGAATGATTTTACCGTTTAAATACTTTTTATTTCTATATATATGACGTGCACCATGATCTCCTGTTATTCCTTTCACCTGTGCTGCCAGGTGTTTTGAAAAAATCACCGGTGGCCTCAAGCAATTCTTATGGCACGCAGCCACAAACGCTATAGGAGACTCTTTTTTAAAGCAAAGGATCAGTTCATTAATCATTTCTTTTGTAATCAAAGGCTGGTCAGCAAGAAGCACGATTATTCCGTTCGGTAAAAGCTCTTCTGCTTTTTTCACCCCTGCAACAAGAGAAGCAGACTGTCCCTGCACTGAATTTTTGCAGGTCACCTGACTCCATTTTTGGCGATAAGGACGTTTAAAGAATGAAGAGTCCATCCAGTCGAGGAGATCATTCTCTCTCGTCACCACAATGATATGGTCGATCAACGATTGAAGAGCCGCCCGAAATGCCCAGTTTCCAAGACATTCATGACCTAATCGAAGCCACAACTTTTGGAAACCCATCCTCTGGCTGCTGCCGGCCGCAAGAAAAATAGCCACAATCTTTCCCTCTCTCATAAAAAGCTTCCCGCCGGATGCTTTTTTTCCAGCCGATAAACTGCTATCATCTCTGCGAGAATACTGACTGCAATTTCATGGGGACCTGATGAACCGATCGAAAGTCCAATAGGTGAAGAGATGAATGCTGGTATTTCCTTCGTTTCCAAAAGCTTCTCTGTCCGGTTTCGTGGCCCAAGCACGCCAACATAGCGAAGTTTTTGTTTGAGAAGCTGAGACAGAAATTGTTTGTCTTGTTGAAAGTTATGGGACATGATTACTGCAAAATCTTGAGAGTCAAAAGCAAGCTTATCAAAAAGGTCTGGCGGATAACCAACGATTAAGTGATCCGCAAAGGGAAATTCAGCGCGGTTGCAAAATGCTGGACGCCAGTCACAAATGGTTACCAACCACCCAGTCTCGGTTGCCAATTTAGCCACCGATTTAGCATCTTCACCTGCTCCGAATATGACTAGCCTTGGCATGGGTTCAAACAAATAAAAAAAGATCATCTCCACGTCATTCGTTGAAATAAGGCCATTTTTGAAAATGGTTTTCTTATCCGATTTTTCAAAGTGATTTTTAATGTTTAGCCGAGTTTCATCAATAAACAACTCCTTACGATGCAGAACTGGCCTCCCTTCTTCCAAGGACCGTTTTACATCAAGAAGCTGGTGACGAAGCTCTTCATCTACCCTCTCTACTAAAACATGGAGCACCCCGCTGCAGCCGGTTCCCGTTCCCCACAAAAGGTCTTCATCGCTTCTTTGGTTATAGACGGCATATTGAGGCTGGCCATCCAACAGGACCTGGCGGCTGCGTTCCTCCAGATCGCTCTCTACACATCCTGCACTGATCATACCTGTTTTACCATCCTGATGAAAAAGCAGCATCGCGCCTTCCTTTAAGTAAGAGGAACCTTCCACATGAAGGAGTGTTGCGATCACACACCCTTCCTTCAATTTTTTCAGCCTGTAAGCAATCTCGTAAAAATACATCTCTGCGTTCACCCCCTGTTTGGCAACCTGCAAAAACACCTTCTTAGTGAACGGAAATGACCTCATCAGCATGATTATATTCGTGAAGAGCACGACCTTAGAATAGGGGATTTTCATTCTAATAAACTTCTATTGACACCTAAGTACCATGCGTTTACAATGAGAATCGAATCATTGAGATGTAAAAAAATCAGGTCATAAAATAGATAGAAAAACTAGACTCCAAAGGAGAGCAGCATACAGTTTTGTTGTTTGCGAGACCTTTACCGAAGGGCATCGGAAAAGGTTTTTAACTTGATATTGTTACTGGAGGTACATTACGTGTTAAAAAAATGCATGAGCTTATTTAAGCTCGGACAGGCTACGATCGATCTTAAACTCGATTCCTATGAATTAAAGCCTGGAGAAAATGTTAACGGCTTTTTCCTTCTTAAAGGAAGATGGATGAAGCAAATCATCAAACGGCTCGAATGTGATCTGATTGTTCAGAACCAAGAGGATAAAACAGAGCGGATGATTGAGTCTGCCACTACCATCTATATGTCTAAAGAGCTTACTCCTGATGGAAGCATTGAAATCCCGATGTCCTATCAATTGCCCGATGATCTTATTTCTTCCTCTCCTACTGTTACGTACCGTCTCCAAACGCGGCTCATCTGCGATAAATCCCGCTGTGTAGATCATGATGAGATTACAATCTGCGGATAAACAATAAAAATCCAGCCGTATTCATTCGGCTGGATTTATTTTGTGGTTATTTTCAGATGATGTTTCGTAATGATTCTCATTCCGCATTTGCATCGCATGCTGTGTTTCAAGAATTTAATTTCACTCTGGCACTTGGGGCATTCGATATGTTCGGCAACAGCCATGTTCACGAGCCTCACTTTTTCTTTTTATTTATTTCTGCACTCTTTGCATAAACCGTAGAATTCCAATGTGTGATGATGAACGTCATAATCTGTTAATCGGGAAGCTGCATACTCCACTTCAATCAGCCTTGGATAGTTAAAATCAACGATCTTTTGGCAATACTCACAGATGACATGGTAATGTTTTGCATCAACAACTTCATACTTGCTGCTCCCATTTCCAAATGATAACTCTTGGATGATCCCCAAGTTAACAAATGATTTCAGGTTATTATAAACCGTAGCCAGTGTAATGAACGGCGGAAGCTGCCGATGAATCTCCTCTGCCGTCAAATGCCCCCCGGATGAAATGATGGTTTGTAAAATCAAGACTCTTTGAGGGGTAATTCGCAAGCCGCTTTCTTTTAACTTTAATTTGGTCACTTGCTCCGCATCCACGGTCAACATCCTCTTTTCATTCGTTTAGAAACAAGTACCCGCTGTTTGTGCGGGTACTTGTTAATTGAGAATTCACTATACTAATTGAGAAAAAAGTCGAATCATAGCGCTTCTTGCGGAACCGGTAAACCAAGTCCGTCCGCAATCCTTTTTCCATAATCAGGATCTGCTTTATAAAAATGCTGGATCTGGCGAAGTTTAATTTCTTCTTTCTCTACAGGCTTCATAGCTTCCACAATAGTATTTACAAGACGGGAACGCTCTTCCTCACTTAACAGACGGTACAAGTCTCCAGCTTGCGTATAATGGTCGTTATGATCATACCCTACGCTTTCAGCAACTCCGTAAACGGGATAAGCGGCCTGTTTATTTTCAGGTGTTTCTTTAGGGCCGCCGAAGCTGTTCGGTTCATAATAAACAGAACCTCCACCGTTGCTGTCAAAACGCATCTGCCCATCACGCTGATAGTTGTTCACTTCTTTTTTCGGACGGTTGATCGGAAGTGCCTGATGATTTGCTCCTACGCGATAACGATGCGCATCTGAGTAGGCGAACAGGCGGCCTTGAAGCATCTTATCAGGCGAAACGTCGATACCGGGTACCAGTGTTCCTGGTGAGAAGGTTGCTTGTTCCACTTCTGCAAAATAGTTTTCGGGATTTTTATCCAGCACCATTCTTCCCACCTCAATCAACGGATAATCCTTTTGTGACCATACTTTGGTGACATCAAACGGATCGAAGCGATACGTATTCGCATCTTCCAAAGGCATGATTTGAACATACAATTTCCATGCCGGGAAATCACCTTTTTCAATCGCGTTAAACAGATCTTCCGTATGGTAATCAGGGTTCTCACCCGCAATTTTTGCAGCAACATCCGGAGCAAGATTCGCTACACCCTGCTCTGTTTTAAAGTGATATTTAATCCAGACACCGTCACCATCAGCGTTAACCCATTTAAACGTATGGCTGCCGAATCCATGCATGTGACGTAAAGTGGCCGGGATGCCGCGGTCGGACATCAGAATTGAAACCTGATGCAGTGATTCAGGGGAAAGTGACCAGAAATCCCATACTGCGGTCGGGTTTTTCAGATGCGTTTTCGGATCTCTTTTTTGTGTATGTATGAAATCAGGAAACTTAATGGCGTCTCTTATAAAAAAGACCGGTGTATTGTTCCCGACGAGATCATAGTTACCTTCTTCAGTATAGAATTTAACGGCAAAACCGCGAGGATCACGGACGGTATCTGCAGAACCATTTTCGCCGGCTACAGTGGAGAAACGAACAAACAGCGGCGTGCGTTTTCCGACTTCAGATAAAAAGCCGGCCTTCGTATACTTTGAAACGTCGTTCGTTACTTCAAAATATCCGTGGGCTCCGGCACCTTTCGCATGAACAACGCGTTCAGGAACTCTTTCTCTGTTGAAATGTGCCAGCTTCTCCAATAAATGAACATCCTGGATCAATGTTGGTCCGCGTGAACCAGCAGTGATTGAATTTTGATTATCTCCTACCGGTGCTCCCCAGCTGGTCGTCAAATGATTCTTATTCGTCAATGTTATCACCTCATAAGTTATTTAGAATGATTATAATTTAATGATAACACTTATCACTATGAAATCAACACTTTTTTATAATTATTATTAATAAATAACAAAAATTATTTATAGCCTGTCAAAATTGAAAAGCTTTAATGTTTTTCTCCTTTCACTCATAGACTGATTACAGCATACCGATTTCAGCAGATGGAGGATTAATGTATGAGTAAAAAAGTGAATTTCGACTGGGCATCCATACAGGAAAAAGTAGATGGTGTTCTCGGAAATGATTTTTGGCAGGACTTAAACCATGTAGTGCCAAAACGGACGGCTTGTACCGATTTTTATGAAAACGAAACGGAAGGATACCTTGTCGTTGAACTGCCGGGTCTGCGGTCTCAAGAAGACCTGAACATTGTACTTGAAGCGAATAAGCTTGTATTGGAAGGAAACATCCCGTATACGTATCCGGTTGAAAAAGAAGCACTGAAGATGAATGAAAGATTGTCCGGACCTTTCAAAAAAGTCATTCATATTCCCTTTCAATATTCACCTGACGAAGTGAAAGCAGAATACAGACATGGCCTGCTCGAAATCAGACTTGTAAAGATGAAAAAAACGAAACCCATTACGATTTCGTTTACGGAAGAAAATCATAAGGATCCGTCGTAATATGAATCTCCCTGAAAGCATCACTCTAGAAAAGCTTATTCCTATTCTATAATTTTGTGCATTTAAAAAAAGGTGTTTACGAACATATGTTCTTATGTTAGTCTATAAAAGAAGGCGCGGATGGTAGCCGCACCTCCCCCGAATAACTCTCTTTGGCCAGCTTGTTAACCTTGCTGGCCGCTTTTTTGCTTAATTATTCAAAATTTCAACATATAAACATTCCATTTCCCCGGACAAACCCACACTCTTTCCTTTTTCTTTCATAGAAATAATTATCAGAGTATGTGGAGGTATATGTGTGCCCATTGATCTATACATCCAGGGAATAAAAAGAGGGGTAATTTTACGAACAAATCTCCCTCACTATTTGCAATTTTTCAAGCAGTTGGGCTGTACTACTATAACCTGGAATCAAAAACAACAAAGACTTGATATTACTCTTCCTTCTATCGATTCACCGATAAGGATTCAAACACTTTTTCAAAATAATGAAACACCAAGCAGTTTCCATCAAAAAACAATACAGCTTTTTAAGGAACAATTAATCTCGTATGGAGTAACTTGTCCTGTAGAAGGAAGCCAAAAGGATTCAGAAGTTCTCATCCTTAACATCTCCTTTCAAGAAAGCAATAAGTTCGATCGTACAAATCTTACACTTTACAACTATGGACAAACCGGCCATAGCCTGTCTAAAAAATGGGCGAGCTCCTTATGCTCACCAACCTTCCAAGTTAAAGCAAAAAAGCGATGGAGTTTCTTATCCTATCCCATATTGGAAATCCATTGTATCTTTCCAGAGAACTGCGATCCTGACTGCCTCAAGAGGCAAATTGATATACTCGCTCTTACCCTGGCCGTCATTCACCTTGATTTTTATAACTCAAATTAATAATTAAAAGGGGCTGTCCAGAAAGTCGAAAATTGACCTTCAGACAGCCCTTTTTTGGCTTGAAAAATCTTCAATGAAAAGTTAATTGAAGTGGAAGATGCGAGNNAGCAGCCTGGAACGGAAATCAACAGCTTACAGACTTCTTGGACAGCCCCTTTGCTGATTTATCTATCTTTTGAAAACTTCTGAGACAATTTCATAGGAACGCAATCTTTCTTGATGATCAAAAATCTGAGCGTTGACAATCATTTCATCCGCTTGAGTTTCATCAAGGAAAGCCTGAAGTTTTGTTTTAACTGTTTCCGGTGTGCCGATGATGGTTGTTCGAAGTGACTGTTCGACAGAAGCTTTCTCATAATTGGACCAGATTCCTTCCATCGTTTCAACAGGTGGCTTAAGTTTGGAAGGAATGCCTCTGACAAGATTTAAAAACTGCTGCTGCATGGAAGTTGCCAAATAAGCGGCCTTCTCTTCTGTTTCAGCAGCAATCACGTTAACTCCCACCATGGCATACGGCTTGTCCAATACCTGTGATGGTTTAAAGTTTCTGCGGTACACATCAAGAGCAGGCAAAGTATTGTCTGGAGAAAAATGGCTCGCGAATGAAAAAGGCAAACCGAGCTCAGCAGCCAGCCGCGCACTGAATCCGCTTGAACCAAGCAGCCAAATCGGAATGTCCAGCCCCTCACCTGGAATGGCCCTCACCGGATTGCCTGATCCGTCTGGTTTTAAATACGCACGGAGTTCATCCACTTGTTCTGGAAAGTCTTCCCCGTTGCTCATATTTTCGCGCCTAAGAGCTTTAGCTGTCACCTGGTCTGTGCCAGGAGCTCTACCTAATCCAAGGTCTATTCTGCCTGGGAACAATGACTCGAGAGTTCCGAACTGCTCAGCGATGACCAAAGGAGCATGGTTAGGCAGCATAATCCCCCCGGACCCTACTCGGATTTTCTCCGTTCCTCTTGCTACATGGCCAATAACAACGGCGGTTGCAGAGCTGGCAATGCCAGGCATACTATGGTGTTCAGCCAGCCAGAAGCGGTTATAGCCCCACTCTTCGGCGTGCTGTGCTAAATCAAGGGTGTTTTGAAGCGATTCTGTAGCGTTTCCTCCTATTACGATCGGAGATAGATCCAATACAGAAAACGGGATATCTTGGAGCTGCTTTTTAGCAGATGATTGATTTTGCTGGGACATTGTAATTGTCCTCCTTTCTAACGTCTTGCTATAAAAAATGATTTTAGAAAATGATTTATTTAAACCTTGCTTTTTATTGTAACAATTAAAATTAAAGTATCTAAATTTTTTGCTCAAGTTGAGCAAGCTATGCATTCATTGGCAATCAGTTCATAGGAACGAACACGATCCTTTATATCATGTGTAATCGTAACAATCATCATTTCGTCGGCTTGATAGTGTTCTCTCAGCTCCTCAAGACGCCGCTTAACATCAGAGGGGCTTCCGATAATGGACCGTTTTTTCATCGAGTTCAGCATCTCTTTTTCCTCTGGAGTCAATGAATAATGCTTCGCTTCTCCAAGGGATGGGACTCCTTTTCTTCCCTCTCCTTTTGCCAGCTGGATCTTCCAAATTTGATTAGGCAGTGCTAAATCTTCAGCTTCTTCTTTTGTCTCCGCACAAAGAACGGATACGGCTGCAATCGTGTTTGGTACCGGGGACCAATTATTCGCTCTAAACTCAGATTTGTACTGATCAATAATATCGGTAACATCCTGTTCGCTCATAAATTGGCCGAAAGCATAAGACAACCCGTGTTTGGCAGCAAGAATGGCACTCTTTTTGCTCGTTCCGAGAATCCAAGGCTCTGGAAGGATGTCAGGAACTGGTGATGGAGTGATCTTAGAAAACATGTCATCTGAAGGAAAATCATTTTTGAAAAAATGCAGCAACGTGTCTACTGACTCAGGCATCTTTCGGACTTGTTCCAAATAGTTATCCGAGAGTGCCATCGTGGCTTCTGCCGATCCGCCGGGTGCTCTTCCGATGCCTACATCTATTCTCCCAGGAAATAAAGCAGCGAGGAGATTATACGTTTCTGCCACTTTATACGGCTTGTAATGAGGCAAAAGAACCGCTCCGGATCCTAAGCGGATCGTTTCGGTCTGCCCGCCAATATACCCGAGCATCACTTCCGGAGCCGGACAGGTCAGTCCAGGAAAATCGTGATGCTCGGCAATCCAGTATCGCGTGTAGCCTAGTTTCTCTCCTGCCTGCGCCAGGCTCAGCGAGTCATGAAGAGCCTGCTGAGCGGTTTTTCCGCTTGAGGCGGGAGATTGATCAAGAATGCTTAATTTCAATTACGGTTCCTTCTTTCTGCAAAGAACGTTCTTTGCTTATCCTTGCCCCTATTTTATCCAATTCATGTGATTCATCAAAATAAAATGATCTGACAAAAGAAAAGCATGCGCCATGAGTCAGGCATGCTTTTTCGCAGAATGTATGGTTGTTGTTTTGTTTTTCGAAAAAATCTACTTATCCCCAGTAAATTTAATGCCTTTGACAAAATAGCGGTTGAAGAAGGCGTAAAGAACCAAAATAGGCAGGGTAAAGACCATGATATAGTTCCAGAAGCTGAAGAACTGCCCCATTGCCGAATGTATTGTCAACGGGAATATTGCCCTTGTCATCCGTTAATAAAAATAAGTCGTTTTCTTTAATCACCCGATAGTCCATATTGGCGTTTTTTAATCATACACACAAACTAAAATTGAAGGTTATTGTGACAATAACATTAAGGCCATCCAAATCAGGTGGCCTGTTTATTTTTTTTTTTATAAAAAGGTTTGATTACAAAGGAGAAGGGGAATATTTTTATAGTTAATATAAAAACTCTTCAAAAATAAAGGGAATTTAAAATAGGAAAAGAGATAGTTTTTTAACACTGGAAGGAGAACAGCAAATGGACAGAGTACAGCAAAGAGAAATTATTGAGTTTATCATCAGTCGGAGAGAAGAGTTTCAAAATAAGCTGTTATCCGAGGCTGTAGAAGTCGCGCCTAAAATAAATGATATTTTACAATCAGGGAATATTGATCTTTTGAAAAACGCTGAGAAGCTGGTAACGTATGTGGTGGAAAGGAAAGAGAACGAACTCATTTCCTTTGCCAAGCAAGAAGGGGTAGCCTGGGCAGAGCATTCTTTAACTCTTACTCTTAAGCTGGAGTGGGTACATGCGATTAGAAGGACTCTCTGGCACTACCTGTTAAAATACGATCAACTGAATACCCCTGTAGTCAGTATTTCAGACTACAGAGCAATGATTTATGAGATGGAGATGCAGATCAATGACGGCATCGATAAATTTCTTAATAGTTTTTTCATTAGGTATTCATCTTATAAAGATGAATTAATCAGCTCTCAGCGAAAAATAGTTGAGCATTTATCTGCGCCTATTATACCGATCAGTCATCATGTAGCCGTCCTTCCTTTAATCGGTTTAATTGATGTGTACCGTATGGATACCATTGAGGAAAAAATATTGATGGATATTTCAAATTTAAAAATCCGAACGTTAATCATGGATCTATCAGGCATTACAGATATGGATATTGAGGTAATACACCAGTTTCAAAGAGTGATGAGCGGGGTTTCCTTGATGGGATGTGAAGCGGTCATTACCGGTCTGCGTCCAGAACTTGTCAGGAAAATGATTCATTTGGATATTTCGTTTAATGAGTATGCATCAACTAAAGGTACGCTTCAGCAAACATTAGCCGATTATTTAAATGCAAATCTGATTTAATACAGGAACGATCAACAAATTCAGTTTTTACTTTCTTTTTTGAGGGAAAGGAATACTCCTCAAAACTTATTGAACTAATAATTGGGTTTAAGAAAAAGCGATTTTTTCTTAGGTTGAATTTTGATAATCAACAAAGGCGGAGCATCCAAATTGGGTGCTCTTTTGTATGGATTACAGTACTTTGTTGAATAGATTAAAAAATGCCAGTCAAAACGGTGAAACATTTACAATTTTTATAAATACAATTAGTGATCAAGAAGATGATCAAGTAATGAGGACAGCGAAGAATCTCCAAAGTGAATTGTTTATACGTTTAAGAGTTTGTGAAAAACAAAAAGATGGCGTGTTGCTCTCAGGAATGATTGAGCAGCTATAAATTTTTTAGGCAACCTTTAGAGGGTGTTTTTTTGTTGCTGCCTATAGAGAAGACTTTGAGGCCATACCAGGCACTTAATGATCGGGGGGTAGTCGAATCAATTTGTATCCATTAATAAAAATCTCGAATTTTTGGTGTTTATGCCAAATCATTCCGGGTAAACACTATAAAAACAATAGAGCGGGGATTGATATGATAAGAAAACCAGAGGAATATAGACATGAACTCATTGCAGGTAATAAGAAGATTTTTTCAGGAACTGGTGAACAACTTTTGTTATTGCTTTCTAATAATAAACCCATTATATCAATCGGTGACACAATTAAACTGCACGGAAATAAATTTTTTGTAAGGCGAGGTAAGTTTATAAATAAAAAAAATCAAAAAAATCTTATTAGGTATTATTTAGAAAAAGCCTTATAAAAATTGTTTCCTTTTGCCGAAATATGAAAGTATCGTGGGATATTGTTTGAAGGAGAGGTACAAATTGCTTCGGGCAAAAATGAAATGATTGTGCCGCTCATTCCGTCTGAGCGATATGGTCCAGCTCCCAACTCCGGAGATGGAACTGACGAAATGGTAGTTTCCTGCGGGATCGATCCGGGCAGTCGCACCCTCACCAGTATAGGCATTGTAGAAGAGCACGCTACCGCTAGAGGTGCCGGTGATGTGCGTCCAGCGTCCAAATCCAGAGATGGAACCGACATAACGGTAGTTTCCACCGGGGTCAAGTGTATTATACCAAACGTTTATTAATAAGTATTTTACGAAAAGTTAATAAAACTCACCATTAATATAAACCGACTGCTGTCAGACGCTTTTCAGGCGGAAACATCTCTGCCGCATAAACGAAAGAGATCAGAGCAAAAGCTGCTGCAATCAATCTTTCAAGCGCCCGGAGCATCACTAATCCTGAAAATTGATCAATAAAAGCCGCCTGATTGGCCGTTATATGAAAAGTGCCTGTAAATACTGTGGTCAGCGGGATGGTTACATACATGCTCGAAACAATGACCAACCCACTCCACAGTAAAATAAGAGTCATGATTGAATATTTCTTTTCCACTAAAAATCTCCTTTACTTTCCACTGAACGCTGGCAAAATACCGGCAATGACATGGTCCACCAGCTCGGAAATAAAGAGCTCATCCGGTGTTTGTTTATAAATGAGGATACGATCGATAAGCATATCGAGCAGAATATCGATGTTTACTTCGGCTTCAATCCCGTGGCTGAATAATGGCCTCGTTCAGTCTCTCCCTGTCAATTAACGTTTGTATGTAAACAAGCGAAAAAGATGCACCGTTGTTTGTTTGCCTCTGTACGATTTTCAGCATCATCCATTTTCGCTGTTACATTATTTAATAATTCAAGCGTCACAGCTTCATGGCGTAATCCTGTTCTTCTCTTCATTTTTATTTTTTTGATTGGCTGCTGTTCTTTTCTTTTTACGGAACATCAATACAAATGTTCAGGTGAATATATTTTAACCAAAGAAAAAAGCAAGTGCTCCGCCCATGTGCTTTGCCATGCACAAGAAAAACTGCCGGTCATATATAGGTATATCGGTTCAAATCGGATGAGGGAGATGATGAAATTTATGCTGCCTATGGAAAAATATTTCGGTAAGTTTGAACTCGTTCATTCATTTTATGGGGCTATGCCTACAGGAGTTACCGTGTCAGAAACCGGGCGTATTTTCGTTTGCTTTCCGAAATGGGGAGATGACGTGAAATTTACGGTGGCGGAAATTGCCGGGGATCAATTGCAGCCTTATCCAAATTTAGAAACAAATTTGGCCAACCCGGCAAACGTTGCGATGTCATTTATCAGTGTCCAAAGTGTAGTGGCTGATGGAAGGGGAACACTTTGGGTATTGGATACAGCAGCACCCAATTTTTCTGAACCAATTAAAGGGGGAGCAAAACTGGTCGCTGTTGATTTAAAAACAAATACAATCAGAAATGTGTATACCTTTACAGAAGAAGTAATCCTGCCAACCACATATTTGAATGATGTTCGCTTTGATTTTCGCGTAGGAAAAGCCGGTTATGCCTATATTACAGATTCATCCTCCAAAGGTCCAGGAGCGATCATTGTTGTGGATTTAGAAACTGGAAAGGCATTCAGACGGTTAAGTGGAACCCCTCCTACATCACCCGATTCCTATTTCTTGCCAAAAGTAGAAGGTAAAATACTGATGAACCGCAATAAAGATGGCTCTATTTCTCCCTTTCGACTGGCGTCTGATGGTATTGCGATTTCTGCGGATGGAAAGACATTATTTTTTTGTCCATTAACAAGCCGTCATCTGTTCTCCATTTCAACAGAAGCCCTGAGAGACAGAACGATACCGGAGAAGGATTTACTTTCCCGCGTAGAGTATTGGGGAGAAAAAGGGGCTTCTGACGGAATGATCACCGGGGCAAAAGGAAACGTCTATGCAGGGGATTATGAAAACAACAGCATACGAAAGATCATGCCGAACGGAAACATGGAAACCATTGCACATGACCCGAGGATTTTATGGCCGGACACGTTTTCGATTGGCCCGGATCAATACTTATATATCATTGTAAACCAATTACACCGGCAGTCCAGGTTTCATTATGGAAGGGACCTGCGAGAAAAGCCGTATAGTTTGCTTCGCATGAACATAGATGAATTGCCTGCTCCTGCATTCTGACAATAAATAAGGGGCTGTCCTGAATTGACCTTCAGGCATCCCCTTTTTGGGTAAAAAATCTTCAATGAATGAAAAGTTGATTGTAGTGGAAGGTGCGAGATCTTCGAAAATGAAAATCACATTTTCTTCGTGCGATGCACCGCTGCCGCAGCGTTCCTTGTCCCGCGGGACTAGCGTGACAGGTGAGACTACCACCGCACGCCCCGCGCTCGCGCCGATAAAAGCGAGCGGCCTGGAACGAAAATCAACGGCTTCCAGACTTCTTGGACAGCCCGTTTACATGATCTATAGTGTTGGCAAATCCAAAGCGGTCTTCATATTCGTCAAGTTCAATTGGATTTGCTCGTTCGTATCCCAAGCGTGATACCATCCTTTTTCCACGATATAACCGGAAACTTGTTCATGCATCTCAATGGCTTCCTCCAAATGCCGAGTTAACATTTCTTTGATTTCAGGTGTTCCGGCTTCCGTAACAGCCATGGCGTAATTTCTAACTCCACTTTTTGCCGCAATCAATAAATCCATCGCAACAATCTGGTCGGAAAGTGCATCCATTCCTGTTACGTTTTCAATGATTGAATTCAATTTTACTCAGCTCCTAACGATTGCTTTGCATTAGATAAAACAGAAGTATATTCGTTTAACTGTCTGGTGGAAAGATCAATGTCTTGCTGCATAATTTCTTTTAGCCTTGGGTCACTAACCAGTGCTCTCATTGTTTTAGACTTGGTTAAACAATTTGTTTTAAAAGCGGCCATTTCTTGAACCTCAAGTACTTCGTGTAAGGCATAGTTCATTTTTCAATCCTCCTTCCTCAAGGCTTCAAGACGACTTTTATACAATCATCCGTTTTGGTGTCAAAAATCTCATAGCCACGCTTCGCTTCACTGAGCGGAAGGACATGGCTGACCACATCTCCCGGATCAATTTTTCCTGTAGAAACCAGTTCAAACATATAAGGCATATAGTGAATGACTGGAGCTTGTCCGGAGCGGATATTGACATTGCGGTTCATAATATCTCCAAATGGGAAACCGTTATATTTTCCTGCATAAACGCCGGTCACCTGGATATTGCCGCCTTTTCGGACGGCCTGGGTCGCCATGATAAATGCACCAAATGCACCACTCTGGAGTTTTAATCCGCTGGCAAGAAACTCCATATCGGTCATTTTTCCGTCCATACCAACAGCATCAATGACTACATCGGCACCGCCCTTGGTGATTTCCTTCAGGTATTCTCCACAATTTTTATGATCTTCAAAGTTCACAATTTCAACTTTGTTTGTCCGTTTCGCATGCTGCAAGCGATAATTCACATAATCGACTGCAATCACCCGCTTCGCCCCTTTTAGCCAGCAAAACTTTTGTGCAAAAAGTCCCACGGGACCACATCCCAAAACGATAACGGTGTCCCCGTCCTTTACGCCCGCATTATCAACACTCCAAAAACCAGTGGTCATCGCATCCCCAATAACCGTTAACTTTTCATCAGGTTCCTCGCAGGTCTCCGGGATTTTAAAATGAGTAAAGTTGGCAAAAGGGACTCTCAAATATTCCGCTTGCCCGCCTGGATAACCGCCAGTTGTTCCGGAATAACCGAAATAGGCTCCCATATCTCCATTATCATTTGAGTTGTCGCATTGACTTTCCAAATGGTCTTTACAGTAACGGCATTCACCGCATGCGATGTTAAATGGAATGATCACGCGGTCTCCCTTTTTTAGTTTAGTCACTTCAGGACCAACCTCTTCAACGATTCCCATCGGTTCATGTCCAATGACATAGTTCTCTTGCAGGTTAGGGATCATGCCATGAATTAAATGCAAATCAGAACCACATATCGCTGTACTGGTCACTTTAATAATCATGTCATCTGGTTTTTCAATCTTAGGGTCAGGCACTTCTTTCACAACAACATTTTTTATCCCTTGGTACGTTACCGCCTTCATACTATATAACCTCCAGTGTTAATGTTCATCAGGTGTCCGATCAAACATGCCCTTTCGATTGGTCTCAATGGGAAACAGGTTCATTTTGCCAATCTTAATCGTATTGTTGGCCGAAAGCTGATCCAATTGATACTGTTCCGTTAGTTCGTAAGGATGGAACCATTTTTTCTTGATCATCAACTCAGATATTTCCTGATGCATCGCAATGCCCTGCATCAATTGTTTTCTTAATGCGGCACGAACATCAGGTGATGCGGATTCGGTTAATGCTACAGCTATGTTGCGAACGCCTTCTTTGGCACGAAGAAGAAAATCCATTGCAAAGGTGGTGTCTGCTAGTTCAGGCATATGCAGCGAGTTTATCGGGTCCAAATAATCATTATTCAATGAATGGTTCCTTCCTTTCCATTAATGATGGGGGTTGGGCGATTTTGAGGAACAGGAGCTTGAAAAGGTGCTCGTTCATAGAGGGATTGCAATTCAGTAAGATCCTGTATCGATTGTTCAACATCTTTTTTCATTAAATTCCTAAGATCATCATCAAAAACCAATCCTTGCATTAATTTAGACTTGGCGATACAAAGCGTTTTAAAGTTAATGGCCTCATGTAAGTCCAAAGACTCGTGGGCAGCTAATAATTTCTGTTGATCCATTTTGATTCCCCTCCTTTTTATCCTAAATACAATGGTATTGTTCCAAACATAGGATGAAGTATGCTTTACAATATTTTTCACAAAGATCAATTACTTACAAGGATAGAACCACGAAAGGCAAGCAGAATAAATCATCAGCAAATTCAAAGCTCTGTTATCCTTAATAATTTAAAGGACGGTATAAAGCTGTAGCTTATAAATGGCTATCTTAATGAAATATCTTCAAAAGGAGGAATAATGTCTTCAACAATCAAACGTTCTATTCTTGACGGATATGTTTCTGCGAATAGGTAGGATACTATTCCCCCTTGGCGGTCCTCTTCTTCCTTTCCTGGTCTATATCGATTTCAATCGATTTTTTTCTTGTTCACAAAAGGTCTTTACCGTAGATTAATGCCAATATTTTTTACCATTACCTAAAGAGAGATCAGCTTCAGGTATTTTCCCTGTTCATAATACAATTTCTCTCCTGCGAAAAAGTTTTTTTGTCCATTTTAATTAGATAAAAAAGAGACCCTATCCGGTGAACTGCCGGCTAATAGAATCTCCCTGCATTTTTTATTTTGCATTTCTTACGTTAAATTGATCTTCAAGCATGCTCCAGTTATGAGGGAACGGTTCACCAAGCACCCAATAGGCAATTCCACGAAGGTTATAATATTTTACCTGATTGAATTTTGCTTGAGCGCTTTCTTCGTTCTCAAACCAAACCACGTGTTTTTTACCTTTGTCATCTGTGTAGTTAAAATATGGAGAATGAGCTTTGTTGTCGTATTTAATGTCTGCGCCTTCCTTGATGGCAAGTTCCGTGGCTTCCTGCGGAGCGATCCGTTTGGCGAAAGGATTGCCCTTCTTATATGGAAGTATCCAATCATAGCCATATAACGGAGCGCCCATAACGATTTTTTTGCGCGGGATGACCGAGGCAGCATAATCGATAACTTTGCGAACTTGCGGAACAGGAGAAACAGCCATCGGCGGACCTCCAGACCAACCCCATTCGTACGTCATTAAAATAACAAAGTCCGCAAGCTCCCCATGTCTTTTATAATCATGGGCACCGTGCCACGGTCCTGACTGTTCATCACTCGTTTTAGGTGCAAGCGCCGTTGAAGTGATAAATCCTTCCTTTTTCACTCTTGGCAAAATCGTTTCAAGGAATCCGTTGTATAAATCTCTGTCTTTAGCGCGGATGTGTTCAAAATCGATGTTGAGTGCTTTGTATCCTTTTGTTTTCATCGTTTGGATAACGTTTTTGATTAATCGCTCGGATACCGTTTTGTCCGTAAAGATTTTATGTGCTACATCAGGAGAGAAATTCCCTTCTGTAAAATTGGTCAGCACAAGCATCGGAACGGCCCCTTGTTTCCTTGTAGCAGCCAGTGCCTGATCATCCTTGATGCCGATTAAATTACCGTCAGCTTTTACACGATAGCTGAAAAAAGCAACATATGATAAATGCCTGCCCACATCTTTAACTTCTTTGACAGCAGCCCGTTGGTCAACAGGCTCTAAAAAACCAATGGTCGTGATTTTTGTTTTTTTATGAGTGGTCTGTGACGGTGTTATATCTTTTTGTTTGCTGCCATTGTATTTTACTTGCTGCAGCCTTGGGTGTTCTTTCCCTGTCTTGTCTGCATCAGCAGCACCTTGTTCTTGCCCCTTTATACTGCCGCAGCCTGTCAGGGTCAGCGTTAAGGCAAATGTTATTGCGAGAATTTTCTTCAAAGGTGTACCTCCTTTTTTCCTTATGCTTCCTTTCTGAAAAGGCGGATATACGAAGTTGCAGGGAGCAATTTTTGGAAGGGGTCCAGCAAGTCCGGACAATCATACGTCTTCTTTGTTTTTCAGCCGATTCTATACAGGGTCTTCAAAAATGGGTTGAATTGCGATACGCTTGAAAAAAGATAAGGAGAAACGAGGTGGGCAATGAATGAAATGGCCCTATATATGGATTGCAAGCGGTGCGGCTCTATGGGGAACAATAGGTATATTCATTAAGGAACTGTCTTCATTAGGGTTTACCCCGATTCAGATTGTAGTATTGCGTGCATTAGGAGCGGCCATTGCGTTTATCATCATCACGCTTTTTACGGACCGCTCACTGCTAAGGATAAAATTAAGAGATACTCATTATTTTATTGGGACCGGCTTGCTCAGTATCGCGTTTTTTAACTGGTGCTATTTTAAAGCGATGGAAGAAATGTCTCTGTCCGTTGCAGCCGTCTTGTTGTATACAGCACCTGCATTTGTACTGATCTTGTCGCGTATCTTTTTCAATGACTTGATCACAGGAAAGAAATTAACAGCTCTTGGTGTCACGTTCCTCGGCTGTCTGTTCGTTGTCGGTTACATGCCATCTGCTAAGGCAGGCATTACTTTGTCCGGGCTTCTTACGGGTTTAGGAGCTGGACTGGGTTATTCTTTGTACAGTATTTTTGGCAAAGCCGCATCTGCCAAATACCATACACTTACGATTACGACATTTACTTTTATTTTTGCAGGTCTGGCTCTGTTTCCTGTTAGCGGGCTGGCAACATCCATACATTTACTCGAGAATGGAAAAGCATTCCTTTATATTTCAGGACTTGGAATTATTCCGACTGTCTTCGCCTATATCCTTTACACCGTAGGACTCCGACAGGTTGAACCGAGCCGGGCTGCCATCGTTTCAACCATTGAGCCCGTTGTTGCTACACTCACCGGGTTCTTCCTTTTCAAGGAAGAACTGACACTCTTGCAGACCATCGGTATTCTGCTGGTTATCTCAGCTGCAGTTCTTGTACAGGACAAAAAAACATCGGCATCCCTTCATCAGAAGACTACCAACGTTTCATGAAAAAAGGCATAAAAAAGAGGCAGGATCCATTCCATTGAATGAATTCAGCCTCTTTTTTCCTTTATTTTTTCTTGGCCAGCCATTGAGCAACGTTCTCCGCTTCCTTGCCCTGGATTAATCCAGCAGGCATACCTCCACCTCCGTTTCTAATCTGCTTTAATATTTCCGCCTTGGTATGTTCTTTTCCGATGTCTTTCAAAGCCGGCCCCGTACCGCCTTCAAGATTGTTGCCGTGGCAGCTGGCGCAGTTTTGTTTAAACGTTTTCTCCGCAGAAGCGGTATCCATTGAGCCTCCTTTTCCTCCTCCGCTGTCCCCGCCTGAGGAGCAGGCTGTTAGAGCCAGAACGATTCCTAAAACGAACGTAATCTTTTTTATCATGCAAATGACCTCCCAAGTAAAATAGATAAATATTCCATTACAACCACAGTTTCCACAACATTTAACGATTTAAACCTTTTTCCTGTTTAATTATCTTTTCTAGTGAAACTTCTCCATTTTGTTTACAATGATAGTATGACTACTACTTGAAATGAGGAATACAAACGATGAAGGCTTTAACATTTAATGAATTTGGGGGACCGGATGTCTTACAATATCAGGACGTTCCGAATCCAGTGCTGCAAAAGAATGAAATACTTGTTCGCATGAAAGCGATCGGGCTTAACTTTGCGGATGTGTACCGGAGGAAAGGAAACTATCACTTGAAGGGCACCCCTCCGTTTATTGCCGGTTATGAAGGCGCTGGAATCGTGGAAAGGATCGGAGAAGGGGTAAATGGGGTGATGCCTGGAGATAGGGTGGCCTTTGCCGATGTACCGTATGCTAATGCTGAACTTGTCGCTGTACCGGAGGATCACCTGATTCCTTTGCCTGATGACATTTCATTTGAAACCGCGTCCTCTCTGCTGCTGCAAGGCTTAACAGCTCAATACCTGACTCGTGACAGCTATCCCGTAAAACCCGGAACACTTCTTGTTGTCCATGCTGCGGCAGGCGGTGTAGGCCAGCTTCTCATCCAAATTTCCAAGGCACTGGGCGGAACGGTAATTGGGCTGACATCTTCTGAGGCGAAGAAAGAAGCTGCTTTGTCTGCTGGAGCCGATCATGTTTTTCTTTATGATGAAGCCTGGATGCGTAAAGTAAAAGAAGTTTCTCCTGAAAATAAAGGAGCAGATGTCATTTATGATTCTGTAGGCAGTACCCTTAAGGATAGCTTTGAAGCGGTAAGAATCGGCGGAACGGCTGTATTTTATGGAATGGCAGGCGGTGATCCGCTGCCGGTTGATCCACGAATGCTGATGGACACTTCAAAAACACTGACAGGCGGTGATCTCTGGAATGTTATCACCTCCCATTCAGAAAGGGTGTCCAGGTCTCATCAGTTGTTTGATATGATTCGTTCGGGCTCTGTTAAGATACCAGAAACCACTTCATTTAAGCTTGAAGATGGTAAAGAAGCCCACCGTTTTCTGGAAAGCCGGAAAAGCACAGGAAAACTCCTGCTTATTCCTTAAATGTAAAAGCGAGTGGATCAATTTCGTAGATTCCACTCGCTTTTTAATATTTATATAAAAGATTCAATGCCTTCATCCGTTCTTTCGTCATGGATAGCAGCAATTGATTATTGAGCGTCTTTGCCATTTTGTAAGTTAGTCTTAGAAACTTTTCCAATCCTGATTTATATCCTTTCGTAAAAGCCAGTTCATCACATTTCGTTTCTGAATGCAGATCAATCTTCCCTTCCAAAACAGGATATTGCGAATGGCCGATCTCATGCCAAATGATAGCTTGCTTTATGTCCTGATCTTTGCAGAACAGCGAATAATCGTACACTACAATAAACCGGTCAAACTCGGGATCCAAGGAGGAAAAACACAATGTTAAAATTCTATTATCAATATTCCAAAGGCGGAGCCACTGTTCATTTTCCAGGCCAAAGATCCTCATGATCTCTTGTTTATCCTCTATAATCGCTATACGCTCATGATATGTTTCTTCTTTTAAAACTTCACATAAACAGATCACAGCCATTTCTCCTTTTCCCTATCATTTCACCTCTCTCATTTAACTTATGTGACAACCTTTTTAAGTATTCTGCGAGATTTTTTTTCACACAGCAAAAAAGCATATTCTTCTCAGAATATGCTTTTTACTACTCTATCCTTTTGCAGCGCTCTACTTTTTTGCGACAGGCAGCAAGATGGTTACTGTTGTTCCTTCATTAATTTTACTCGAAAATGTAATGGTTCCTTTATGATTTTCAATAATTTTCAAACTGACCATCAAACCGAGTCCAATTCCTTTTTCTTTATTGGAATAGAAGGGTTCTCCAAGGCGATTAAGCCTTTCTTCGCTTATTCCGATCCCTTCGTCCTGGATGGTCAGGCAGACAAATTCTTCTTTTTGCATGGATGTTTTTATTTTAATCGTTCCGCCTTGTGACATCGCTTCAATCGCATTTTTGATCACATTAATCAGCACTTGTTTAATTTGGTTTCCTTCGCTTCGCACAAGAGGGAGATGTTCGGTAAGACATGGATCAAACTGGACATTGTTCAAGTTTGCCTCCGAATCCAGTAAAACGATGGTCTGCCGGATAAATTGATTGATGTCATTCCACTTATAGTCCATATCGCTGTGCGGCTTGGCAAGTATTAGAAATTCATTAATAATCGATTCAATGCGGTCCAGTTCTGAGAGGATAATCTCGCTTATGTGTTCTCTAATGTCTGGTTTGATCAGCTGAATAAAACCTTTAATGCTTGTTAACGGGTTTCGAATCTCATGAGCGATACCTGCTGCAAGTTCTCCTACAACAGCCAGCTTATCAGATTTCCGCAGCAGCTCTTCTTTATCTCTTAAATCGGTAATATCTTCTACAATTCCGGCTACCCTCCAGACCGCTCCCTGTTCATTGAAGATGGGAAAAGCTCTTGAGCGTACCCATCTTATTTCTCCATCCGGCTTGACAATCCGATACTCTATTTCATATTCAGTTTCTGGGACGGATTCAAATGTGTCAGATATCCGGTCCATATCATCTGGAAATACCGTATCGTAAAATGTTTTCCGCTTTTCAAAAATATCACTGACATCCAGTCCCCATAGTTTTTTAAAAGAAGGGCTTAAGTAAATATAATCGCATGTAGCTGAATCTCTCATCCAGAAGACATCATTCGCGTTTTCAGCAAATTGGCGGAAACGCTCTTCGCTCTCCAACAAACCAAGCTCCATCTGTTTTTGCTCGGTCACATCACGCGAGACGCCAACAATTCCATAGACATTTCCCTCGAAGGTTTTTAACGGGGAGATCAGTGCCTGATAATAAAATGTACAGCCCTCTCTTGACCTGTTCCATTCAAAAAACTTGGTGGTTCCTGTTTTCAGAACCTCATAGCAGACTTCTTCATGTCCTGAAGATAACTCACCGAATACTTCGCGTACACTTCGGCCGATATAAAAATCTGGATTTATATTATGCTTCTTCATCCATTTTCCGTACATTCCAGTGTGAACCAGGTCTTTGTCGAGTGTAAATACCGTATCCTCCATAGAAGTTACGAGTGACCTGAACTTCTCTTCGCTTTTACGAAGAGCTTCTTCAATCTCTCCTTTACCTGTGATAGGAGTGATGGTAACTACTACTTGGTGAGGACTTCCTTTTTCAATATACAAAGGTTTGGTGCTGACAACATACCAGTTATATGACATTTTATCGGATAAAACGATACCTATGATCCTTTCCTTTACAGACTCGCCTGTCCTGAATGTAATTTGAGAAGGATAGCTGTAGAAATCAAGAGGAGACCCCGATTCATCCAGTGCCATAAATTTTGCGTTATCGTATGACTGCCCCTCCAAGTCAGCATCGGATAGGCCCAGCATTTTACAGGCAGCTGAATTGATATGCTCGATTATCGCTGAGGATGAAAGGATGAGAATACCGCTTGCCACAGCATCAAAGAGGTTTTTAATATGTTCTGCATTATAGTTGTAAGAAACTGTTCCAGTGCTATTATCTATTATTTTCATAAAATCAACCTTAACTAAATTTATAAGATTTCTCTCTATTTTCCATCCATCATAGCATAATCTCTCTTTTACATAAATTGTCTTTATTCCTATTTTTTTAAAAAAGTGCTTAACAGCGCCTTTTTTTCGTAAAAGAGGTTCTTGTCCCTTTCTAGCAACACACGAAATGAATACAGTATCTCGAAAGGGGTGAAATAAATGCCAAGAAGAAGTGAATCCTCGCGCAGGAGAAGTGAATCCTCGCGCAGGAGAAATGAATCCTCGCGCAGAAGAAGTGAATCCTCAAGAAGAAGTGGATCCCAGCGCAGGAGAAGTGAATCCTCAAGAAGAAGTCGACGAAGCGAGTCCAGCTCAAGCTCATTAATAATGAGATTTGAATCATCTTCAAGCAGTTCCAGCAGCTCTAGCTCCAGCTCTAGCTCCAGCTCTAGCAGCTCTAGCTCCAGCAGCAGTTCATTTAGAATGCGGTTTCCTGTACAGATGCCTGTACAAGGTGCTCAACAAAACCGGAACCGAAACCAGCGGCCGATCCAGGTCGTCCAGAACTGTAACTGCGGACGACAGTCCACTGAAAACCCGGTGATGGGTGCAATGGAGAATAACCAGCAGCCTTCTCTAGCACGGCCTAGATGCCGTCGATTCTGCCAAAACGTATGCCGTTCCTTGTTTGGAAGGAAAAGAGAACAGTGTATTGCAGATTGTTTGGCGTGCCGCGGCAACCAGGGCAATACCATGGGCAGCATGGACGACAATGATGATTGCAGTTGGAGATCTTCCGGTCCAAGAGGCGATGTATTTAGTGTCCAAAGTGATATGAATGACGGACATTATTGGGATTATGAAGACTAAGGTCCAAGTGCTCCCATAATGAATGACCCCTTGTCTCAAAGTGGACAGGGGGTCTTTTACATATTCGGGATAAAACGTTATACACTAGGGAACTCTTTTATTAGAGATGGAGGTGGATGAATTGAAACAGTTTGATTTGGCGCAATTAACGAGTGAGCAAAAAGCTAAATTGGATCATATGGAGAAAGAATTGGATGTTGTACTCATTGCTTGGGACAAGCAGGGTAATACAGACAGCACACAGCAAAGCAATAATTTTGATATCTAAAAAACCCTTCAGCGAAGGGTTTTTCATACGTTTTGTCCTTATTTATGCAAAAAACAAGGACCTTAAGCGGGCTAAAGATCACATGTACTCTCCACGGTATGAATCAGCTGCTTCAATAAGCCAATGGAAGGCTCAAGTGCCAATGAATAGAAGCGCTGTGTTCCTTTTTGCTCAATCGTCACCAGCTGTATGTCCCTCAAAATCTTCAAATGGTGAGAAATAGCCGGTCTTGATAAAGTAGAATGCTCTGTAATTTCATTGACCGTCAGCCGGTCATGCTGAGCAAGCAATAAAATAATATCTTGCCTTGCGGGATCACTTAATGCCTGCAAGAGCGGAATACAGGAACGAAAAACATCTATTGCCTGCTGTCCCATATCCATCCCCCTCTGCGTCTATTTGTTTAATCTCATAAACCTATATATGCTCATAATAGATAACTTCGTGTTCTTTTTCAAGTGGATCATGATTTTTCCTGGACATTTCTCACAGTTGCCGTTACCCACTTCCTCGGTATAAACCGGATGGAGTTAGCGAGCAGCCTGTTTTTAAAACCAGGGATCACGATGGATTTTCCTTTCATTAATCCTTCATAGCCAATGTTAGCTACACGTTCTACATCCATTACGCCGCTCTTAAAGAGCTTTGACTGTCCCAGATTTGCACGTGATTCAAAACCTGTTTTCGTTGGACCTGGACATAATGCCGTAACGGTCACCCCATTGCCCTTCATTTCATTTTCGAGAGCTTCTGAAAATGACAAAACATAGGCTTTTGTTGCATAATATACAGCCATTAAAGGTCCTGGCTGAAAAGCGGCCGTTGAAGCGACATTTAATATTTTCCCATTCCTCCTCTGCTTCATTCCCGGGAGGAATAATTTAGTTAGGGTCGTGAGTGCTTTTATATTAATGTCGATCATGGATAATTCATCCTGTAGATCCGTTTCCGTAAATTCTCCAAATAAGCCATATCCAGCGTTATTCACTAAAAAGTCGACTGTGATCTGCTGTTGCTGCAGTTCTTGAAATAATGCTTCTGCCTCACTGTACTTAGACAAGTCCTTTACATGTACAGTGCATTGAACGTGAAATTCGGCTTCCAGTTCCTGTTTGAGGGTTTGCAGTCTTTGCTCGTTCCTCGCTACTAACACCACATTATAGCCATCTCTTGCAAAACGCTTTGCAAGTTCTAAACCTATACCAGAAGAGGCTCCGGTAATCAAAGCTGTTTGCTGTTTCATACTGATCTGCCTGCCTTTACGTTATATTTTACAAGTATGTCCAAACGTTCAAGATATCGAACGTTTAAACTTTTAAACATATTGTAATTAAGATATCTCGCCGTGTCAAGGAAGCAAAAATAAAATTGGTGCCTGGCACCAATTCTTAAATTATTTGCAATGGAAAGTGACTGGCTGCATGTCAGGTTCAATTCGTTTGAACTGGTAGCCATTTTTCTGAAGATATTCCAGAAGCTTTGGCAGGCTCTCCAATGTTTCTTTCCGTTCGTGCATAAGAATTACGATAGGCTCTTTCCGATGAGCTATTTTCTTTAGTTGGTTTATGGAATTCTCCACATATTTCGGGCTTTGAAACGACCAGTCCATACTGTCGATCGTCCAATCCCACAGCTGGTAACCATGGTCTTTTACCGCTTTCTGATAAGGAGGTTTCATATAAGGCGCGCTGCCGTATGGAGTCCGGATGAGGACCGTTTTTTTGCCTGTCACCTTTTGCAGCGCTGCATTATCTTGATCCATCTCCTGGACCACGGTTTCTTTTGTTCGGTAAATCTTTTTTGGATCATGTGTAACACCATGAAGCCCAAGAGCATGGCCTTCTTGATCCATCCGTTTAACCGCTTCCGGAAATCTTAAAATATTTGGTTCCAGCATAAAGAACGTTGCTTTGGCATTATAGCTGCTGAGCACGTCCATGAGGCCTCCGGATACATTGGATGGACCATCATCAAACGTTAAATAGACCGTTTTCTGCTCGGCGGCACCTACTTTTTGTGGTGGTATAGATTTATGTATAGCAGGGTGCGGAATAGCTTTGGTTGTTTCTTTGTTTTCATTCTTTGATGATTTTTGAACAGATTTGACTGCTGGTTGATGTTTTGCTGCAATCTTGTTTTTTTCTTTTGGTGATTGTTCTGAAGCGGATGGCTGGGAAGATGGCTGCCTGGTTGCTTTCTTTTCAACCTCTGCAATCGAACTGGATGTTTTCACTTTTTTCAGGCTCTTATTCTCATTTGCAGTTTTTTGTTGTGATGTATGGGATGCCGAAGTTTTTGGCGAATAGGATTTCTTTTGAATTTCTTCTTTATGATACTGGCCAACCATGGCGGTTGCTTTTATTTTATTGACATGCCATGTTCCAAAAATCACAAACAAAGTAAATAATGACAAAACTAATACAACCGCAGCTTCTCTTTTGCCGGCCCTTTTTCTTTCTTCCCCTAAAGATCCCCTCACCGCTCCATCACCTTATCTTCACATAACTTTTATACTCTCTCAGTATAAAGGTTTTTTGTAAGAAAAGGTAAAAAAATAGAAAAATTTATGAAAATAGTAAGAACTTCCTCGATGAATGACAGATCATGCGTCTAGTCCTTTTTCACTTGGTCTGCCTGCGGTTCATCAATGGGAAGAAAAGACAAAACTTCTTTTACGATAGCATTGATCTTGCCGTCTATAAAAGATGAACCATACTTCTTTTTCGCCTTCTCAATCTCCTCTTGCACTCCCTTTTCAAAATTGATCAAAGGGATATCTTCTTCCGCTTCATTATAGAGATCAATCATGGCTTCAAGCCCTTCCTGCATGCTGTCGATGGCATCGCTGTAGAGTTTTCTGCTTTTTTTATTAAGCTTCATATTATCACCTGTTCTCATTATTTCCTTTTTTTTATGCCTAAATCATTTTTTATAGACATGTACCCTGTCCGTTTCCGGCAAAATTTCATAAATTGAAAAGTGAGTTAATGATAATTTTAAAACCCAAAGGAGAGATCGTTCATGTATTACGGTTATGGTTGCCATCGTCCGCATGTCGTTGTTCACCCTACTCAGTGCTGTGTTCAGCCGTATTTCCACACTGAAGAGGTCATTCACGTTCACCCTGTTCAAATCCAGCATGTCAATCACCTGCTATATCAGCATGTTCATGAATATCCTGTTTCTCAGTATCAAACCTGTGAAGTATACCACCAAAACATTCAGTGCGGCGCACCTCCTTGCTGCTGATTCCAATTTATGAGCCTGTGTTACCTATATGGTTCACAGGTTTATTTACATAAAATGTGAATAAAATCCAAGAAGTGTTGAAACTCCCTTCAAGGAGTGATATATTGATTTCTTGAATAAGCCGGGCCTTCAGGCAAATCCGGCTAAAAGGACGAATGAATAAGCCAGCCCTTGTGGTTGGTTTATTTGAATGAATTTTTATTGTCAATGAAAGGGGGATTAACATGAAAAGCTATTTGAAAGAGTTGATCCTGATTATTATTGGCTCATTCTTTTTCGCGCTTGGTGTAAACTGTTTCGCTATCCCAAATGAACTGGGAGAAGGCGGAGTTACCGGTATTTCTATGATCTTGTATTATCTCTTCTCCTGGTCGCCAAGTTATACGAACTTTATTATGAACGGCATTCTTTTGATTATAGGGTACAAGCTCCTTAACAAACGAGTGACACTGTACACGATTTTCTGCATTGTTTTCACCTCGGTTTTCCTTCATATGACAGAAGGATTAGGAACACCTGTTAAGGATACAATTCTTGGTACCGTGTTTGCCGGTATTTTCATCGGAATTGGTTTAGGACTTGTTCTACGTTCTGGCGGAACGACTGGAGGATCGACCATTTTGGCGCGAATGGCAAATCAGTATTTGGGCTGGAGCATCAGTGGTGCCATGCTTGGATTTGACCTGTTGGTCGTGCTCAGTTCCTATTTTGTTATCGGGGCTCAAAACACCATGTACACCGTTATTTCTATCTATATCTCTACAAAAGTCCTCGATTATATTATTGAAGGCTTTGATACCCGAAAAGCTGTCACGATTATCTCTCAGCATGCCGAGGAGATCTCAAAAAAGGTAAACGACGACATGGACAGAGGTGTGACGGTGTTTTCCGCCCATGGCAGCTATACGAAGGAATCGAAAGAAATTTTATATGTAGTCATTAATAAACAGGAATTATTTGAACTGAAAAAAATCGTACATCGCATAGACGAAAAAGCATTTGTGGTCATCCATGATGTTCGGGATGTTTTCGGGGAAGGATTCACATTTCCTAAGACAGAGGTCTCCTGACTCTAGTCTGCATGCTAAAAAAGGTCTGCCGTTACGCCCAAGAGGTTACGCCGGCAGGCCTTTTTTGTATTTATACTGCTTGTTTAAGAATAAATTCCCTGATGGCATGAGCTACACCATGCTCATCGTTTTCCAATGTAGTAAAATGGCAGATTTCTTTAATTTCAGGCAGCGCGTTGCCCATTGCAATACTCGTGCCCGCAAACTTCATCATCGGCCAGTCATTCATATTGTCGCCAATGGCCACAGTATCTTGATAAGGTATTCTAAGATGATCAGCCATCCCTTTTAATCCATTTCCCTTGTTGGCATTTTCATGATTGATCTCAAGGTTATGGTCCGCTGAACTCGTAATGGAAAGCCCTTCAAATGCTGAAGCTGATTCACGGATTTCCTCAAGCTTTTCTAAAGAATAAGAAAACGGAAGAATTTTATTGATCACCAGATCTTCTGTCCATATGGATTGGAAGGAAGAAATCGAAATTTGCCCAAATTGTTTCAGATATCCTTGAGCGGCTTTCCACAATTCTTCTGAGTTTATCTCTGGGTTTGCTGACTTTACGATATCAATTTCAACCTGGATTCCATTTTCGCCAAAATCAGGCGTATAGATGCCCTTATTCGTATGAAGATGGTAAAAGACGTTCATGTCCTCCAGTTGGGTAAGGATGTGGTAAGCATGTTCTTTCTGCAGAGGATGGCATTGTACAATTTTCCCTTCATCATAGAGTACAGCTCCGTTCGCCCCGATCACAGGACATTGGATCCCGGCATTCTCGAGCAGATTCAGTACATCTTCCACCGCACGTCCCGTACAGATCGCTACTGTATTCCCCTGAGCTTGAGCCTCTTTTATTGCAATAGCATTTTCTTTGCTGATCGTCCCCTGTTTCATCAATAGTGTTCCATCCAAATCAATTGCGATTAATTTCATGTTTTCCTCCTCTTACAGAATGATCGTTTCTACCTCATACTGCTCTAATATTGTGGTTAAATGTGAATCCATTTCCTGATCTGTAACTAAAATGTCAATATCCTCCAACCGGCATACCTTCTGAAAGTAACTGCGATTAAATTTCGTAGAATCAGCCAGTACGATGACTTGATCAGAACGCTTTATCATTTCCTTCAATAAAAAGCCTTCTTCCTCAAAAGGTATGGTCAGCCCGTTAGATGAGATGCCGCAGGCTCCAAGAAAGAGCTTGTTGACTCTGAAGTCCGACAGATGCTGGATCGTTCTTGCTCCATAAATCGACCGGTGTTCATTGTTCAGCAATCCTCCAAGCAGATGGATCGATACCTTTTCTTTACGTGACAAGATTCCAGCAATGTCGATAGAGTTGGTTACGACAACATTCCGCTCTGTTTTCAGGTTCTCAGCCAAAAACTGTACAGTTGTAGATACATCCAGAAGCAGATGATCTCCATCCTGAATCAATCCAGCTGCAAAGCTGCCAATTCGCTTTTTTGCATCAGAATCCTTTTTCAGGCGCTGGTCATAGTTAAACACTTCATGATAAAAGGTCGGAAATTTAGCACCGCCCCTCGTTCGGACGATCTTCCCATCCTCTTCAAGCTTCACCAAGTCTCTTCTGGCTGTATCACGGGATACGTTATTCATTTTGCAGATGGTTTCCACATCTACCCGGTCATGCTGCTTTATATAGTTAACAATTGCTTCCATCCGTTCATCCTGATACATGCCTTTTTCACTCCTCGCTAAGTAATTATAAGTAAACTTAAGTATTTACGCAACATTATATGCATAGTTTCATAAAAATAAGCAAAAGCGGGCAAAAAACCTCACTTTTGCTTAGGTGGGGAAAAAGACTTTAGGGCATCTTTTAAGCATCAGTATGCGATGCCTAATATGATAGAAAATCACCAATATGCTTTAACAAAGCCTTTATTTAAGAGAAGAAAACGTTTCATTCCAACGCTTAGCTTCTGCAATCGCCTGTTCATCTTTTAAAATGTCATGGGGCGCGTTGGCTGTTCCGATAATATATTCCTGAAAGGACATTCCCATAAAATCAAAAATATGCTGAAATTGCTGGATCAGCGGCAATGCCTTAATCTTTGGCTGATCGCCGCCACACGTGACCACATATGCTTTCTTTTGGGTCATTTTCCTTTTAAATTCAAAACGGCTGTCCCGAAGGCTCTGTGACCAGCGATCTACGAAGTTTTTCATAAGTCCTGACATGCCATACCAATATACCGGGGTAGCAAAGATCAGAATATCATGCTCAAGCACCATATCAATCACCCGGTCATAGTCATCTGCAACCGGCTGAAAACCGCCATCCGCATGCCTCAAATCATCAATTGGCGTAATCTGCTTTTCTTTTAAAATGATCGGCGTGTATTCTAAACCTTCCAGCGCCATTTCCGTCAACTGTTGTGTATTTCCATCCACTCTGGAGCTTCCTATGATTGCTGCAATCTTCATTCCAATCCCACCTAAATAAATAGTTTCTTCCTGTATCATACAAGAGAACTAATCTTTCTGCCCAGCAACTGGACTTCCCGATCAGCGGAAATGCTCTTTTTTACGCAATTTTGCTTTGAACGCACACCACGAGTTTCTGGAAGCCGCATAGCTTCCAATGGCAGCATAGCCGTAAAAAAAGCCCATAAAGATTCCAGCGATCAGATGGTGGCGGTGGCTGTACAGGATGGAAAGCAAAAGGCCGATTAAAAGCGCTGTCGCGGGAATGAACGCCCGCGGTACAGGTGTAAACAGTTTAATCAGCTGCGTCAGGATAAGGACAATCGGGACAGCCAATACTCCGTCCCAGAAATTTGTATGAATAACTGGAAATACTTCCATTAAGAGTTCCTCTCTTTTATTAAAGTACCTACAGTATCACCATAGCTGAAAGGATTTAAAAGGCAATTAGTGAGGTGCCAGGCACCACGATTACACAAGTGTGTAATGGCGGTGCCTGGCACCCCAAGCTAGACATTCAGCAGGCTGTCGACTTTTTGGTTTAAATCTTTCAATTCATCCTGGAAGGACTTCATCTTTTCCATTTTTTCCTGAAGCATATCCCGCTGTTCTATAAGCCCGACTGCAATCTCCTCTAATTCAGACTGCTGAAAGGTCTTGTCCCTAGACGTTTCGTACTGTTCTTTATGTTCCAATATGCGTTCTTTAATGCTTAGAAAATGCTGAAGCTCCTGTAAAGAAAACCCTAGCACTTCTTTCGCATCAACTACTCTTTTTATCTGCTGAACATCCTTTTCAGTGTATAAACGGACCTGTCCGTCACTGCGTTCTGGCTGCTGTATGAGCCCAATCTCCTCATAATAGCGGATTGCCCTTTTGGTAATCCCGGTAATCTTTGCAACTTCGTCGATCTTAATCCAGTTCACCCGTATCACTCCCTTAAAAAAGTATACATTTTGTGTTACGTTGACGTCAACGTAACTTGTTGCCTGCTGGACTTCTGAAGTGGGAAGGCGCCGCAGAGCACGAGTAAATAGTTCGAATTTTAAACGGATCAATTCACGCCGATTAAGGCTCAATAAACATCTGTTTCCGCTCAAATCCCTCACCACAAACTGCCAATCCCCCGCAACAACTAAAGAACCGCCAAAAAAGGGCGGTTCTTCTTTTAATTCAATTAATAGTTTCGCTGTGACCATTGATTTTCTGTAATTTTGCTGTGAATTTCTCTGTCAGAGCTGCTCATAGCTTTTAGGTCTTTCACATACCAGCCTCGGCCATTGACAGAAGCATCTGTTTTATAGAGAAAACGGACAAATTTGCTGTTCGATGGAAGAACTGTAGTCTGCTGTTTCCATCCGACGCTTTTTCCTGTATATGTCGTTTCTGACTTCTGCCAAGTAACACCGTCTGCCGATGCTTCAACAATTCCGTTGTCGCTTCCCTTTTCAATCTCATACCAGGTCTGGAAGCTTATGCTTGCTGCCGGTTCGCTTAGTTCATAAACTAGTGGACGGGAAAGGGAGTCACCATAGCCGGCAAACCACGCTTTTTCGTTGCCTTTTAATGGAATTGAAATGGAGTCAGCGGCTGAACGTGCCACTTCCCTGCGGACAAGATTCAACGATGGTGTGTTTCTCGTCGGATGTACCCTGTTAGTCAGGGTCAGCACAATCATTTTGTTTTTCGGGCTGACGACCATTGTTGTTCCAGTAAAACCAGTATGCCCAAGGGTGGTAGCGTCAGAAAGAGCATCCATGTACCAGCCTTGATCCAGTTCCCAGCCTAGTCCATGTGAATCAGCGGGAAACTGCGGAAGCTGATTTTCTTCAAGCAGTTCGACAGTAGATGGCTTTAGGATGGTCTTATGTCCATATTTTCCTTTTTGCAGAATCATATGAGCAAACACAGCCAAGTCATGTGCTGTGGAAAAGACGCCAGCATGGCCAGCAACACCATCAAGTGACCATGCATTTTCATCATGCACCTCACCCCACACAATTCCCCGGTTAATATAAGGTTCATATTCGGTGGCGGCAATCCGCGGTTTTAAATATGCAGGAGGATTGTACATCGTGTCCCTCATTTTCAGCGGGTCTGTGATCACTTCTTTTACGTATTGATCCAATCGTTTCCCTGATAGCTTTTCCACAAGAACGCCCAGGGTGATCATATTCAAATCACTGTATGTATAGGTTGTACCGGGCGCATTCTTTAAAGGATGCGTCAGCGCAATATGGAGACGGTCCTCTCTGTTGCTTCCCATCTTATATAACGGAATGAACGGCTCAAATCCCGAAGTATGAGTAAGAAGCTGCCGGATGGTCACGTTTTCTTTTCCATTTTCCTTGAACTCAGGAATATAATCAGCCACACGGTCATCCAATTTGAATTTCCCTTGTTCATACAATTTCATAGCGGCTGTGGTCGTGAAAATTTTACTGATGGATGCAAGATCAAAAATTGTATTCCTTTTCATTGAAACCGGATGTTCCATTTCTGTGAATTTATCATCGGTATAGCGGGCGGCATAGCCATAAGCATCCCATTTAGCAATCGCCCCTTTTCTGGCAACCAATACAACTCCGCCAGGCAGCATCTTCGTTTCCATCGCTTTGTTCATGGTTGCATCGATGATGTTTAACGATTCTGGGTGAAGCCCTGCACTTCTCGGAGTTCCGTTATGGATGACTGGTGAAGAAGGGCCAGGATGGTTCCAGTCATTTTGCTGATGATCGTGCTTTGCACTTTGTTCCTTAGCCATTACAGGCACCCCTGCAGATAGAGCAAGATTGATTCCCAACAGAACTGCTGCTGGCTGTTTCCATCTTCTTAACATTGTAAATCCTCCATTTTCAGAATATTCACTTCTTTAAATAAAGGGTAGCAACGTTATACTAAAAAAGCCATGCCGCGAAGGTCCTGATCTATATTTTTCCATTTCCTATTTTCCCATAACTTTCTTGTTTAATAGCCTTTTAATCTACTAAATATATTAGACTTTATTCCCCCTCACAAATTAACAAAGCATGACTATTGTACCTGTTTTTTTCATGGTTTCCATACTATAATCTGATAGTTAATATTTTCTAAATATAGGTTTATAGACAAGAACAACAAATGTTAAGAATGGAGAAATGGAGGGTGGTTTATGATCAGCTGGCTTAAAAGAAGGATATTCATTTCAAATACATACACATTGCCGGATAATGCCAATCCCATAGCTACCAGATCTTCAGCGGCAGCTTGTCTTGAGCCCAAAACCATTTCACCTGACAAAGAAGTTGAACACTATAAAAGCAGGCTTTTGCAATTTGGGATTGATATATGCCAGATGCCGAAATGGACACCCCAAACCAAGAATAGAAGAAAAGAAGCCTTCATCATCGCCTCATACATAGCTAACGACATCGAACTGCGATCATTTTTTCTTAATAAAAAAAGTCTGCCAACCTCCCAGCTTTTAAAAAATTTTCAAAAGAAGAGCATCACTCGATATGCTCCCTATATTATCGCTACGGCTCTTATTGTGATTGAAGACTATCATTATCTTAAAGGCTATTTGCCAGAATAGGAGGCCCCTTTCGATGACTAAGGGAATTGTGGTAGAAGTAAAACGTCGCCATTTGATCGTTCTGTCAGAAGGCGGCATATTTCGTAAAGTTAAAATTTCAAATAGGCAATATTCAGTAGGCAGTGATATTTACTTACCAAACGAACTGGAAAAACAACGGACGTTCCGGCTTCCCACAATTAGCTGGAAAACAACGACAGTGTTTATGATGACCTTAATCTTGTTATTTTTCCAATTTTCTCCTTATACAGGACAAGGAGTTTACGCGTATGTAGGAATTGAGATGAATCCGAGTATCGAGCTTGAAATTGATGGTGACATGCTCGTTCAAAATATCACTGCTTATAATTCGGACGGGAAAAAGCTTCTTGCTATTCTTGAAGATTGGCAGAACCAGCCGATAGAAGAGGTTACCGAAAAAATATTCGAGATCTGCAGAGCAAAAGGCTTTATTAAACCCAATCAGGAAGTAATCGTCACGACCACGATCAATAAAGATGTTTCAAAAGAAAAACAGCGAAAGATCGAACAAAAAATCAATTCTTTGATGGAAAAGAAAGCGCAGGAAAATAAAATTGACATGACTTCATTAATCATGTCAAACCAAGAACGGAAACGCGCTAAGAAAATTGGCGTTTCACCAGGGAAATATGCGATCTTCATCGCTGCAAAAGAAGCAGGAATCGAGATTACAAAAGCGGATATCAAGCAAAAAAGCATTCAGGAACTGTCAGAAGCGGTAGGACCGATCAGTGATCTTCTTTCTAACGCACAATCTCGTGAGTATCACCATGTTTCAGTTTTTGTTCATATTGAAACGATTGCAGGACAAGCGAAAGAGAATGCTGAGCCGGTCTATGCGAATTCCATTACCATTGCAGCTGCTCCAAACATAGTAAAAGTTCCAGTACCAGCAACGGCTGCAAGCCTTCCAGCTGCTGCATCTGGTGGAAGTTCAGATCAAAATCAGACACCGGCAGCAATCAGCACGCCAGATCCTTCTGCAGGAAATGTTTCTGCACCAGCTGAGCAGCAAGTAACGGCACCGGCAGCACCTGAGCTTGCCAAACCATTTGCACCTGCCGTAGAATCTTCCAAACTTACTGTTCCAGTGCCTGCTGCAAACTCTAAGCCGGATGTTATTCCTGCAGCACCTGAAAAAGAGAACAGCAAGTCGGTCACCGAAGATAAAGATCCTGCCCCTGTTACAGTCCCGGCGAGGGAAAAAGAGGGAACCAAAAACACAACACCTTCAGCGGACGTACCCAAGGTGAGAAAAATTGATTTTCCTTTACCAGCAGTACTTAAAGAAACAAAAGCTGAGTTTCCTCCGGCTGCCGGTCTTCCTAAAGAAGAACCTAAACCGGATAAAGGCAAAAACAGGGGTTCTGACTCAGCCATTGACCATCAAGAGTCAGCGCAACCGAATCATGATTCTGAACCTGCCGCAGAACCTGATAAGGCTTATGCAGCATCAGGCTTATCAGGTTACAGAGCGCCAGCCCAAGAAGCAGAGCAAAAAGACAATCAAAATGAGCCATCTTCTTCAGCTGAGGAAGTAACTTCTTCACCAGAGGCCGATTCTCATGAAACAGCACCTGCTGCAATAAAGGATACAGATACCGCTGTTCAAAAAGAACCGCCTGCAGCAACGGAAACACCAGCTGCGGAACAAGATAACAGCTTAGCTCCAGCTAATCCACCAGCCGTTCCAGAAGAACCGTCTGCAGATGCTGAAACTTCAGAGCATAGCGATGAAACTCTAAATCAAGAATCAGCTGAAACGGCTGCCCCTCTCGTAACTGAGGCTGCTGCTTAAAAAAATCCTGTCTGAACATTATTGTTCAGCAGGATTTTTTTATTGCAGACGCGTAAGCCGTTTCTTTAAATATTTATTTCTGTTTTTGATAAAGGCTAGAATAAATTCCGGCTCTTCATCAAAAATGGACAAAGACCGGTGTTTATATGGGTCTTTCACGAGATGCGGACGCAAAGACTGGTGTAAAGCAAGGATTTTTTGTTCCAAAGCCCTGCAAGTAAAGGCATCGTCGAGTATCTCTTCCATGATCCTTTTATACTGGCGTTTATAAGGCTTATGAAGCAAGAGCCGTGCTGTCAGTGTGTTATAGCCTTCAATCGGTACATATTTATTTCCCATGACATCACCGTGGATGTCTCTTCCCCACGTTGCATCATAATCCCAAGGCAGGATTTCAAAGCGTTTATTCTCTCCATTTTTATATAACGCGTAATTATGGATAAAGCCGTCAAAATTTTGTGTACAGACCGCACCTGCAAGCCACCTGAAATATTGATCGATATCCAGGAGGGGTTCAATTCGCGAAGGAAACTCTTTTTCAGATGAATTTAGAATACAATGCATAAGTTCACGGAGGCTGTTGAACGATTTGTTTGGATCAAATTTTATCTCATAACCTGCTGTTACTGATCTCTTTTCTTTTCCAGTCGTCGGATTATACTTCGAAAAGTTTGCATTTTCAGAGATCGCATAATAAATACTTCCTGCCGGCAATCCCCGTTTCTTTAAGAATTTCTGATCAACTGACTCAAGCTGAAGATAAACTCCTTGATAAAGCCCATTAATATACAATGTAACGTGCTGTGCTTCAGGTGACAGGACCCCGATATCACGAAAAAAATCCAAAGAAAGCTTATTTCTTATGAGAGACGGGTCATTGTATTCTGCATTCAAATGAATCCTTCTTGCTCCAAAAAAGGATTGAGATTTCATAAACAAAAGATCATAGGATTTTTTTGGAAATGAGCGAATATGGGCACCTCTGTACTTAATCAGCATTTCATATGGTTTATCCCCTGCTTTAATGACACCAGCAACAGCCTCGTTTGCCCATTTTCCTTTCTGAATCCATTTTACTCCCTTAAAGGGAACAGAAATATTGTACTCCGGTATAGCGTTATTTTGCATTTCTTCATTCTCCCTATCGTTGATACTTATCTCTATGATGAAGAGAATGCATGCGCTACATTCCAAGGTGAAAATGGGGCTGGTCAATTCTACTAACGCCCAAGCACTAATAAAAAATCAACGTACAATATGTTTGAAAAGAGATTGCTCAGTTATCTTCTTTTCGCCTACACAAGGATAGAGGAGGTTCAAGCATGAGCGTATGGCGTAATGATCCGTCTGAAAGTTCAAGTGGAAGAAGCAGTAAGCGTTCTGGAAAAAAATCTAGCAAAAGGTCTGGAAAACGTTCCGGAAAACGTCCCGGGAAGCGTTCTGGGAAACGTTCTGGGAAAAGATCAAGCAAGAGATCAAGCAAGAGATCCAGCAAGAGATCTAGCAAAAGATCCAGCAAAAGATCAAGCAAGAGATCAAGCAAGAGATCCAGCAAGAGATCACACAAGAGATCCAGCAAGAGATCACACAAGAGATCAAAGAAGAGATCACACAAGAGATCAAAGAAAAGAAGTTCATCTTCTTCCGAACACTGTTGCAAGCGCAGCTCTTCCAAAAAGCGTTCTTCTCATAAGAAGACCTGCAAACAAAGCTCGTCTTCTTACGTTTTAGATTGCAAAAAAGTGAAGAAAAAAAAGAAGCGTTCCAGTTCCTGCCACTAAAAATACTATTAATTATAACGGATAGAGCTTTGAGCTCTATCTTTCTTTTTATCCCGGGAATAGTAGGCAAATGTTTCTTTTTCATAGAAAGAGGCGCTTGTACCAGCGCCGAATGATGCTTGTTTACATATATACATACTATGCAACAACAAAAATGAATCTAAAGTTCTGAAAGGAGAACATGAATGTCTGACTATTATATCCAATCGTTGGTTGGCAGAAGGATAAATGTTAATAAAGGGGGGCCAGAAGCCAAGGCAGGGGAATTGCTTTATAGCGGCTATAACTATGTTGTTGTAGGTACAGATAAGGATGGCGTGGTTTACTATGCGACGCGTCACTTAAAGAGCTTTGGAGAGGTAGTCCAAAGTGACAATGAAACAGGAAACGGCGATGAAAATGCCCTTCGCACATGGGATTATTTCAAACCTTCCTGCTTTTCAGCCATTATGGATAACATGCTTGGCGAGAACATCCAGATTAACCGAGGCGGTCCTGAATCAAGACAAGGGAAACTTCTTTTAAGCACTTATGATTATATCGTCCTGTCAACTGAAAAAGAAGGGGCTGTATATTATAAGACCGAACATGTAAAAAGCGTGAGTGTCGTTCAACGGAAAGCGGACGGAGAAGGAGATACTGAATCCAGCAATGAAAGCGGTAGAAAGACCAGCAGAGCTTCTGGAAAGTCTACTGGAAAAGCAAGCGGCAGAGCTTCTGGAGGAAAGACTGGAAAAGCGAGCGGAAAACAATCTGGCAAGCAATCTGGCAAGCAATCTGGCAAGCAACGTTGCGAGAGCAGCAGCCAATCCGCTAACACAATCGCTCCAGATCCAGAGTTTTATCAAGAGTATGGATTCAACGATCTTTTTGACCGTTTAAAACTAAGAAAAGTCAAAATCAACCGTGGCGGTCCAGATGCTATTGAAGGTATGCTAACAGAATATGTCGGCGGCTATGTCGTTGTGTATGGTGAAAAAGAAATTCACCGCATTCTTCCTAAGCATATTAAAAGCCTCAGCTCACTGTAATTTAGCAGCTTACGATAAAGAAAGTCAATTGGGAATTTTCCGATTGGCTTTTTTGTCTTTTATCATTTTTCGGAAACATACTGGGCCAGCTTGGTTTTTCCTTACTTATTCTGGGACATACTTGTACTATCTTGCTCAAGGATGTGCTCCATGAAATTCGAGGATTTCTTTTTTTCATACTTGCGTCTTCCAATGCTGATTCGCTTGTTCAGCATCATCGGCTCACTGATGATTTTGTTTGGTGTTCTCATCCATTTTTTAGAGCCGAAAAATTTCCCTACTGTATTTGAGGGAATCTATTGGTCCGTCATGACAGCGGCAACTGTAGGATTTGGAGATTATGTTCCAAAGTCATTTATAGGCCGGTTTATGGCCATCCTCCTTGTTTTTTTTGGCGGTTCTTTTATCGCCTTTTTCACTGTCCACGCCGCTTCAGCTGTAATTAAAAGGCAAAATAAATACAAAGAAGGGAAATTAATGTTTAACGGAACCGGACATTTATGTATTGTCGGATGGAATGAGCGGGCTAAGCAGACCATCAGCACCCTTGCCAAAGAACCGACAAGACTCACGATTATTCTTATAGATTCATCGCTGAACGAAAATCCCTTATCGAATCAGGGTGTTCTTTTTATAAAAGGCAGCCCGGCGCAAGACCAAACATGGGAGATGGCCAACATTAAACAGGCAAAAGCTGTCCTTCTGACCGCCGACCAAAACATGAAAGAAGCAGAAGCCGACATGCACACCATTCTTTCCATTATTACGGTCAAAGGACTCAACCCTACTGTACATGTTATGGCTGAAATATTGACGCCTGAGCAGCAGAACAACAGCCTGAGAGCCGGTGCTGATGAATTAATTAATACGACATCTCTTGCCAGTGACTGTATGGCCCAGATTAGTCTTCAATCCATAAGAGAAGGGTAAGGAACATGTCCTTACCCTTCTAATCAGCCAACAATTGAGACTCTGTTTTTTCAATAAGCTTTTTGCCAATCCCAATCCATTTGTCATCGATCGACGCATCAGGGTCCTGGGGTTCTGAAAACTGATTTAAGCTTCCCGACAGATTCCCTACACTGACATTGTCATCGAGGCCAATCTGATATTTATGAGCCAGAAGAAACGGTTCTCCCAAGGTCACCATTGCTCCTTGGTCCCCGATTTCTTTTTCATAAGCGGTAAATGGAACTCTGACAAACGTATATCCGACTTCATCATCCAGTTTATAGTCAAAATATCCGTGATCATAATCCCAGTTGCCTCCAATGGTATACCCGAGTTGTTTGAGCTTGTCCTCCAGTTCATTAAAAGCAAACACTTCATTCTCAAGCTTACTTTGTAATGGAATCATGCTTATCTCCTTTTAGAGTAACGGTTTACCTTTTATCATCTCCAAAAGTATAAAAAATAAAGGGGCTGCCCAAGAAGTCTGGTAGCTGTTNNCCGCAGGAGTCTCGCACCTTGCACTCCAATCAACTTTTCATTGAAGATTTTTCACGTCAAAGGAGCTGCCTGAAGGTCAATTTTCGACTTTCTGGACAGCCCCTTTATGGATTAAAGGCGTTTTTCCAATTCTTCTTTTTCTTTCTCAAAGCCTGGCTTGCCGAGAAGCGCAAACATGTTTTTCTTATAGGCTTCCACCCCAGGCTGATCAAACGGGTTTACTCCGAGAAGATAGCCGCTGATGGCACATGCTTTTTCAAAGAAATACACAAGGTAGCCAAAATGATATGGCGTTAATTCTGGAATAGTAACAATTAAATTCGGTACTCCGCCGTCGGTATGTGCAAGCAAAGTTCCCTGGAATGCTTTTTTGTTGACGAAGTCCATTGTTTGTCCAGCAAGGAAATTCAATTTATCAAGGTTTTGATCGTCTTCCTCAATCTTAATTTCTTCGCGTGTATTCTCTACATTCAGTACAGTCTCGAACAGATCACGTCGTCCTTCCTGAACATATTGTCCCATAGAGTGAAGGTCAGTGGAAAAGTCTACAGACGCAGGATAGATCCCCTTGTTGTCTTTTCCTTCACTTTCACCAAACAGCTGTTTCCACCATTCAGAAACATAATGTAATCCTGGCTCATAGTTCACCATCAATTCAATGGTTTTCCCTTTGTTATACAGAGCATTTCGTGCAGCTGCATACTGGTATGCTTCATTTTCAGCAAGGTTCGGATTGGAATAATCCTTGCTTGCTTCTGCTGCTCCATTCATCATTTCATCAATGTTTACTCCGCTTACTGCGATTGGAAGAAGACCTACAGCTGTTAATACAGAATAGCGTCCTCCAACGTCGTCAGGAATAACAAAGCTCTCATAGCCTTCTTCATCCGCCAGCGTTTTCAGTGCACCTTTTGCACGGTCGGTTGTTGCATATATACGTTTGCGTGCTTCTTCTTTTCCATATTTCTCTTCAAGGAACTTGCGGAAAATACGGAACGCGATTGCAGGTTCTGTTGTTGTTCCAGATTTTGAAATGACGTTCACGGAAACATCCTTGCCTTCTAGTACTTGGAACAAGTCTTTAACATAAGTAGAAGAGATGTTTTGGCCTGCAAAAATAACCTGAGGAGTCTTGCGGTCTTCTTTAGAAAGCATATTGTAGAACGAGTGATTGAGCATTTCAATTGCTGCCCTTGCTCCAAGATAAGATCCGCCGATTCCAATAACGATCAATACATCAGAATCACTTTTAATCTTTTCAGCACTTTTTTGAATACGGGCGAACTCTTCTTTATCATATGCGGTCGGAAGGTCAACCCATCCTAAAAAGTCGCTTCCCGCTCCAGTTCTATCATGGATTTGCTCGTGTGATGCTTTTACTAATGCAGATAAATTTGATACTTCTTGCTCACCTAAGAAAGGCAAAGCTTTACTGTAATCAAAATGCAGTTTATTAGCCATGTCTTAAACTCCTCCGTTTTTTGTTCTGGTTTCTTTTACTTTAACCAAATAAAAAATGTTAATCAAGAAAACGGCCGCTTGAAAACGCTTACCCCAAGTAGTCGGAATGTTCTTACTTATTGCAAATAAAAAAGAGGGGAAGCTCCCCTCTTTTTTATTATAGAGACATGCGAAGGATTTCTAAAACATCCTCTTTGTTAAGCTTTTTAAAGTTGCCAAACTCGCCGTTTGCCATCGCTTTATCTGCGATCAGATCAAGTTTGGAATCATCGATGTCATAATCAGCAAGACGGTTCGGTGCACCTAAAGATGTCCAGAAAGCAGACAGTTTGTCGATCCCTTCAAGTGCCACTTCACGATCTGATTTCCCTTCTGTATCCACGTTAAACACGCGAACAGCCAGTTGCTTCAAGCGCTCTGGACCTTGATCAAGTACATGGCGAAGCAAGTTCGGGAACAGGATTGCCAGACCGCCGGCATGAGGAATATCATAAACGGCTGAAACAGCATGTTCAAGGTTATGAGTGGCCCAATCGCCTTGTACACCCATTGCAATAGTTCCGTTCAATGCCATTGTCCCATTATATAGAATGGTCTCACGAAGGTCATAATTCTCAAGATCTTCTACTAATTTTGGAGCTGCTTCCATTACCGTTAATAGAATAGATTCTGCGAAACGGTCTTGAAGATGAGCATTTTCAGTATGGTTCAAATACGTTTCCAGCACGTGCGACATCATGTCTACCATGCCATAAATCGTATGGTCTTTTGGCACAGTAAAGGTATTGACCGGATCAAGAATAGAAAACTTAGGGAACACAAGCGGACTTCCCCAGCCATACTTTTCATTGGTCTCCCAGTTGGTAATAACAGATCCAGCGTTCATTTCAGAACCTGTTGCTGCAAGAGTAAGAACTGTACCAAACGGAATTGCTTCTTTAGGAGTGCTTTTTTTAGTTACAAAATCCCAAACATCTCCGTCATATTTTGCTCCTGCCGCCACGGCTTTTGTACAGTCGATAACACTTCCGCCTCCGACTGCAAGAATGAAATCAATATTGTGCTCCTTACAGATTTCCACACCTTTTTTTACGGTAGTTAATCTCGGATTCGGTTCAACTCCTGATAATTCATGAACGTCTGCACCGATCTTGTTGAGCTCGGCTACTACTTGATCATATAGACCGCTGCGTTTAATGCTGCCACCGCCATAAACAAGCAATACCTTCTTGCCATACGGCTTCATTTCCGCAGACAGCTGGCTAAGTTGCCCTTTTCCGAACACTAAACGGGTTGGATTATAATACGTAAATGAATTCATTTATTTACCCTCCTTGATGTTCCAATACTTTCGTTAGTATTATCTATCAGGGTGAAATTAAAAGTAAAGAAATCGGCTCTAAACATTTTTATGATGTACAAATATTAAACGAAAGATTGAACAAATATTGAATTTTATTCAAAATAATGTTTATATTCGCCTTGAAGGTGGAAATGTATAATCGTAACAGAAAGAAGTCATCCTATTACTGCTATCTATTTAATTCCCTTAGGAGGTAATACCATGAATGGATTACAGCGGACTGCCTTAGCACTAGTTATTATTGGTGCCATTAACTGGGGTCTTATTGGATTCTTCCAATTTGACTTAGTGGCAGCTATCTTCGGCGGTCAAGATGCAGCTCTTTCCCGCATCGTTTACGGATTGGTTGGTTTATCCGGTTTATACTGCCTGACTCTTCTTTTTGCTCCAGCTCATGAAGTTGAACGTGAGGACCGCATCGAAACAAATCGTGTTTAATGAAATTAAAAAATAAAAAAGGTTCTTCCTCATAGGAAGAACCTTTTTTATTTACTTCTTAAGACGTTTGTTCAGTTGAGCTTGTCGGTCAGTTGACTCTTTCAACCACTCTTTAAGCTTTGCTTCAAGTGTGTTGAAACCTTTGGAAGAGTCTTGAGCCGCTTGCTTCTTAGGTGCAGGACGGCGTTCCTTTTTAGGGGCTTGAGCCGGAGCTTCTTGAGTTTGACGAATGGATAAAGAGATCTTTTTAGAATCTTCGTCAACAGAAAGAATTTTAACCTGAACAACATCTCCCACTTTTAATACGTCGTTAATATCTTTAACAAAGCTATGAGAAACCTCAGAGATATGAACTAATCCCTGAACTTCGTCGTTTAAAGCGACGAAAGCACCAAACGGTTTAATTCCTGTTACTTTACCTTCAACGATGCTACCTACTTCAAAATTCATGAAAACACTCCTAACTATTTTTTAACCTATTAAGTATAACACATACAGAAAATAAAATAAAACGTATGAAACAGGATAAAACGTCCTGACCATACTCATTTTCGTGCAAATAGGGCATAAGAATGACATTTGCATCTTTCCCATACCCAATTTTGCATGAAATGGAAACTTTTTTTGTAAAATTAGACCAGTTTTTCTGGATTTAACAAGGAATCCGCTTCTTCTTCTGTAACATATCCCTTTTCCACAGCCACTTCTTTTACCGTCTTACCCGATTTATAGCTTTCTTTTGCTACCTCGGCTGCTTTTTCGTAGCCCGTTTTTGGATTTAGTGCTGTGGCAATCGCAAGGCTCTGTTCCATCAGTTCTCTGATCCGGCTTTCATTGGCTTCCAGTCCATTGATACAGCGATCGGTAAACACGCTCAATCCTGAAGACAGGATGGTGATGGAGTGAAGAAGGTTTAAGCCAATGACCGGCATCATCACGTTAATCTCAAGCTGGCTGCCGATTCCGGCAGTGGTGATGCATGTATCATTGCCGATGACCTGCGCACAGATCATGTACATGTTTTCAAGGATGACCGGATTTACTTTCCCCGGCATGATGGAAGAACCGGGCTGTACAGCGGGTAAAATGAGTTCTGAGATTCCTGTTCTCGGACCTGAACTGAGCAGGCGGAGGTCGGACGATATTTTTATAAGATGAATGGCTAGTTCCTTTAAATGGCCGCTGATCTGGATAGCTGCCCCGTTATTCTGCATAAAGCGGAAACGGTCAGTCGGTGCTTTAAATGGAAGGCCCGATCTGTCGGCAACCTCTTTGATGGCTCTTTCAGCATATTCCGGATGGGCGTTGATTCCCGTACCCACAGCATTTCCCCCAAGTCCGATCTCAAAGAGGAACGGTTCACTCTGTTTTAATGCATCATAAACTTTTTGCAGACTTTCCGCATACCCTCCAAAGGAATGGCCAAGCCGCATGGGAACCGCGTCCTGGAGGTGGGTCCTGCCTGATTTGATAATGTGGTGAAAATCTTTCTGTTTGTTTCTGAGCGCTTTAATCGTTTTTTCAAGTGCCGGGTATAAATTTTGATACAGCTCTTGTGCTGCGGCAATATTGATGGCCACATGGATCGTATCATTTGTTGACTGTGCCATGTTCACATGATCGTTCGGATGGACCTTGCTCCAGTCCCCTTTCGAACCGCCAAGAAGCTCTGAAGCCCTGCTGGCGATGACTTCATTGGCATTCATGTTCTGAGAGGTTCCTGCTCCCGCCTGATACGCATCAACGACAAATTGATCCTTCAGCCTGCCTTCCATTATCTCCTCTGCTGCCTGGATAATCGCGTTTGCCTGTTTTTCCTCAAGTTCACCGCAATCTCTATTTGCTGCAGCTGCACTCGCTTTAATAATCGCCTGCGCTTTTACAAAAGCGAACGGCAGCCTTTGCCCGCTGATCGGAAAGTTCTCGACCGCCCGCTGCGTTTGTGCTCCGTAATATGCCTCCTTGGGCACCTTCACTTCCCCGAGTGTATCCTTTGCAATCCGATATTCCGTCATGACCACATCTCCTCTCTATCGCGGTGCCTTATCGCGGTGCCAGGCACCGCAATTACACACATGTCAAAGAGCGGTGCCTGGCACCCGCTTTTTGACCCGCATTTTGACCCTTTTTTTGACACTTTTATTACACATTCTCTGTATTCCCTTTTTTCCTTTTTTTTATGGTTTATCTTTGGCGGAGCTGTCCATAATGATAAGACAGCATTCAATATTCCCCCTTTTTCTTTTGGCAGGCATGCCACCACATGCCTGTTCTTTTTTGTCGATTTCTTATTCGGGCAGATCTCCCGCGCATACACGATGCAAACAAAAAAAGCCTCCCATGTGCAGAGACCTTGTACATCAATAGTATTATTCAGAAGATGCCCGGTTCGTCCTTTTTTTATGTAAGGCGATCACCCTGGCTGGAGATTTTTTAATTTTTCGGTGTTCCGTCCGAAAGCCTGCCTTTTTTTGTTTCATGAATGTTGCTTTTGAAATGGGACGGGGACGGGACCACGAAATAGACTCCGGATTTTTCCAGGAATCATGGGTGATCAGCTCGGTTTTGTAATAATAACAATTCCCGCTTAAGTATTCTTCACATATATATAATACGGTGTGTTTGCTATGCATCCGCTTTTCGCTCCATTTTTTGATACATTATCCCCTTTTTGATCCGCTTTATTCATGGAAAGAGCCTGAAGCTTAAGATCTTCAAGCCCTTCACTTCCTTATCTAAAGAACCACCATAAAGCTCCAACGATAAGGAGAAGTATAAATATGATAATCAAGACAGCCCATATCCAGCCCCAACCAAATCCAACGCCGCCACCGCCGCCAACACCATAGCCGTAGCCATAGCCATAGTACGGATAACCGCCACCATAAGGATATGCCATATTACAAACCTCCTTCATCTGTTGCGTCCTACACACTAATAAAATATGTAAGTCCAGGGTAAAAAGGAATAGAGGCAAATGCGGATTTTGTGCCTGTTCAAGGAAATTATTTCTTTTGTAAACGAAATAAGATTGGACAAAATAAACGAGACGTAAAGATGATGGAGGAATGCAATGGAAACTAAAACTCAGCCGCTGCTTACTCCGGCATATCGGAAAAGAATAGGCGAACTCGACCTTTATTATGAAGATTACCCACACAGGAATCCTGACGCCCAAGTTTTGATCCTGATACACGGGTTTCTTTCTTCAACTATCAGTTTTCGGAAGCTAATCCCGCATTTAGCTGAAGATTATCATGTAGTTGCCATTGATCTGCCGGGATTCGGTAAGAGCGAAAAGTCAAAAACATTTACGTATTCACTGGCAAGCTACGGCAAGCTCGTTCTATCATTCATCAAAGAAATGGGCTGGAGAGATGTCGTACTGATCGGTCATTCCATGGGCGGCCAGGTGGCTCTTCATGCATCGCGGCAGGATGGAAAACTGATCAGAAAGCTCGTGCTCCTCGGCTGCTGCGGTTACATCAAACGTGCGCGGTCTACCATGATCTGCTGCTCCTATCTCCCTTTTTTCTCATGGGGATTAAAGAGATGGGTGCTAAAAAAAGATCTTCGCAATAATTTAAGCGGTGTCCTTCACAACATTGATCTTGTAACAGAAGACATGATCAAGGAATACCGGGCACAATTTTTAGAAGACGGGTTTTTTGACAGCTTGATTCGTCTGCTCCGACACCGTGAAGGAGATTTAAAGCCATTTGAACTGAATTCAATTGTCCATCCCATTCTGCTCATTCACGGCAATGATGATAAAGTCATCCCCCTCACTACAGGAAAAAGACTTCACAGTGATTTAAAAAATTCAAGACTCATCGTCTATAAAGATGCCGGACACCTCATCATGGAGGAAAAACCGTTAGACTTGGCAAGAGACATCAAACAATTCATCTCCAGCGAAAAAGAAGCGCTTCAGACCTCCGTCTGAGCGCTTCTCGTTTTATTCGTTGTTTTCCCTGCTTTTCATCATCTGCTGCCAGACTGAACCTGCAGCTTCTTCCCCGCTCTGAATGCGTTCAAGCGCAATCTTTGCCTGGAGACGGACTTCAAACTCTGGATCGTCTTCTGCGTCTTCCAATGCCGGTATGGCCGTTTCGTCTCCTACTTCAAACAAAAATCGTGCAGCGCGCCAGCGGACCAGTTTATTTTTGTCATTGAGTGCTTCACACATGGCAGGAATCGCACTCGGATTCCCAAGGTCGGATAAACAGTCTCCTGCCGTTCGGCGAACCGCAACATTTTTATCTTTTAACCCGGCATAAAGCAGCGGAAGAACCGCTTCATCTTCAATCATGCCAAGATAAACGACAGCCAGGCGCCGGATCGAAGGCTTCGGATCCTTCAGTGCCTGCTTTAACACCATAATATCGTTGACCGTCGGGTTCATGCGTTCTAAAGCCGCATAACGGGTCTGCCAATCTTCATCCTGCATCTTTTCGGCAACTTCAGTTGTAGATACTTCTTCTTCCGGCGCTTCTTTCCCGGATTCCATGGAGAAAGCCTGCTTCACAAGCTTCTGAATCCGTTCTTCATCATAAGCGGCGGAGATTTCCTCGACGACTTCTTGTCCGACCTGTTCAAATGTTCCGTAGCGAACACCCTGCTCTTCCCATTTCCGTTCCATGACCAGGTTATCTGATGCTTTTTGAGCTTCGAGCGCCGCATTCATAAACCGCTCTGGAAGGCCTGCGCGCCGTTCTTCATTTTCGGTTTTCAGTTTTACTTGCATCGGCAAGCCTCTGAACATTTGAATGAGAACTGTAATTTCCAGGTACTCGTCTTCCTTTTTCTCCTGTCCGGACGCTTCAGATAGCTGGTCGTCCGAATCCCCGAATACTTCACGGACGCCTGCCAATACATCTTCCCAATCTGCTCTTGGATGACGGTCAAGTGCAATAAAATCTGCCACATGGTAAACGCTTTTCACGCCCTCCACCTTAAAGATTTCTTTAATATAATCAGGTGCATCATCAAGGTTTTCCTTCGTGTAGTTGTAGCGCTCGTTACCCGGCAGTGCTTCGTCCATATTAATTTTCATGGAGTTCGGACTTGGTGTCGGTTCAATGCCTTTAATCTTCAATACACTCACCCCTTATATCAGATCGTGTTCTTTTATATACGAAAGCATTTTCTCTTTCTCCCGGTCGGTAAACTTGTATTCACAGTCGACCCCTTCGTCATGAACAATAAAATCCTGTACCTCGCCATCACGATCGAACACAACGAGTGCACTCGGATCATAAAGATCACCAGGGAGTTTCGTCTCTGCTGACAAATCAAAATTCAGGTACACATTGATCCAATGCTCACCCTTCATTACTTCCGGATAAAAAGCGGTAAAATCAGCTTCAAAATAATTTTGAAATCCATACTTATACATAATGTTCCCCCGTATTGGCTCTATCTTCTTTTTTATTATAAACAATCGGAGGAAAGGAAACAAAGATGGCGGTTGTAGCATAGGAGAGTTTTCAGGTAATGCTGTTTTCTCTGGCTGCCGTTTACATAACTAGGTTTTGGCGGGTATTTAGGAGAATTCGGCGGGTAAACTCCCTGTTTTGGCGGGTAAATGCTTCATTTCGGCTTGTAAATGTATTCCAAGTCCTCGATCTGAATTGAAAAAACGTAAAAAGTGACGATTTCAGCCCGAAAATCATTCGGCTCAACCGTCATCTCTTCATTCACATTATATTTCTCTCAATACCGCACGCACAGGACTGCCATCCGCATCCTTTAACGGCAGCGGCAGCGCGATCAGCTCATATTCTCCTGGCTCCGCATCATCAAGGACGATACCTTCCAGGATATTAATGCCGTTTTGAAGCAAGGCATGGTGTGCAGGAAGCGCTTTGCTGTCGAGGACATCTACAGACGGCACATCAACTCCGATAAGCCTCACACCTTTTTCTGATAAAAAAGCAGCCAGCTTTTCATCTAGATAGGTGATCTTTTCCGGAAACACGGTTCTGTCCTGCCAAGAGCCTGTTTTCAGCAGCACACGCTCCGCTCCATCCAGCGGTTGATCCTCCAAATCCTCTGGAGCGATGACCTCTTTGCCCGTAACATCTATCACTATTGCTCTGCCGGCATAAATTTCAAGATCCAGCTGAAGTACCCGTTTTCCTTCACTATCAAAGTGATACGGCGCATCAATATGGGTGCCGGTGTGCGTGCTCATTTCCACTTTACCGACATTCACGGATCCTGATTCTGTTTTCGTCCAGGCTAAATCAAACGAGTACGGGGTGTCCCCCGGCCAGGTCGGAACGGACGAGGTCAAAGGCATGGAGATATCGATCAGTTTTCCAGCCATTACGCAATCACCTCTCTTACGTTTGAAAACTTTTCATACTGCTTCTCACCCATGATTTTTTTTAGCCGCTGAACCGCTTTATGTACATCTTCAAAAGAGGTATAAAGTGCAACAGGAGCGAGGCGGATCACATTCGGTGCACGGAAATCCGGCACGATGCCGTTCTCTTTTAAACTTTTACAGATTCTCGCTGCTTCGTCATGCTCCAGGCAAACATGGCCACCGCGACGTATATCATCCCTCGGATTCCCGATCGTAAATCCAAAGCCAGCAAGTTCGGTTTCAATCAGCTCCATCATATAGCGTGTCAGATTAAGAGATTTTTCTCTTAGCCGGTCCATTCCCGCTTCCTCAAAAATTTCAAGGGAACCGATTAATGGTGCCGTGCTTAACACGTGCGGGGTGCCGATCTGAAAGGCTCCCGCAGTATCCGCCGCCACGAAGTCATGGTTCATGTCAAACTGTTTATCTTTATTGGAACCAAACCACCCGGCTAGTCCAGGCTCTTTTCCAAAATGTTTAGCATTAATATAGAGTCCCGCAACACTGCCAGGTCCTGCGTTCAAATATTTATAGTTGCACCAGAAAGCAAAGTCAACATTCCATTCCGAAAGTTTATGAGGCACTGCCCCAATGGAATGGCATAAATCAAAACCGATCAATATTCCGCGCTTGTGGGCCTCAGAAGTTAAGCGTTCCATATCGAGCAGCTGCCCGCTTCGGTAGAGCACGGAGGGCAGCACAATAAGAGCTGCTTCATCCGTCATAGCCTTGATGATGTCTTCTTCCTCAATCATCCTGCCATCACGGCTTTTCACTCTGATCAGATGCTGGCCAGGGTCCAAGCTTCTTAATGCCAGCTGGCTTTTCAGTGCATAAATATCTGAGGGAAAGGTCAGCTCATCGGCTAAAATTTTCGATTTTGATCCTGAGGGTTTAAAAAAAGTGGATGTGAGCTGATGGAGGTTTCCAGTGGTGGATCCGGTAATAATGACTTCCTCCGGGTTTGCCCCAATTAGTGGCGACAATTTCTTCCCTAGTTCCTCGCTAAGTGTATACCATGGATGCTTTCCAGCCATCCAGCCATCAATACCGCATTCCTTCCAATCATTCAGCGACTCCAACAGTGTTTTCTCAGCTCTTTTCGACAAAAGCCCCAGCGAATTGCCGTCTAAATATAAAACGCCTTCTTTTAAATAGAATTCGTTCTTAAAGTTTTTCAGAAAATCTTTTTCGTCCAGTTCTTTCCATTTTCCTAGTTCCATCACTCATCCGCCCCTTTTTTGCTCTCTCTATTCATCTTAAACAATTCAGGGAAAAGCATCAATGCAAACGCTTACTTTCCAATAATATTACAGTTATGTAACAGCCAAATTATGACAGATTCCTAAAGAATGAGATACTATAATAAAATTGTGAGTTAAGCACTAGTAATTGGTTAAAATTGTATTTATTGAGTGACTGTCGGAATGCCACCCTCCAGTTAAAGGGCAAACATCGCTGAAAAGCATGGACGCAAAATCACAGGTCTAAGGTGAGTAACTATGATGGCTGGATTACCTGGAAAACCACCAATTTCAGGAGGGAAACATGGAAACCGTAAAAAAAACAGAGCTTGATCGTGAATGGGTAGCATTACTATTACAAGCCAAAAAGCAAGGTTTAAGCTTGGAGGAAATCCGTAGCTATCTTCAAAAAACGTACATACCATCAAATGAGCGAATATTTAAAGCGACATCGATCTGAAGTCGCTTTTGGTCTATTTACAGCCTATCGTCCCTAAATGTATAATAGAAGCAAAATTTGTAGTAAAAAAGAGGGATTAACGTGATTGGTGAACTTGTCAAAAAATATCGCAAAGAAAAAGGTCTATCTCTATCCTCACTAGCAGAACGAGCAGGTATCGCCAAATCCTATCTCAGCTCCCTTGAGCGAAATATACAAACCAATCCTTCTGTACAGCTGCTTGAAAAGCTGGCAGCCGTCCTGGATATTCCTGTTGAAAAATTGCTGAATGAAAAAGCTGAGGTCAATGAGGCGGAGCTGGATTATGAATGGGCAGAGCTCGTAAAAGAAGCTATGGAGTCTGGTGTCAGCAAAGACCAGTTTAAAGAATTTCTTGAATTCAACAAATGGAAAAATAAAAATCAAAGCTAAAAAACCGATGCCTTTTATGGCGCCGGTTTTTTCATACTGAAATATCGATGATCGGAACAAGTTCTTTAAATTGATAATGTCCGATATAGGCAGTGGATAGAGGTTCTCTCTTCTCCCACTTCAGAATTTGTTTTTTTACATAATCAAAAGGTGCTCTTCCTCTTAGCTCATCATTAATAAAAATTTCACAGATGTTGCGGCCCATGTACACGACCTTTACTTTATTCCCCGCTGCTTCACATAAATAGACTCCATTGCCAAGGCGAATCATTTAGCTTCATCATCCTTTGTCTGCTGTTTCCAGCTTTCATACCGTATAAACGTACGGATTTCCTCCTGATTAATTCCCATTTCCTTTGCCTGAATGACGAGTTCCATCCACTCCTGGTCCAATGGATCTGCTTCTAGATTAATGACTTTTTCCACAGGTACCTCCAGGGCTTTCGCCAGCTTTTTAATCATATGCGCGGACGGGTTGTTTTTATGATTTTCTATGCTGCTCAAGTATCCTTTAGAGATTCCAGCCATCTCGGCAAGTTGTGTTACACTTTTCCCCTTTTTAAGACGAATTAATTTTATTTGTTTTCCTATATTAATACTCAACTTTTACCCACTTCTGACTTTTTTAAATTTATTTTAGTATCTATGTACGATAAAGAGCAGGGTGTAACACCTGTGCTCTTTATCGTTTTTCTATTCTTTTATTTGTTTTGTGGCATTCAATTCTTTTGATTGAAATTCTTTTGTTGGTTTAATAGATGATTTTAACTGAACGGAAACATTGTTGGTAAGCTCTTTTGTCTTTGTCGATTCAGTGTTTTCAGAAAGTGAATCGCTTTGCTTATCCTTCTGATCCTCCACTTTCTCTTCTTTCACAGCTTTCTTATCTTCCACTTTTTTGTCATCATACTTGGGTGGTTTTTCTTCCTTGTCGCATTTGTCATGATCACGATTGTTATTTTCCTCGTCATCATGATTGCTATTGTCATGGGGTGTACAACCCTTAAACTCAACACTAAAGAGTTTCTTCTGTGAGGTTGAAACATAGTCGCCGTAAGTAAAGGCTGAGCCGTAGTTCATGGAGATAAAAGCGATTATGATCAGCAATAACGAAAGTTTTTTCATCGCAAACACTCCAATTTGTTGCTAGATTAAGGCTGTTTTGAATGAGCTGTTAAACTAAACTTGATGTACTTACCCATTATTGTATTGTCAGCATCCCTACTCATCTTGATTGTTACATAAAGTGGAGTTTCATAATCGTTCGGATCCAAGTCTGAATTGTAGGGAAGTAAAGTATTCTGATTTAACAATGGTTGCTTGCTGCTTAAAAGATCATTTAACGTACCGGAATAAATCGGTGTATCAGATGGTGATGTTGGTTGTCCGTTATAAATTTTTACATCCAGCCATTTTGTGAAATTCTCTTTTACGGAGTTATCGGTAATATTCGTTTCATCAATGGAAGCCGAAATTCCGTCTAATAGAACATCAACGGAACCAGTGTTTGTAATGACCATTGTCTTTGATTTGGAAATTTTACCTGGTTGCCAGTAACCATCTGCCCAGTTGCCCGGCCTTCCATCTGCAGGAAAAGTAAAAAACAAAGGATTAGGATACTTCTTGCTTACTTCAATCTTCATGAAACCCGTTTCTACCTTATTGTTTATACTGGATGAATCTTTAAAATCAGAAAATGTTCCGGCGGTTAAAGTAAGAGTTGCTCCTACTATGCCTAAAGCCATTAACGTACCTGCTATTTTTCGCTTCATCCTTTGCCTCCTTATTAAAAAGAGCAGGACGAAAAAATTCATCCTGCTCTTTCGCCTAAATCTTTTTAGTTTTCATAAGCTGCTGCAGAAACTTCTACGCTAACTTCTACGGATAAGTTTTGGTATTCGTTTTGGTTAACACCAGGTTTGCGAACCAACTCCATTTGTACAGGGATATCTTGATGAGCTCCACGAGCAAGAGTGCCGCCCACATTGTTTTCGATGGTTGATTTAACGTCTTTCAAAGGAACAGTGTGACCAGCAAAACTTACTTGGAAATCACCATATGGAGAAAGATCAGTTACAGCAGCGCCATCTTTTTTAACTGTAACTGTTGCGACTGCTTTAAGATCTTTGGCATCTAAAGTACCATCGTTTGAAATTGTAAAAGTTTGAGATTCTTTATAACCAGGTGCTTTATTCGTTGCGCTGAAAGTTTGACCAGTTAGACTGATATCAAGTTTTCCAGTTTCGATTTTGTTGCCAGTAGAAGAAGCAGAATCAACGAAATCTGAGAACGTCCCAGTTCCAAATCCAGCTCCTACAGTTACAGCTCCAGCTAACATTGTTCCAAGTAATACCTTTTTAGTTTTGTTCATTTTAATTTTCCCCATTTCATCAGTTTTTTTGTTAAAGCTTCAACAGATAATTCCGTAAGTATGCGTGCGATCCCCTAACCCCTACTATGTAATTGACATCACCCCCTAAAATGGTCACCCAGATCAGACAATATCTTCTTGAGGATATGGCCGATCCTTTCTTCCCTTTTTCTTTGGCCGCTTGTCTTTAAATACTTCACTCAAGACAATCAAGATAGCCGGCAGGATAATAAATAATAGAATGCCGAGTTTTCCACGAGCGAACTCTAAGAAGAATCCTGCATTTGGAATATGAAAGGCATAATCACCAACCACTTGCTGCGGAGCAACCAGCTTGTTATCCTCTACGTTGTTGGCATCTCCCTTTGTCTTGTAATAGACGACCCCATTCTTCTTCACTAAATCAATGACTCGGTGAGTAATGAATTTATCTTCACGCTTATACGTAATGACTTGATCGACTTTGAACTTAGTTAAATCAGGCTCACGATCAATCACAATATCACCTGGCTGCAACACTGGCCGCATACTTCCGGATAAAACCGTCATGATCTTATATCCGAAAAAGCTCGGTATTTGTCCAGGATGCTTATGAGATTGATAGCCTAGAAGAATTGATGTAAGGAATAACATTGCAAGCAATAGTAAGAGCGTATTGCCGATCCAGCGAGAAACCACTTTAACCATCAAAAGCCCCTTTCCAATTTGCACGATGATGCGCGCATTTAAATTATTTTCTTAAAATAAAGTAGTTCTTTTTAACGAACAACTTGTGTTTAGTATAGAACGATATGCCTATTCAGAAAACTTCCAAAATTGGTTAAATTTGTTCTTTTTAACGAACTTTTATCCTGTTTATCTCTCTAAATCGCTAAATATCGTATTTTTTCATTATTTTTTAACGAACAATTTCATTCGTTTTAAAGAACATTCTGATTTTCTCCTTGAATTCCCGGCTCAATCGCATAGTATAGAAGTAGGAGGAAAACGCTTACTATGAAAAAAATAATAATTATTACAAGTGTTGTTGTTGTGATCTTGCTTCTTGCTCTTATTCCTGTACTCAGTAATAAAACAGCCGAGAAAACCCGCCAGGAGCCTGCAAGCAGTGAACAAATTAAAAAGGACACCGATAAAAAAAAGACTGTTAAACCACCGCCAAAAAAGACGGAACCTAAAGAAACCGTCCATACGGCTACGATCGGTGCGGTCGGGGATGTTCTTATCCATGACCGGGTATACAATCAAGCGAAAAAACGGGACGGTTCCTATGACTTTAATCCGATGCTTAAAGAGGTAAAGCCGTATTTGGAGAAGCCGGATATTTCGGTGGCCAACCAGGAGACGATGATCGGCGGAGAAAAGATCGGTCTATCCTCTTATCCCTCCTTCAATTCACCGCAGGATGTCGGGGACGCCCTGAAGAAGAACGGTGTGGATCTGGTGACGATCGCGAACAACCATACGCTGGATCGGGGAGAGAAAGCCATTTTAAGCGCGATTAACCATTGGAAGGAAATTGGAATGCCGTATACAGGTGCTTTCCAATCGTCCAATGATCAAAAGATCATCCGTGTCCTGAAGCGTAATCAGATCACCTTTTCTTTTTTGAGCTATACCTTTGGAACGAATGGCATCCCTGTACCTAAGGGCAAACCGTATCTTGTTAACCTTATCGATGTGAAGAAGATGAAAGCAGACCTTCATCAGGCAGAAAAAATTTCTGATGTTGTGGTGATCAGTCTTCACTTTGGGAACGAATACGAGCGGATGCCAAATGAGAAACAAAAAGAACTTGTCCAGATGGCAGCGGATTCAGGGGCGGATATCATCATCGGGCATCATCCTCACGTGCTTCAGCCGGTTTCCTGGATAAAGAAAAAGAACGGTGAGCGGGCTTTCGCAGCATATTCTCTTGGCAACTTCTTTTCTGGACAGACCGGCCCGTATAAAAACATCGGGGGAATGATGGATATCAAGGTGAATAAGATTCAAAGAGGAAATAACGTTAAAATTGAGCTTGAAAACCCTGCATTTCTCCCCACCTGGGTTGACCGATCATGGCATGTTCATCCGATGCAGGACGTAAAAACGCAGAAAAAACAGTATCGTGAAATAAAAAAACATATGAACCAATATGTGCCTGAATTGCAGTTTTCATTTTAATGAAAAAAGGAGACCCGGTCTGATCTTAACTTCACCCCTATACAATTGGGGAAAAGATCAGACATGGGTCTCCTTTTTATGCTTCGCCTTTTGATTTCGGGCTCTTTGTATCGCGCTTTGGAATATCATCTGCGAACTTATCGTCAGAGAACTCTACGTCTGTCATGCTTTCTGTCGGGGTTTGATTGTTCTTGGCGGCAGCATCTTTGGAATGTTTTCTTTTAGCCATCTGGTATCGTTCCTCCTTTTAAATTCCTTATAGTGTGTGAAGAAATCGAGGATCTGATTCCAAAAGAAAAAGCATTCCGAATAGGAACGCTAATCGCCAATGGCTTTGCTGACACAATGGTCGCAAACGGCTATTTGTCTTTCTTCCCAGCTGGTAAGCTCATTGTTGCAAACCATGCAATGCTCGGACTGCATAGCCCGTTGATCTCCTTGCTGGTTTTCTTCGTTTACAAAGTCCATGATGGAATCCGCCTCCTTCTCCCCTAGTATATTCAAAAAAGAAGACTGCTTATTCTATACTATTGTTTGATATTTCTGACAAAAATCCTGCTTCTTCTAACATTATTTTTAAAAAATAAGCTATGTTAATCCATGTTGTTGTTTTAGTGGGGGTGATTGAACCGCCATATGAAAAGCAGAAGGGTATAAGCCAGCTTTTTCCCATCTGCTTTTCATGCGCTTCATTTGTTTCACAAATCAGCCGGCTCTCCTTTTGCCGCCTTCTGTTCAATAAAGGAGAAGCTCTCCTTTTTGCAGAATGTTTTCTTCTTATACAGGAGGAATAGGATATGACCCGACTTATAAACAAAACAACATTAAAAACAAGACTGAAAAATTATATGACGGCGTATGACCGATTAGGCTATTTTAATGGCTCTGTGCTTGCAGCATATAAAGGAGAAATCTTGATTCATGAAGGATATGGTTCGGCCAGCCGGACGTTCAACATTCCGAATTCACCTCAAACCCGCTTTCCGATTGCTTCCCTGACCAAAAACTTTACGGCAGCGGCTATCCTTTTGCTTGAGGAGCAAGGTTTAATGAAACTCGAGGATACCGTGGCACTTTTTATAGCGGGGCTCACCTACGCTAAACAAGTGACCATACATCAGCTTCTTTCCAACACATCTGGAGTTTCCGATTTTACCTCCATGCAGGATTATTGGACAAAAGAGATGAGGCTTCCCGCAGATCTTACTGGACTGATCCATAGAATCAAAGACAAACCTCTTGAATTTGAGCCTGGTTCTCAATACAGCTATTGCAACTCAAATTACATTTTACTGACAGCAATTATAGAAAAGGTTTCAGGACAATCCTATGCCCATTTTCTTCAGGAAAATCTGCTAAAACCGTTTGGCCTTAAGAACACCGGTGTATTGGACGGAAGAACCATAGTTCAAAATTTGGCATCAAGTTATACGGTAAATAAAGACTTTGTGCATCCTGATTATATTGATATGAGTTTTCCACTTGGGGCATATGGTATGTATTCTACTACTGAAGATCTGTTTAGGTGGACAGAAGCTTTGTTTTCCGGAAAGGTATTGAATAAGAGGTCGCTAAATAATATGCTCACACCCTGCGAAGGCAATTATGGATATGGCTGGGGTTTTGATAAAATTGGCCAAACTGCGGCCGCCTGTCATTTTGGTGATGTGAACGGATATTGTGCTGAAATGCTGAAAAGCCTGGATGGTGAGATCACGGTAATCGTCATGAGCAATTTTAATTTAACCCCTGTTACAAAAATCAATCGTGACCTGGCAAAAATAATACTGCATGAAGAAGTACGAAGTCCCGTATTTCACGAAGAACGAATTAGGGAGACTGAGATTTCTGCACCTGCACAAGGAACGTATTCTTCTAAAACGAATGATGCCTCTTTAACGCTTGAACAGGATGGAAGGACATGGCTCCTGACCATTCCAAAAAGGTATGGAGTTCCATATACAATCCCGTTACTTCTTGTATCTAAAACTGATGCTGATTATGAATTCATCTCCAGCTTCACACCTGAAAAAGTTAAAGTGATGATGAATGAGGAGAACAAAGAAATCGTGGTAATCCACGAGGACACGGACGGAATAAAAACTCATTATACAAAAGATAAAGAAGCAGCTAATAGGTAAGCTGCTTCCTTTTGTTATGTTATTTATAGGTTGGTTTCAATTGTCGTTGATAAAGAGTGATCAGTTCATCAAGCTCTTGGCTGATTTTTACGATGGCAGGGTCTGAGTAACTGTTTGCCGATCGGCATGACTGATATAACTTTTCCTTAACTTTCTCCATCTGATCACAGACGGATTGAAGATTACAGTTCACGGGCACTTCTTTCCTTTCCTTACCGAATAGAGCATAAACTACCTTTAATTACAATATCGGTCCATCTGGGAAAATTTACATGTATTTTTTAAGGTTTTTATAAATATTTTTGATTTTTTTGCTTACATGATCATTGTTTCTTAGTCCCAGCTAAAGCGCTCTTCCTTCCAAGGATCTCCATACATATGATAGCCATTTTTCTCCCAAAAACCTGGCGTTTCCATCGGCAGAAATTCAATGGCACGGAGCCACTTCGCACTTTTCCAGAAATAGAGATGCGGAACCACTGCACGGAGTGGATACCCATGCTCCGGCGTTAACGTTTGTCCATTGTGCGTATGAGCCAGCAAGCTGGTTTCCTTTAAAAAATCATCTAAAGGAAGATTGGTTGTCCATCCTTCTTCTGCATGCAAAAGGACATAATTGGCCAAGGGATGAATACCAATGTCTTTTACAATTTCTTTAACAGCCACTCCTTCCCATACGTTATCCAATCTGGACCAGCCGGTGACACAATGGATATCATTCGTGGCCGATGATTTCGGAAATGCCATAAGCTCCTCGTAAGTAAAAGTTGTCGGGTTCTCCACCATTCCGTAGATTTTCAGATCCCATTCACTTAAATCCTTGTAGTAAGGAACATTACCATAATGAAGAACAGGCCAGCGGGTTGTAACATTCTGATTCGGCGGCACCCTCTCATTATCCTTTTTCTTCGGTATTTTTCCAAAAAACATGTGATGCACCTCCAATAATATCAATATGTAAACCTTATTTAAAAATTAGGTTGACAATAGTCTGTCCTCTGAATTACCATCAATATAGATAAATTACCACATGAGGTGAACCTAATGAAGTTTAGAGCGATTGATCTAACACTGGCCGCCATGTTTGCGGCATTGATGGCAGTAGGAGGTAATATTACAGCATGGATTCCTGCCCTCGTCTTTGGGCAAGTGCCTGTCACCCTTCAAACCTTCTTTTGCATTTTGGCCGGTCTGCTGCTCGGAAGCCGTCTCGGCGCTGTATCGATGATCGTATACACACTTGTCGGTCTGGCTGGTGCTCCTGTGTTCGCAGGATTCTCCGGGGGGCCTTCCATCATTTTCAAACCAACCTTCGGCTTTATTTTATCATTCATTCTTGCCGCTTATGTAGCAGGAAAAATTCTTGAGATGGCGAAAAAACCAAGCCTGCCGGTTTTCTTTCTCGCTTCCTTTGCCGGTTTGATCGTCAACTATTTTGTCGGCACTACTTTTCTCTATGCCGCGCTGACAAATTGGGCAGCTGTTGAAGGTGTCACCTATCTTGGGACTTGGAAAGGAATGCTTCTGTTCCTCCCAAAAGACGTGATCCTGACTGCAGTTACCGCTGTAATCTCACCGCGAATTTATAAGGCAGTCGCTAAAAACCGCCGCAGCACATCGAATTCAAACGCAGCTTAAATACAAAGAGGTACCTCCTGAATGCGGGTGGTACCTCTTTTTTTATGCTGCTTAACCCAACATCCAGTAAGAAAGTTTTGTCGAACAAAAAATTTTGACAATTATATGATGAATCGAATATATTATAACCAGTGGTTAGTAACCAATGGTTAGGAGTGATGTTTTATGGCAAACAAGCAAGAATTGCGTTCGGAAGAAACCAAGAAAAACATCCTTGAAGCAGCTGGAAAACTTTTTGGCAAGCGTGGATATGAAGTAGTAACGATAAGAGAAATCGCAAAAGAAGCCGGATGCTCGCACACAGCTATCTACCTCTATTATAAAGACAAAGAATCGCTGCTCCATCATTTAGCGATGCCGCTCTTACAGGAGCTTAAACTGCAGCTGGAGGATATCTCTCATCGCCAGGATGCGGGCGATTCCGCTAAATTAAAATCCATCTGCCGGACCTTTATTGAATTTTGTCTCTTGCATCAGAGTATGTACACCACATTTATCACTGCCAGTTCTTCCAGAGTGGATGAACAAAATCCAAAACTGCAGATCAACAAAGTCCGGATTGAACTTTTCCAGCTGTTAATGAGTGTATTGAAAGATGTGCTCGGTATTTCTGATAATGAACAATCCCTTGCCTTTGCCCGTATCCTTTTCTACAACCTGCACGGCATTATTAGTACCTACCTCAATCATAAAGAGCCTCTTCAAGAGCTCCTTGTTCGTCTATCACCCACCTTTGAACAAAGCGTAGAAGCCCTTTTTCTCGGTTTTCATGAAATCATAAAACAAGGAGCGAATAACCATGAAAGTTGAACAGATCTCCCCTCATATTTGGAGCCTGAAAACATGGATGATCATACGGATCCATGTCTGGGCTGTTCGCGGTAAAGAAGGAATCACTCTTGTAGACGCAGGAATTCCGATGATGGCGAAAGGAATATTGAATACAATAAATCAGCTGAATGCCGGTCCTCTGCAAAGGATATTGCTGACACACGGCCATTCGGATCATACCGGATCTATTTCAGCCATTCTGAAGGATCATGATGTTCCGGTATACGCCCATTCACTTGAAATTCCTTATCTGGAAGGTGACCTTGCCTATCCCCGCAGAAAGAAGGCTGTTGCATCGGTCTCAAAGGGCATTACCCAGCCCTTGTCTGCTGGAAACGAGGGTGAACTGGAACTCATTGATGGAATAAGACCCTACCTGACTCCGGGGCACTCTCCCGGCCACACTGTTTATTACCACGAAGAAGATCAGGTCCTTCTTGCAGGTGATCTGTTCACTTCCAAGAAAGGAAGGCTTAAAAAACCGATGCCGATGTTTACGGCTGATATGGAGGAAGCCTTCAGGAGCAGCTCCATCGTCAGCCAGCTCAACCCGAAACGTCTTGAGGTTTGCCACGGAGACAAAGTTCTTCATCCCGAAGCACAGATGGCTGACTATCGTATAAAGGCAGGAATTCAATAAGAAAGCGGGGAATCATCATGGCCATATTGGGGCCCTTTCTTTTAGGTGTGCTTTTTTTATCAGAGCTCTTTGTATTGGGAGCCTTTGGATACTGGGGATTTCACATGGTTAGCGGATTTTCGAAATATGTTCTCTGCCTAGCTGCTCCGCTTCTGGTTGCAATCTTTTGGGGAATGCTTCTTTCTCCAAAGGCATCGATTCCGATCCCTATTTCTTTGCGTACCCTGCTTCAGCTCACTGTGTTTGCTGCTGGTGCCATTGCGCTTTATACCTCCGGACACTCTAAATCGGCCCTTATTTTTTTCCTGATCGCCAGCATTGATCTTTTGCTCATCCGGTTTTTTAGATTATAAATTCTTTAGTCCCTATTTTCTTCATAAAAAATCCCGAATAATGAACGTTTTTTAGTGTCCATCATTCGGGATACAGTACATACCTAGGCTAGGTTAGAATACGTTTCTTAATAACGCTACGATAGTAAATACAATAATTAAAATAGGTATCGCTAAAATGATGTACCAAAAAATGCGTGCTGCCAATGATTTCTTTTCGCTCATAGAGAACCCCTTTACGGTTGTAGCATAAGTATTGTCCTCATTTTAATCAATATGCAGCAGTTATGTCCATTTCCTTGCACCCGAAAAAAAGAGCCCTTCACCATTTTGAAGAACTCACAAAAAGAAATTTAGGATTTATGTGTTTCTAAAAACTGCTTGCCGTACTCTCCATGGTGATGGATGGTAGCGTGTTCAATCTGAACGGTTGTATGTTTGAGTTTGTATTTGTCCTTCAGCATCTCATTAATGGCAAGAATGACACAGAACGGCTGAATGTTTTCATTAATGAAAACATGGGCGGTAAGAGAATGGTGATCACTGGTCACCGTCCATAGATGTAGCTCATGAACATCTTCTACCCCTTCTACTTGATAAATATCCGCTCGGATCGCTTCTAGATCCAAACCTTCTGGAACAGATTCCATTAGGATCATGTAGGATTCTTTTATAATCTTGTAGCCGCCTGTAAAGATGATCCCGCCGATGATCAAGCTGATCAGAGGATCAAAGAAATATAGATCGGTAAATTTAATGAGAATAGCAGAGATAATAACCCCGATTGAGCTCAGCAGATCTCCGATAAAATGCCAGAGAGCACTTTTTACATTTAAGTTTTCCTCTTCCTTCATGCTTCGGCTTAGGACAATGGTCAGCACAAGGTTCACGGTGAAGCCGATCACTGCGATGATCAGCATCAATTTAAAATCGATTGTTTCCGGCTTGATAAAACGCTTGATGCCTTCAATAAAAATACCAATGGCAATGATAGCCAGGGCAAGCCCATTCAGAAAGGAAGCGATGATTTCAAAACGCAAAAAACCAAAAGTGAATTTGGCATTCGGCTGCCGGGTAGCGAGGTAAATGGCCAGCATGCTTAAACTGAGTGCCAGCACATCAGAGACCATGTGGGCAGAATCCGATAATAGTGCAAGTGAGTTGGAGATCAGCCCGCCGATTACTTCAACGATCGTAAAAAACAGGGTCAGCAAGAGGGTAATCCACAACGTCTTCTTTGACCGGCTCTGCACTTTTACATGTGGGAGATGGTGATAATCGTAATCAGCCATTGAACAATCCCCTTTCCTTTATGTATTTTAAAATGATTATAAAGTAATAATAATTATATTATAATACAACTCCTGGAATCCTGCAATCCTCTTTTTCTTTTCAGAGTATGTAAAAAAGCATGACAGGTGCCATGCTTTTTCTTGCTGTATTATTTGAAATTCATCGCCAGCCTGGCCAATGTCCGTACCATGACCCCGGTAGCCCCTTTTGGACCGAGGTTCGAAGGCTTGGAGGAATACGCTGTACCCGCAATGTCCAGATGGACCCAAGGGGTCTTCCCAGCGAATTCCCCGACAAACAGCCCACCGGTAATCGCGTGGCCTAACCGTCCTGTGGAGTTATTCAGATCGGCTACATCACTCGACCTCAGCATATCCTTAAAGGGCTGATGGCTTGGCAGAAGCCAAAGGAGTTCTCCTTCATGTCCTGCAGACTGGCTCACCTGTTTGAAAAACACTTCGTCGTTCGTAAGAGCTCCAGTTGTACAATCTCCCAACGCCACTACGACACCACCGGTTAATGTAGCCACATCCACCAGATAGTCAGCACCCATTTCTTTTGCATAGGTGATGGCATCCGCAAGAATCAGTCTTCCTTCTGCATCAGTATTACGGACTTCAATCGTTTTACCGCTGAGTGAAGTAAAAACATCTCCAGGCTTCATCGCCTTTCCGTTAATCAGGTTTTCACTGGACGGAATAACAAAAAGGATGTTGGTCTTTGGTTTCAGCCGCCCCACTGCTTCCATCGCTCCAAGCACAGATCCGCTTCCTCCCATATCACTTTTCATTTCATGCATGTTGGCACCCGGCTTGATGGAATAGCCGCCTGAATCAAACGTCAGGCCCTTGCCTACAAGGGCAAGAACATGATCCCACGTGTCCCGGCCTTTGTATTTCACTGTGATCATTTTTGGAGGCTCATCGGAACCTTGTGACACGGCAAGGAGCGCTCCCATGCCTAGCCGTTCCATATCCTCCCTCTCTAGAATCTCATATTCCATCCCGTATTTGATGGCAATCTCCATCGCTGCCCGAGCGAGGTCTTTCGGAGTCAATAGGTTGCCGGGAGTGTTCACAAGATTGCGTGCTGTATTGATTCCTGCACCAAAAGCATGGCCTGTCGAAAGCCCTGCACCTGTCTGGCTGTCCGAACTATATACCGTAATTTCTGTCAGCTTTTTATCTCTTTCATTGGAACGTTCCTTATAGTTTTCAAAGGCATAGCTGCCCGCCACGACTGCTTCTGCAAAAGCGTGGGCAAGTTTCTCAGAAGACAGTCTGTCGTTTTCAAAGGTTTCCAGAACGATAGCGGCTTTTTCCCGCTTTTCCCGCTTCAGCATCTGAACCGCTTTCCCGAACGCCTCTCTTATGCTCTCATAAGTTGCTTCCGCCCGCCTTCCCAATCCGATAAAATACAGCCGTTTGGCTCCCACGATGCCAAACGTATGGAGCTTTGTGACTGATTTTGCCATCACGGAAACATCCCCTTCCCGCAAAAGCTCGGTGATATGGCCATTAAAGGCCTCATCAAGTACGGCAGCAATTCCATCCAGTTTTTTGTGATCGGACCAGATGCCGATCAACAACGCATCTTCCGCATTGTCTTTATTCCAATTTGCCTTTACGGTGAACATGCACATCCTCCTTTTGCACGGTATGCTAATGTCAGTTTATTCTTCTTCAAGGTCATTTAGTAGCAGGATCAATTCTGGCAAAGCCGGCAGTTTATCCGCATCCTCAAAAGCGACACTGTCCATCTCATGAGGTATTCTTTTCAAACAGGCTTCAATAAAACGATACACCTCTTCAAGATCTATCCCCCAATAAAAAGGCCGATACTCTTGGAGGTAGTTGTGGGCGGCATGCATCATGGCTCTTGCTCCTTTTACATTTCCATACTCATAATGGTAGATCGCTACCGTCATCTGCAGCAGCCCTTTTAGAAAATAATTTCTCTTATCCGTCATCCACATTTCCTCCAGCAGATCATGGCACGTATAATAATCTCCCTCATTGAACGAAATGAAAAACTCATAGTATTCCTTCGGATAATCCATCTGTTCTCCGCCATCCCTTCCCTATTATGATAACAGAAGGCACATTATCTCCTTTCGAATGACGTCATTCATGGCAGAACTATAAGATTGCAAACAACAAAAAAAGGGTATTATGAAAGCATTAGAACAACCTTATCTCGATACATTGTAGAAAAAGGCTGCGAGGAGACGATCTATGGACCTATTTTTCAATTTTCCTTTACTTGCTTCCTTATTAGGAATATTAATGGCTCAATTCTTGAAAATACCGATTACCTACCTGGAGACAAAACAAGTGAGATGGGATTTGTTTATCAGTACAGGAGGCATGCCTAGTTCTCACTCCGCTGCTGTTACAGGGCTTGCAACAGGAGTTGCTCTCAGAGAAGGCCTGGGCAGCTCTATTTTTGCCGTTGCTGCTATGTTTGCCATTATTGTTATGTATGATGCGAAAGGAATTCGATGGCATGCAGGAGAACAGGCTGCCGTATTGAATAAGTTAGTAACTGATTTCCGGGAACATGTGGAAGTCAGCCAGGCAATGAAAAAAACTGACGTGAAAGAAAAGCACAAACAATTAAAGGAGCTTCTGGGACACCAGCCGGATGAGGTATTCTATGGCGCACTGCTCGGAATTATCCAAACACTGATTGTATACTGGCTTTTCTTCGTTCTTTAAGGGGTGACGATTCATGAGATTGATATCTATTTGTCCGAGCAATACAGAGCTTGTTGATTATCTTGGGTTAACTGAACAGCTGGTGGGGGTTGATGACTTTTCCGACTGGCCTGAACGAGTGCGCACCTTGCCTCGGCTTGGCCCTGATCTATCCATCAATATGGACATGGTCGAGGAACTTAAACCGGATCTCGTGATTGCCTCCTTAAGTGTTCCTGGTATGGAAAAGAATATAGAAGAACTGAAACGGCGCAATCTTCCGCATGTAGTTTACAACCCCAATACGCTTGAGGATATCGCTGGGGATTTAAAAGATTTGGGCAGAAGGACCGGCGTGGAGAAGCGTGCCGACTATCTCGTTTCTCAATATAAAGAAACCATTAATGAATTTCAGTCGTTTGCAGCAGGAATAAAGGAGAAAAAAAGGCTGTACTGGGAATGGTGGCCTAAGCCTGTTTTCACACCAGGAAAGCTGAACTGGCTTACTCAGATTTCACACCTTGCCGGAGCTGAGAACGTGTTCGAAGACGTTGAGCTGGCAAGTGTTCAAACAACCTGGGATGATGTTATTAAACGTGATCCTGACGAGATCTGCATCGCTTGGGTAGGAGTAAGAAAACAGAAAGTAAAACCGGAACTTCTGGAGAAACGCCCTGGCTGGGCCGATCTTAGAGCAGTAAAGGAGAACAAGGTACATATCCTTGAAGAACATCTATTCTGCCGGCCGTCACCAAGGCTGATTGACGGTTTGAAGAAACTGCATCAAGTGCTGTGGAAACAGCCGGCTCGTACAGCAAAGTAATTCATAATACAATATAAAAGCTTCAAGCCAGCGGGCTCGAAGCTTTTTTAATACAATTGTTTTCGATAGAACTGCATGGATTTTTTTTCATTCCACGTTTTGAGCTCCTGCTCGGTCAATTTCCCGGATCCTTTTTGAATCACGTAGACCTTTAACGTCTTTTTGCCCCATTTTTCATAGACGTCTTTCGTCGTCTCATAGTATAGGTCTATTCTTTTTCCCTTTATGGCTGAACCCGTATCAGCCACTACGCCAAACCCGTAATCGGGAATGAACAGAATGGTGCCGATGGGAAAAACAGCGGGATCTGCGGCAATCGTGGAATAAAGATCACGTTTTACCTTTAACCCCGATTTTGTGATCCCATAAGCGGGATGAGCTTTATTTTTTCCAGTGGACTCTATCCCTGCAGTATAGCCTGTAGCTGTTACCGTTACTGAGGGGTAGGGAGTTACATCAAAATGATCAAGTGGGGATGCTGCGGTTTCTGCTTCCGGCTCTGTTGTTACAGTAAACTCCCTATCCCAGAATGATGGGACATTCTCAAGGGCCCCGGCAATATACTTTGCCAATTCAATGTTCAATGAACGCAACAATCCATCCTGCTTACCTTTCTGTTCGGAAGATGCCCAATCGGATACATCCTTAGCCTCGACACCCGAGATTGAGTGCAAGGTCGTAAGCAGAGCAAGGATAAACATAGCTGTCATCATAAGCCGTTTTATGGCAGTAGGTATAAAACGCAAACTTTCACTCCTCTCTAAAACGTAGTATTTTCCAAGAAAAGTGAGTTTTATACCGCAGAAGGGGCTTCAGCCCGGCAATGAGCATAAAAAAAAGAACCTTCTATTAATCATAGAAGATTCTAGAACATTTGATAGCCTCTGACGCGCAGCATCTTGATGGCCATGCCGGCAAAAATCGCTCCGACCATTCCGCTAACCAGGATACAAATGTCTACAGCCTGAAGATGGATAAAGTCCTCGCCGAGTTCTGCAAAACTTTTTCCGGGACTTGAAAAGTATTTTAAAAATTTAACATGATCAATAATCATAATCACGACAACCGGATAAATAACAGCCATAATCCATGTTGAACGCAGAAGCATGTTTAAAAGGAAACCGATTCCAAAGAAAAGAACGATAAATAATAGCATGGAAATAAATAATTGCGGTAAGTACATTCCTTCACCCCCATATTCAAAGCTAGTTTACTGAAATAGGGGATTAAAGTCAATATAAGGATAAAGAAAAGGAAGCACCGCATCACGGTGCTCCCTCCTTATTTATCTCTCCCTTTTTCCGCTTCCACAGCACTCTTCACAAGTTTCAGAGCCACCTAGAAGAAGCTGGAAATACCCCTTACCTTCACAATATTGACACTTTTCCTGTGCTTTTGTTCTTGTTGACGATTTCATAAGATGACACTCTCCTTGTTTGAATTTTCTGATAATATATCAAGAATCCAAAAACTTGAAAAGGGAGCATTTCCGGCCATATCACCAATGTAAGCGTAAACATTTTAATTTATCATTAAATATGTCCAAATTCCATACAATTTCAACGATTATCAAAAATTTTATAAGAAGTATAGCCGAATATATCTCCAGGATTTAAATGCTCATTAACGGTTTCTTTTTTCTCATTGAGAAAATGGTGGACCATCATGGAAGTAACCGGATCATCCCTTAATTCCTCCGGAGTGAGAAACCTTGCTTCTTCAATCTCTTCTTGCTGAGGACGGATCTCTCCTCCTATATGCTCCAGCAGAAAAACGATCATATTGTCACTGATTTCGTTCTTTATGACACCAGTTCGTATACCGACCACGTTCACAGCCCTGCTCTGGATCCCTGTTTCTTCTTTCACTTCTCTTACAGCCGCCTCATCCACCGTTTCACCCGGATTCACAAACCCTGCAGGAATGGACCACTTGCCTTTTAGCCCGCCATACTTCTTTTTTACAACGAGGCATTTGCCGTCATGGATGACCAGCCCTGCCGCTGCGAGCCAGACACTTCCTCTCTTTTTCATCGTACTCATAAAATATCTCCTTTTAAAAAAGCTTATGGTTGATTTACATTCCTATCATGCATCGCACACTGATGGCGATTCAATCACACTCCATCAAATTCCAAACCAAAAAAAGAGCAGAGCCCCGAAGGACTTCTGCTCTTATCATATCATGGTGTCATTTATTAAAATAATTTAAGCTTTCCTTTTTTGATGACCATTGGTACTCCGCCAAGCAAGAAAAGGTAACGGTTATCGATGACTTTTTTCATCGCAGATGCTGTTGAACCAAATAGTTTTTTGTTTCCAACGACACCGATTGCTTCACCTTTACCAAGAGAAGCTACAGTACCTTTAATATCCGGTTTGAACTCTTCCATCTGTCCTCCGCCATTAATGAGCGTTTTCAGGTTACGGCCGATTGTATAAGCCTGCTGAATAGCGATTTGAGCTGTTGGAGGGTAAGGACGGTTAATTTCTTCATTAATAATAAGAGCACAGTCTCCAGCTACAAAGATATAGTCATATCCAGGCATGCGAAGGTCTTTCTCTACTTTTACACGTCCGCGCATTGTTTCAAAGCCAGCTTCTTCTACTAAGTGGTTACCGCGTACTCCGCCAGTCCATACAACAGTAGCTGCTTTAATTTCTTCACCGGAAGCAAGAAGAACTCCGTCTTCGCTACATTCTTTGATCGGTGTGTTTACAAGGAATTCTACACCGCGGCGTTCAAGATTATTGATTGCGTACTCAACGAGCTCTTCGTCAAAGCCTGGAAGAACATTAGGAGCCGCTTCAATATTAACGATACGGACTTTTTCACGCGGAATATCGTATTCTTTGCAAAGTTCAGGAACACGGTCAGCCAGTTCACCGACAAACTCGATTCCAGTAAATCCAGCACCGCCGACAACGATGTTGATTAGTTCTTGTTTTTGTCCTTCGTTGTTGTAACGAGCAAAGTTATATTCGATGTGCTCACGGATTTCACGGACAGAGTTGATACTGCGAATGCTGAACGCATTTTCTTTCAAACCTTGAATGCCGAATGTTTCTGGGTCTGATCCAAGAGCAATGATAAGGTAGTCGTACGTTAGCTCGCCATTTGCAAGAATGACACGCTTCTCATCTTTCTTGATCTCAACGACTGTATCTTGTACAAAGTTGATTTTGTTCGTGTCGATAATGTCATCAATCATGATGCGTGTTTTATCATGGTGCAGCGTACCTGCCGCATTTTCATGAAGCCATGTGGTTTGGTAGTGATAGTTGTGCTTGTTCACAAGCGTAACATCCGCATTGTTTAAACCAAGCTCTTTTTCCAGGCGGACAGCTGACATCATCCCGCCATATCCTCCACCAATAATTAATATTTTTGGCTTACTCATATGATCACTTCCAGTTCAGATTTTTTATAGTTTTACCTAACCAATAAGGAAATATGATAGACAAAAAGTTTGTGACGTATTTCACGTAGTAGGATAAAAATAAAGACGAAAACTGTCACAATTCCCCCATGTTTTTTCCTTTTTTATCTTAGTCCTTTTCTTCTTATATTTCAACCGTTTTTTGAAAAAAAGGCATAATCAGTTGACACAGTCTCCTTACCTATTGTATAAATACAGCCTTACAGTACAGTCATCGACAAAGAACGTACATTGGTGGTATTATTCTTTCCTTTCCCTCTCATTCTTACTATAATGGAGGGAAGAATGAAAATATTCTCGGGGGTGGAAGTATGACAGAAGAAAATCTGTATGATGTTACAATAATTGGCGGAGGTCCAACAGGATTGTTTGCAGCATTCTATGGGGGAATGCGCCAAATGAAAGTAAAGATCATTGAAAGCATGCCACAGCTCGGGGGACAGCTCGCTGCCTTATATCCCGAAAAATACATATATGATGTAGCAGGATTTCCAAAGATTCTCGCCCAGGAGCTTGTGAATAACCTAAAAGTCCAAGCAGAGCAGTTCAACCCTGAAATTGTGCTTGAAGAATCCGTTCAAAACGTTGAGAAAAAAGAAGAACATTTTGAACTGACAACAGATAAAAATAAACACTATTCCAAAGCGGTCATCATCACAGCCGGTGTAGGAGCTTTCCAGCCAAGACGGCTGGAGCTTGACGATGCCAAAGCATTTGAAGGAAAGAACCTTCATTATTTCGTGAATGACCTTCAGGCGTTTGCAGGTAAAAAAGTTTTGATTGCAGGCGGCGGTGACTCTGCGGTCGATTGGGCACTCATGCTTGAACCTGTTGCTGATGAAGTTACACTTACCCATCGGAGGCCCAAGTTCCGCGCGCACGAACATAGTGTAGAACAGCTGCTGAGCTCAAACGTAAAAATCAAAACTCCATTTCAGATCAAAGAACTCGTGAATGACGGCGAAAAGATAACCCATGTCATTCTGGAAAACGAAGATGTGGAAGAAAAAGTTGAAGTCGATGCCGTTATCGTCAACTATGGATTCGTTTCTTCACTCGGGCCGATTAAAAATTGGGGACTTGAGATTCAACGCAACTCCATCGTCGTAAATTCAAGAATGGAGACGAACACCAAAGGAATTTATGCTGCAGGAGACATCTGTTCTTATGATGGAAAAGTAAAACTGATCGCTGCAGGTTTTGGTGAAGCACCTACCGCTATTAACAATGCGAAAACTTATATAGATCCAAAAGCAAAAACCCAGCCACAACACAGCAGCAGCTTATTTTAGGAGGAAATTCAATTTATGAATCGCCAATGGACCGAAGATGAACTTTACATTGCTGAACTGCTGCAGGATCTTCAGCGTAAGATTGGATCACTGCACATTACAGATGAATCGTTTCTTGAAAATGTTCAGGCAGCCCTCCCTGAGCTCAAGCAGCTCTTGGAAAAAGTCAAAGGCTCACTGGAATAAAGTGGTTCTTGGTTTTGCCGTGGTAAGTATGCTACAATGACATCAGCAGACAAGTTCTGCTCATAAACCCATAAATATAACCCGGTGTCGGCACACCGGGTTTTTTTCTACATAAATAAGGAGATTACAAATGAACACATTCATCATCATTGGAATTGTTTTCTTTATACTCGGTACCGGATTAATGATGGCAAGCAGCCGGAATGCCGGCAGAAAAAAGTGGATGTATATCGGGTTTTCCGTCTTATCTGACCTTATCGGGCTGTTCTTTCTTTTGTATTTGGGCAACTAAAAATCTTTTATGAAGGTGGTTAGCAGTAAGCTAAACACCTTTTTTCCTTTTTCATTTCGTTTCCGGATTATTATTTCTTTTTGAAATAGTTCTTCATTGATTGTTATGGTTTCATAATCCACCGTTGCTTCCTGACCTTTAACGTAATCTTCATATGTCTTTTGCAGATAGGCTTCCGCTTCTTCCTTCGTATTGAACTCAATCTCTACCGTAAGACCTGGCCTCCCTTTGGATTGCCTGCGTATTTCGATTACATACTTCATTTATGACACACTGCAGTAAAGCAGCACCCACAGGATACTGATCAGCAAGATTCCTAGCCATCCACCCATTGCATAACCTGCTGCCATAACGAGCAGTACCGAAAAACTCGCCAGCAGCCACGACAATATGTTTCCCATGAATCGTAAATTACGGTTCATCATCTCCACTTTTTTCTCTCCCTTTTCAGGTTGATTTTTTTCAAGTGGTATAAACATATTCTCTGCCGCCGGTAAAATTGCACACAGAAAAGCGAAAGTGCCCTGCTAAAGTCCGGTAAAGAAGACACGGCTCATGTTTTTATGAGCCAATGTCGCACTTATGCCCTGTGGGTACAAGCGCTGGAACCAATACACAGCCTCAGGCACTGTAGCTAGACAAAAAAAACCTCCTTGTCAGCCATCAGCGGCTTACGAGGAGGTTTTTTCTATATGATTAGCACTCTTCAGGAGTACCAGTATTGGTTGCAGTTTTAAATGAAGAACCGCATCCGCATGAAGCGATCGCGTTCGGATTATTGATTGTAAATCCTCCGCCCATCATGTTCTGCTTAAAATCAACAGTTGTACCATTTAAAATCTTGGCACTTTCATCATCCACAACAATTTTAAGGCCATTAATCTCCTCTTCATGATCATTGCTCTGGGTTTCTTTATCAAAGCCCATGCCGTATGAGAGGCCGCTGCATCCGCCGCCTTTTACACCGACACGAAGAAAAAGTCCTGATTCCTCTTCAGCTGCAAGCATCTCTTTAATTCTGCCTACTGCCGCATCTGTAAAGTTTACGATCATCTCTGTACACTCTCCTTCATTGAAGGTTTTATAACTATATTATACTAGTGCAAACCAAAACTCTCAAGGTTTAGGCTTGCTCCTTAAAATGAATTTTCTCTTTCAATCTTTAATATGAGGTTATGGGTTTCATCAATTTTACGGCTATAGCTCAATACTTGGGGATGATTCAGACCAAATAGATCAGCCGTTTTAATCATCTCTTGGCGGAGCACTTCTATCTGCTCATTATATTCGATTAGCCGTTCGCAATCAGCTACATTCATCACGGGCAACACTCCCTGGTTCAATACCTGGTGGTTCCATTATTCTACTTCATCTTCAATTTTTTTACAATATAAGACACTCAATATTATGTATTCTGCTATATTTTCACCCTTTTGTCTTTATTATTTCTAAAAAGTAAACAATCTTTAACGTTTGTTACACGAATGTGACATTGATGGTAATTCGTTCCTTCCTTGTCCTCCCAAATAAATGAGCGTATAATAGACTGCGTATTCTTCGGGCGTTTTTACTAGCTCTAGAAAAAAGCTTTTAATCAAAAAGTTTGATTTCGCGGGATTCTTTCCTGCACAATAGAACGTATATACATATTAATTGAAACGGGGGAAAAGGAATGGCAATCATTACACAAGAAACAAAAATTCAGGACATTGCTGAAAAAATCCGTAACGGTGAACGACTTTCAATTGAGGACGGCCTTTTTTTATATGAAACCAACGATATACTGGGTGTCGCTCAATTGGCGAATGAAGTGAATTCGAAGAAAAACGGCGATAATGTTTATTTTATTGAAAATATGTACATTAACCCAACCAATGTATGCGAAGCAACTTGCAGCTTCTGCGGTTTCAAGCGGAAACCTGGTGAAGAAGGCGCCTATACAATGAACGAAGAACAGCTGCTTGAGTATGTTGAAAAGCGATGGAATGATAATATCCGCGAATTCCATATTGTCGGCGGCCATAATAATGAAGTGCCTTTTGACTACTATCTGGACACCATTCGTGTTCTAAAAAAACATTATCCAAATGCTGCAATCAAAGCCTATACAGGAGCAGAAATTGAGTTTTTTGCACGCTTATCTGGTTTGTCCATGAAAGAAGTATTAGAGGAACTTGTTAAAGCAGGACTGGACACGATGCCAGGAGGCGGTGCAGAAATTCTAACTGAACGCTATCGTGAAAAAATGAGTCCGGATAAAGCTTCTACCGATCAATGGCTGGAAGCCCATGAGATTGCTCACGGTCTTGGACTTCGTACTCATGCAACCATGCTGTACGGTTCTATTGAATCAAAAGAAGAACGCTTGATTCATATGGACAGACTTCGAAAGCTTCAAGATCAAACAAACGGATTTATGGTGTTCATTCCGCTTGCGATGCAGCCAAGAACAGCTTCCATGGGGCTTACCCGGCGTACGTCAGCTTTTGATGACATGCGCACGATCGCTATCAGCCGCTTGATGCTCGATAATTTTGACCATGTTAAAGCGTACTGGATCAACATCGGTGTACAATTAACACAGATGGCCTTGACTTTTGGTGCTGATGACATTCACGGAACTTTGATTGAAGAAAGAATTTCTCACTCTGTTGGTGCCCTCACTTCTCAAGGCATTACGCGTAAAGAATTGGTGCATTTAATAAAAACAGCCAACAAGAAACCTGTTGAACGCGATACGTTCTATAACATCATCAAAGAATATTAAACAAAAACTGCCGGAAGCATCCGGCAGTTTTTGTTTAAAGTAAATTCACGGAAGTAATGTCTAGCTTCAGCGCCCCAGTCCATGAGGGCGCTGAAGCTTTTCTTCCTATCTTAATTTTTCTTCTGTCCAGAAGTAATCATCATCTGCGTTTAAGATGGTCAGCTTGCTGTGGCAGCATGGCATGACCAGCAGCTGCTTGATGCCTTCCTTTGCACTGTTCAGCTTTTCTTCAGAGAATGCCGTCAGCACATTGGACTTATGGCAGAACGGGCATTCATTTATATAGATATCGTCCATCATTTTATCGTAAGGCCAAGAATTCTCAAATGTCAGCATAACCACTGGCTTCTTTCTCAGAACAGCCAGATTTCCCCTCCTTGCATAGATTATTTCCTACCTATTGTATACCAGAAGACCAAGCATCTGTGTGATTTCTTTTACCCATTCTTTTCGGTTCATAACCTTATTCTATTTCCAAGGCTTTTTTCAAAAAGCTTGTTGCATTTTGAACATTTCTGCATAGAATCTTCCTTGACAAGTTGATTGGAGTGGAAGGTGCGAGACTCCTGCGGGGGTCGCGTGACAGGTAAGACCCAAAGGCGCTTGCGCCGTGGGGCTTACCGCACGCCCCGCGGAAAGCGAGCAGCCTGGAACGGAAATCAACCACTATCAAGTACAACAATGAAAACGAAACAGCAACTTCCAAAAACCCACTAAACTTTTGTAAGTCAAAATGGTTCCCAAATTCCTTTTTATGCAGTATAATAAGCAATGTATTCTACAAAAAAATAGCGATCCATCTTCGGGGCAGGGTGAAATTCCCGACCGGCGGTATTTGAAGATTCCCTCTTCATCAGCCCGTGAGCTCATGAGAAGAGCTGAAACACATCGTTTCGTTGCTTCTTGTCTGCTGATCTGGTGTAATTCCAGAGCCGACAGTAAAGTCTGGATGGGAGAAGATGACGGTGCATTGTTCAGTTCTTTTACAATAAAGAGATCTATTGTAAAACGACTGAGCCCTCGCTCAGCTGCATTCTAAGGACATACCGTTCTTAAAATGTTTATTTGATGATGCCTGACACTCTCCCTTAGCTTCTATAAAAAGCTAAGGGTTTTCTATTGTTGTCAGGGGTGCACTGCATTTGAAATCAGAGATGGCGCAACAAAAGGAGAGATTTCAACATGCAAAAGGGAAAAGTGTATAAGATGGTGGCTGTTTCCATGCTAAGCAGCATTGCGTACGTATTACAGTTATTGGATTTTCCGTTTCCAGGTCTTCCATCATTCCTGCAGATTGACTTCAGCGAAGTCCCTGCATTGCTTGCAGCGATTGTCTTTGGACCGCTCGCAGGAATTGCCGTTGAAGCAATTAAGAACTTCCTTCATTACGGAATTGTCGGCAACCTGACAGGGGTTCCAGTTGGAGAACTGGCAAACTTTATCGCTGGATCGATCTTCATTGTTCCTGTCTCCTATTTCTTCCGCAAATACCGTACTACGAAGGGCTTATCCGCAGGGTTGGTCAGTGGAACAGTCTTAATGACGTTAGCGATGGGGGTATTGAATTACGTGCTGATCCTTCCCGCTTACACATGGTTCCTGAACTCACCGCAAATGTCCGGTGATGCGATGCTGAACCTGATCTTAGTAGGGATTGCACCGTTCAATGTGATCAAAGGATTACTTATCACAATTTTATTCATTGTGTTATATACAAGGATTCAGCCTTGGCTGAACAGACAATATCAGCATTCTTAAAAAATGCAGAAAAAGCTGGCTCACTCGATGAGCCAGCTTTTCTATTGATCCAGGCAGTTTACATTAAGTTTGATCGGACAGTAAATGTTACGTTTTGGCCAGTATTTCTTTCATTTCCGCCAGTAAAATCTGTTTTTTGGCAAGTAAATTCCCGTTTTGGCCAGTTAATGCATTTATAAGTCGTTTAGAACTTCATCTTTGTTGCCAAACTAACGCTGAATATAAAAAAACACCATTTCCGCGGAGGAAATCGTGTTTTTTATTAAAACATCGGATTTTGTTCTAAAAATTTATAAACGTTCTCGACCAGCTCGTCCGGTGTTTCACCGCGTACAATTTCTCCGTTCACTAAAGCGAATAGAGAACGGGCACAGTGCCCACAATATCCGAGACAGCCGTATTCAATCACATCAAGGTCATAATCCTGTTCCAATTTCTCTAGTGCACGCTGTGAGCCGTTGGCCAGGTTGCTGACACAAAATTCGATAATCGGCTTCATCTTTTCACCTCGCCTTACTTTTCTATCCTATCTTGTACGAACAGGACAGTCAAACCCTTTACCTTGTCCCCTTCAGTTTTTCATTAAAATGGTTGAGAAATTATAGTAAAATGCTATACTTAGAAGTGTTTGAATGTGAAATCGCTTCCGTTGAAGCCTGTAGAAAACGTTGATTTACTGCTATTATTGATGAGATTAGTACACATTGTGCCATAGAAAGAAGGGAAAGACAATGAAACACCTAGTATTGCTTGGCGGAGGATATGGGGGAATGCGCCTAATGAAGCGCCTGCTCAATGCATCTGAGCTTCCATCCGACGTCCAAATTACCTTAATCGACAAGCTTCCTTATCATTGTTTAAAAACTGAATATTATGCGCTGGCTGCTGGAACGATTTCCGACCACCATATCCGGGTTCCGTTCCCTGAACATCCCCAGCTTAAGGTAAAATACGGAGAAGTGACCGGCCTTGATTTTGACGGAAAACAAATCCACCTTTTAGATGATGAAACTTTGACTTATGATGAATTAGTCATTGGCTTAGGCTGTGAAGATAAATATCATAATGTCCCTGGTGCTCCAGAATATACGCTCAGCATTCAAAGTGTGGACAAGTCCCGCGAAACCTACCAGGTATTAAATAACCTTCCGCATAATGCAGTTGTCGGTGTTGTCGGTGCAGGATTGAGCGGTGTCGAATTAGCCAGTGAACTCCGCGAGAGCCGTTCCGATTTGAACATCAAGCTTTTCGACCGCGGACCGATCATACTTAACGGGTTTAAACCGCGCCTGAGCAACTATGTACAAAACTGGTTCATTCAGCATGGTGTTGAAGTTATCAACAATTCGAATATTACGCGAGTAGAAGAAAACGTACTCTACAATCACGATACAGCCATTGAATGTGATGCCATCGTCTGGACAGCAGGCATTCAGCCAAACAAACTCGTTCGTGAACTGGATGTGGAAAAAGATGCACAAGGCCGGGTCAAACTGACTAAGTATCACCAGCTCCCAAACGACGAGAACGTATATGTGGTCGGTGACTGTGCAAGCATGCCATTCTCTCCAAGCGCTCAGCTTGCGGAAGAACAGGCAGAACAGATTTCTGATATCCTTCTTAAAAAATGGAGAAATGAACCGATGCCAGAGCTTGAAGAAATCAAGCTGAAAGGTGTTATGGGATCCCTGGGCAAGAAGAGCGGATTCGGAACGATGGGTGGAGCTTCCCTCATCGGACGTGTTCCCCGTCTTTTAAAATCCGGAATTCTTTGGCTCTATAAATATCAAAACTAACGTAAAAAAATCCATGGGATGATCTTCAATCACACCATGGATTTTCTTTTGTCTCGAAATAGCCCCTTTTATTTCTAATTATTAACTCACCAATTTAGACAACATCCCGATAGCCGTGCTGTTCCATAATTTCATAAATATCCTTCAGTCGTGGATTCCCTTCTGCTACGATTTTATTGTTGATGACAACGACCGGATAGAACAGATCTTCCTCAAGAATCTGAAGAGCAAATTTCTGGTTCTCTCCTTCTGTTGGAGAAAAGATATCCACGTATTCTATACTGAAGAGCTGATTTGGAAATTTCCGTGAGATGGCCGCTTCCAGCCATTCCGCTGTTTCTTTTGATGTAGGGAGATTCACACAGCTCGCACATTTTTGTTCCCCGCCGAATACTTTTATGATGATCTGACTCATGTCCATTTACTCACCCCAATTTGAAGTCCCCTGCTTTCTTTTATTGTAATAGATTCTGCTCCGTTAATAAAGGTGAATTCTTTTCAATGTTGTGATGCGCGCACATGGATTTTTTTATTCAAAACCCGTATAATAAAAGTAAGTTTTTAATGAAAGGAGCATTTTATTATGACTACTGAAATTTCTATGCGTGAGCAAGTTGAAGAAGTTCTAGATAAATTACGCCCATTTTTGCTTCGTGATGGCGGTGACGTTGAACTCGTTGACATCGAAGACGGTATTGTTAAAGTACGTTTGATGGGTGCTTGCGGAAGCTGCCCTTCCTCCACCATTACGTTAAAAGCCGGTATCGAGCGCGCCCTTCTTGAGGAAGTGCCTGGTGTCGTTGAATTGGAACAAGTATTTTAATTAATGCGATATGTAAAAAACCCCGCTCAATGGAGTGGGGTTTTTTATGCCGGAAGAGAAAGCTGTTCGATTCGAACTCCCTTTGAATCAGGAAGAACCATTCTGCAGACATAACCCTCAAACGCTGATGCCAGCCGTTCCCTGATGCGTTCTCCGGAACCTGCCGGCACAAAGCTGATCACTGTCGGGCCTGCCCCGCTTATGGCTGTTCCATAAGCGCCAAGGTCGTATGCTTTCTGTTTAATTGCTGCAAAATCAGGAAACCAGCACTGGCGATAAGGTTCGTGCAGCAGATCTCTTCCCATCATTTTTCCAGCCGTTTTCCAGTCGTTTGTAAGCACAGAAGCAACTAACACGTTGCTTACCGCACTCGCCTGAACTGCCTGAGCGTGAGGCAAGCTTTCGGGCAATGCTTCTCTTGCCTTGCTCGTTGAAAGCTCAAAGGACGGAATGACAAGCACCATTTCCACTGATAAATCATGGATTTGTACCGTTTCTACCGTGTTTTCTCCGTAGCTGCTGACGGCTAAGCCGCCGATCAATGAAGGGACCACATTGTCAGGATGCCCTTCCATTCTGCATGCATATAAGGATTTCTCTTTTTTAGACAAAGAGAGCGAAAGCACACGGTTTGCCCACTCTATACCAGCTACGATTGCTGCCGCACTGCTGCCCAGTCCCCTTGAAAGAGGGAGCTCGCTCTCCACTTCAATGGAGCAGCATGGCAGCTCTTTACCATGATCCTTTGCAACCAGCAAAGCTGCATCATGTATAAGATTCGTTTTTTCTCCGTTCAGTATTTGCAGTTCATTTCCAATGTAAGTGAATTTCCATTGTGAAGACGGAAACACATTCACGGTTAAGTACATTGTGATCGCCATTCCTATTGAATCAAAACCGGGTCCTAAATTTGCTGTGCTGCCCGGAACTTGGATGGAAAATGGGGAAAAGGTCATTGAAGCACACAACCCTTCATGGCCTCCCTCAGCTCTTCAATTTGATTGGAAACTTTGACCGGGTTGACAGAAACCGTCTCCATCGCTGTCTCCGGATCCTTCAGCCCGTTTCCAGTCAGCACGGCGACAACCCTTGTTCCTTTTGCGAGCTTGCCGCTTTTTACGAGTTTCCAAACGCCTGCAATGGATGAGCACGAAGCCGGTTCTGCAAAGACGCCTTCTTTTTTCGCCAGCAGATGGTATGCTTCTACAATTTCCTGATCACTGACACTGTTCACTCCGCCATTCGACTGCTGTACAGCTTCGACCGCGAAGTTCCAGCTGGCTGGATTCCCGATTCGGATTGCAGTGGCAATTGTTTCTGGATTCTTTACTACGGCATTGTTAACGATCGGGGCTGCTCCTTCCGCCTGAAAGCCTTGCATCCTCGGGAGCCCGCTTCCCTTCTTCTCGTGATATTCTTTGAATCCTTTCCAATACGCAGAAATGTTGCCTGCATTGCCTACGGGAATGGCAAGCACATCTGGTGCTGAACCCATCGCGTCCACGATTTCAAACGCGGCTGTTTTCTGTCCTTCCAGACGGAACGGATTGACAGAGTTTACGAGAGTCAGCGGCTCTTCTTCACTTAATCTGCGGACCATCTGAAGTGCTTCATCAAAATTCCCTTCGATCTCAAACACTTCCGCACCATACATTTTAGCCTGTGCCAGCTTGCCGAGCGCCACTTTTCCAGAAGGAATAACTACGATACACAGGAGCCCTGCCCTCGCCCCATAGGCAGCAGCCGCTGCACTCGTGTTACCTGTTGACGCACAGATGATGGCCTTGCTTCCTTCTTCCTTCGCTTTCGCTACGGCCATTACCATTCCCCGGTCCTTGAAGGATCCCGTCGGATTGGCTCCTTCATATTTAACGGAGAGCTCGATACCCCATTCTTTTGAAAGGTGTTCAAGAGGAATAAGCGGTGTGTTTCCTTCCAACAGAGAAAGTTCAGGTGTAGCGGCATTGACGGGTAAGAATTCCCTGTACCGATGAATTAGTCCTTTATAGCTCATTGTGCTCCTCCTTCTACTCTGTAATGGCTCTTAATTACTTTAACGACCCCTGAATCCCGTAACTGCTGATAGATCTGATCATTTTGGTGCTTTGTTGTCGTATGCGTTACGAGAACAACCTCAGCAACCCCGTCTTCACCGACTGGTTTTTGAAGCAGTTTTTCCAAGCTGACGTGATTTTCTGCAAAGACTGAAGTCAGAGATGAAAATGTTCCTGCTTCATCTTTGACATGCAACCGGTAAAAGTACTTCCCTTTAATCTCATCTGCTTGCTTTAATTGTTTTTCAAATTGAGGAGCCACTACACTTTTTCCGTTAACGCCAAGGCGCATATTGCGAACGACTGCTACAAGGTCAGACACGATGGATGTAGCGGTAGGCAGCTGGCCGGCACCCGGACCGAAGAACATGGTCTCCCCAACAGCTTCTCCATAAATGTAAACCGCGTTATATTCGTTTTGTACAGAAGCAAGCGGATGTGTATCCGGAAGCAGCGTCGGTTCCACACTCACTTCGACTTTTCCACCATCTTTTCTTGCGTTGCCGATCAATTTCATTGAATAGCCAAACTGGCGGGCATACACTAGATCATCACTTGTAATATTGGAGATCCCCTTCACTTCCACATCATCAAGATGTATGTTCATAGAAAAACCGAGGGATGCCAGAATCGCCATCTTCCTTGCAGCATCGATTCCTTCTACGTCTGAAGTCGGGTCTGCTTCCGCATAGCCTAAGTCCTGAGCCTCTTTTAATACTTCTTCAAACGTTAAATTTTGTTTGTCCATCTTCGTTAAAATGTAGTTGGTCGTTCCGTTTACGATTCCCATCATCTTCGTGATCCGGTCTGATGCAAGGCCGTCCACAAGAGTGCGGATAATCGGAATTCCTCCTGCTACACTCGCTTCATAAAATAGGTCACACCCATTTTCTTCGGCGGCCGACAGCAATTCTGCACCATACAGCGCCATAAGATCTTTATTTGCTGTAATCACATGTTTTTTATTGTTTAAGGCCTGCAAGATGTATTCTCTTGCTAGTTGGATACCTCCTATAACCTCAATGACAACATCTATTCCAGGGTGGTTCACAACCTCTTCAGCATTGCTTGTCAATAATTCTGGCTTAATCGTACAGGATCTTTCCTTGTCCAGATTTTGTACGAGTACTTTTTCTATGTAGACCGGACAGCCTACACGGTGAAGCAATTCCTCCTGGTGACCCTCCACCATCCGGACGACTCCGCTTCCTACTGTTCCTAGTCCTAATAATCCTACAGATACGCTTTCAACCATTGCCAACACTCCTGTCCTCACTAGAAATACATATGTTTTTATATTAAGGACAATTGTAGACCCTATTTGGGTTTGAAACAACCAAAAATATTGTAAAGATTTTGGCAGCGCTTACATTTTTGTGTGAAACAAAAAGCCTCTTTTGCTAGCTAGAGGCCAAATAGCAGGTTATTATCCGCGTTTGAAACCACCCTCTGAATGTATGATCTGGCCTGTAATCCATTCGCTTTGATCGCTGGCAAGAAAATGAACTAACCTTGCTGCATCATCGGGCATACCAACTCTTCCTGATGGGAAACGGGTAGCCAGGTGCTTATGCGTCTCTTCATTCATCCAGCCTGTGTCTGACGGTCCAGGATTAATTGCGTTTACTGTAATGCCTTGTCCCCCCACTTCCTCACTGAATGTAACTGTAAGCGCATCAATGGCCCCTTTTGTAGCAGCATAGGCAAGTTCTCCCGCCATCGGCCCTTTAGACTGTCCTGACGTCATATTAATGATCCTTCCGCCAGAAACTCCATTCCAGCGGCGGGCGAATTCCACACAAAGCATTGACGTTGCGCGAACATTGATTTCATAGTGTTTGTCCAAATGTTCTGCCGTGAACGTCGCAATCGTGTCATTTACTGAATAACAGGCGTTGTTAACAAGAATAGAAGGTGCCCCAACCGTACGTTCCGCTTCATCAAACAGCCTTGCATAGGAATCGGCCTCCGCAAGATTCAATTCCATCATTCCATGAGTCAAACCGAACTGTTTCAGCTCATGTAAGAGGATTTCAGGATCGCTTTCTTTTTTCCCCCAAGGCATTCCCTTATCATAATTCGACCAATATGTAAAAAAGACAGAAGCCCCTCCCCGGGCAAGTGTCCGGCAAAACGCCGCACCCATCCCTTCCAGCCGGCTTACTCCCGTGACAATAGCAGCTTTTCCTAACAATTCCTTGTTCATTTCTTAATCCCTCATTTATTCATGATTACCTGTATTTACAGCTGCAGGAGGCTTTAAACCCTGCAATACATGAGCAATATTACTCACAGCAAGTCTTGCCATCTTAAGGCGTGTTTCTGTACTTGCACTCCCAATGTGTGGAAGTGCCGTCAAATTAGGATGTCTTAAAAGCGGATGGTCTGGATTGATCGGCTCTTCCCGGAACACATCCAGACCTGCACCATTGATCCAGCCCTCTGATAACGCACGGTCCAGCGCCTCCTCAACCACTACTCCGCCTCGCGATACATTTATAAACAGCGCCGTATCTTTCATCATCTTAAAAGCCTTTTCATTAAATAGATCTTTTGTTTCTGGCGTAAGCGGTGTTAAACAGACAATATAATCCGATTCTTTCAGCAAGTCCTCGAATATCCGGTAAGAGAGCCCCAGCCTTTCTTCAGTTTCAATCTTTCGACGGCGGTTATGATAAAGAACCTTCATATCAAAGCCTGATGCCCGTCTAGCTACCGCTTCACCAATACGCCCCATGCCAACGATTCCTAATGTTTTATAGTGAATATCAGTACCTGCAAGAAGAAGCGGGCTCCAGCTGTTCCATTTTCCATCCTTAATATATTCTGCTGCTTCTGTAATTCTCCTCCCGGCTGCCATCAGCAATGCAAATGCCAGATCTGCTGTTGTGTCTGTAAGCACATCAGGTATGTTGCAGACGGTCACTCCGTATTTTGAAGAAGCTTCCACATTAATATTATCGATTCCCACAGCAAGATTAGCTACAGCCTTTAGGTGCGGCGCCTGGCGCAAGAGCTCCTCATCAATTCGGTCTGAGAGCATCGTCAGCAGTCCTGCTGCCTTATTTGCCTTTTCGAGCAGTATACTGCGCGGAACCGGTTTTTCTTCTTCCATCCACATTTCCACCTCAGCGATTTCCTGCAGTTCGGCAAGTGTTTCTTGTGGTAATTTTCGCGTTATGTACACATAGGGCTTCATATCAGCACTCCAAGCTTTTTCCCTTATTTTCTCATGTTTGTCCTATCAGTTCAATTTAGGAAAGCTTAAGCGCCCTGTTAAGGTCCGACAAGCGCTGGACCTAGACAAAAGAAAAAGCGCTTCACAAAGAGCGCTTTTACGTGCTGGGGAGAAGCCAGTCAACGATTGGAATCTGAAGCCGGTCGGCAGGCAAGCCGATCGATGGAAAAAACGAGCGCAGGAAATTTTCGTTCTGCTCTTCCATCAGCAGATATTCTGTAAATTTGTGCTGAGATAATTCTTTGCCGATCTCCCGTTCATTTTGATAGTGCTTTTCAAGCAGATCAAAATACCATACCGGATATAAAAGACGTCCGTATAACAATCTCCAGCCTTCTCTTTTTAGAGGGATTACCCGCTCGTAATCATCGAGAAACGATGTGATGCTTTCAGGAGTAAAGTTTTTTTGGTATACACAGGAACGGATCCACTCTGCAATATCACGCACAGGATGGTCGAGTACCCAGCCTGTAGGAAGCTTTATATAATCGTCATCAAACTGAAGCCATGAATTCTCCTGAAATCGCTCGTGGCATATGGAGGGGCCGGCCTCTTCTCTTATGGAATCTTCCATATTGTAATCGATGATGTACTGGATCGCATTTTCTGAAAGTCCTTCATAATAAGGAAATGTCGTTAGAAACAATTGGTCAAATTCTGTTTTTACCGGCTTTGCAAAAACTTCCCGGTACCACTCTTTGGCCTGGTCCACACGGTTCATCCACAGGACGGCCCAGCTTCCATACAATAAGCTATCCGACGTAGCCGGCGGAGGAAGCTCTCGGCCGTTTTTATGGAAGGCGGCAAGTTCTTCGCCCAGCGGCCTTTTTTCCGATGCAGTGCGGTTTGACTTTTCAATTTTGAATAATAGGATAGGTTCACCCTCAATATTGGCATTAGGGAGGTTCGACAATGTAGGAAAAAGTCCTGCGATGCCCTTCTCCCCCTTGTACCTTAAATAATCGCTGAAATAAACTATCTCTTCAATGCGGTCAATCGTAATCTTTTTCTGCGGAACGACTAAGTACTGTTCTCCCCCAGAAACAAAATAGCGATATCCACTGATGCTTCTTTTTCCATCACAATATAATTGATAATGATGATAAATGTCCCTCTCGAACATAGCCTCACCCCAACTCCTTCAATAATTATAGTCTATGACCCAACACCTTTGATGGTTATTAAATTTTGGCTGAACTCATAACTTAGGTTTGGACACATATACTATAAAAAGCTTAACGTCGTGAAAGATAAGGAGATCTTTATGAGAGAGAAAAAGGTAGAGAATGTTGAGGAAACAGCACTGCGCCTGCTCAAAGAACGGGGCGTAACATTAAAGGATATCGCCGAACTTGTTTATTTTCTTCAAGTGCCTTACCATCCTGACCTTGAGTTATCTGTCTGCCTTCAGAACGTGGAAAGGGTCGTTGCCAAACGTGAGGTGCAAAACGCTATATTGACTGGAGTACAGCTTGACATGCTCGCCGAGAAAAAGATGCTTGAAGGCCCTCTTCAGGAAATTCTAGAACGAGATGAGAGCTTGTATGGCATCGATGAAGTTATTGCTCTTTCTATTGTTAATATATACGGATCCATCGGTTTTACGAACTACGGCTTCATCGATAAACAAAAACCGGGCATCCTTGAAAAATTGAACGATAAATCCACAGGAAAAGTGCATACCTTCCTCGATGATATTGTGGGTGCGATTGCGGCTGCTGCTTCAAGCCGTCTTGCCCACCGTGCAGCCAATACTGAGTAATCAGAAGAAAACAGCTCCCTCATACGGAAGCTGTTTTTTTCATTTTATTCAAATGCTTTCCATTCATCCAGTCCATTTACCGTGTACTTCGGCTGAATATCAACCTGGCCGAGGTGCTCCTTCTGGGTTACACCCGTGTGAACAAGGAGGGTATCAAGACCAGAACGTATTCCCGCCAAGATATCGGTATCATAATTGTCGCCGATCATCAGGGTATCTTCCTTCGCTGTGCCAAGCTCTTCGAGTGCCATCTCCATAATAATCGCTTCCGGCTTACCAATAAAGGTCGGTTGTACCCGTGTGGAAACAGCCACTACAGAAGTCAGCGAGCCGTTTCCAGGCAGCAGGCCTCTTTCAGTAGGCAGAGCAATATCTCCGTTCGTGGAAATAAACCTCGCCCCATTCCTTACTGCAAGACACGCGATCGTTAATTTTTCATAGTTGATCGAACGGTCGATTCCCATGACGACAAAATCAGGCTGCTCCTCGGTAAGGGTGAAGCCTTTTTCCAATAATGCCTGTCGGATTCCTTCTTCTCCAATGCAATACACAGTTGCGTCACGTTTGATTTTTTCAATATAGTTGGCAGTAGCCATGCTTGTCGTGTACACATGATCGGAAGTGGCCGGAATTTCAAAGTTGTGCAGAACAGAAGCCACGTCTTCCTTCGTTTTTGATGAGTTATTCGTCACAAAAAGATACGGAAGGCCTCTCCTGTTAAGCTCCTGAACGAATTGCACCGCCTCTTCAATCCGTTCCTTTCCTCTGTACATCGTTCCATCCAGATCAATCAAATAGCCTTTATAAGTTTTCATTCCACAAACTCCTTTTTTCATTCACAGGTTAGTGTACCAAAAATGGGGCCATCCTAACAAAAATTTGAACCCCTTGACTCTCCGATTTCCTCTTTATGTATATTGTTCCATTTGAAGTGCACGATAAGAAAAAAGGAGGTCATCTTATGGCTAAAAATACAAATGAAACTGTAGTTTCTGGAGTACAAAACGCATTGAATCAAATGAAACAGGAGATTGCCAGGGAGTTTGGTGTTTCTTTAGGAGCAGATACGACGTCTAGACAGAACGGTTCGGTTGGCGGCGAGATCACGAAGCGCCTCGTACAGATGGCTGAGCAACGGCTTTGAAAGAAAGTAGCTAGACATCACAACTTTTCAAGTTTTCATTGATATCAAAAAAGGGGCTGTCCAAGANNGGAGTCTCGCACCTTGCACTCTAATCAACCTTTCATTGAAGATTCTTCACGTCAAAGGAGCTGCCTGAAGGTCAATTTTCGACTTTCAGGACAGCCCCTTTTTATTTCGGCGTTGCTGGCTGAAAATATTCAATTCTCTCCCGGTCAGGGCCATAGAAGAATATATACTGAGAACCATCAGGCAACGATGTCACCTCATCTTCGACAAACAGGACGCTATGATTCTTCAGCTCCTGAATTTCTTTCGAGAGATCATCTACGGTAAACGCCACATGATTCACTTTTCCTTCTTCAGCCAGCTGTCTATTGTGGCCTGCTACCAGCTCAACCAGGATCTCCCCTTCCATTCCCAAAAATACTAGTTCGATCCCTGGCTTGGAGTGTTTCATTCGTTTGATCACATCCAAACCTATGATGTCACGGTAAAAGGAAATGGATTCTTCCAAGTTTTCAACCATAATTCCTACATGCTCAAGCTTTCTTACAGCCATACCAAACATCCCTTCCAATTTCGATTCATTCACCTGAAAATTTCATACTTGTCTTAAGTATAGTAGAAAGGGTGTTTATTGAACATAACAATTACTGGCCGCTTGGAACCGGACTGATGACCGCTAGTGCCTGCTCGAGATCATAGATAATATCATCAATCGTTTCAATGCCCACCGACAGCCTTACCATCTCAGGCGATACTCCTGCTCTAAGCTGCTCTTCCTCTGTCAGCTGCTGATGCGTAGTGCTTGCCGGATGGATGATTAATGATTTAGAATCACCGACATTCGCCAAGTGAGAGAATAACTTCACACTTTCAATGAGCTTTCTTCCTTCTTCTACCCCGCCTTTTACACCGAAAGTGAGGATGGCACCAGCACCTTTAGGCAAATATTTCTGCGCCAGCTCATTATACTTGTTATCTTCTAATCCAGGATAGTTCACCCAGTCCACAGCAGGATGTTCTTTTAAGTATTTCGCCACCTTCAGGGCATTTTCACTATGCCGTTCTACACGCAGGGCCAGCGTTTCAAGCCCTTGAATAAAGAGGAAGGAGTTAAACGGTGATACGCAAGAACCGAGGTCTCTGAGCAATTGGACACGCGCCTTGATAATATAAGCCAGCGGTCCGACTGCTTCCGTATAAACGACGCCATTATAGCTTTCATCCGGCTCCGTAAGTCCTGGGAATTTGCCGTTCGTCCAATCAAACTTACCGGAATCTATAATTAATCCTCCAATCGATGTGCCGTGTCCGCCAATGAATTTTGTAGCGGAATGAACGACAATGTCTGCTCCATACTCGATCGGACGGCAAAGATATGGTGTTGCAAACGTATTGTCTACGATAAGCGGAACCCCTGCTTCATGAGCAATTTCTGCAATGGCTGAGATATCTGCCACGTCAATTTTCGGATTCCCGATCGTCTCGATGTAAACCGCTTTTGTCTTTTCAGTAATGGCATCACGGAAGGATTGAAGGTTATCCACTTCTGCAAATTTAAAATTGATTCCGAGCTTCGGAAGTGTATTCGCAAACAAGTTATACGTTCCGCCATATAGAGAGCCAGACGCTACAATTTCGTCACCTGCTCCCGCTATGTTTAAAATGGAATACGTAATCGCCGCCTGGCCGGATGCAACCGCCAGCGCTCCAACACCGCCTTCTAGCTTTGCAATCGTCTGTTCAAACGCATCCTGTGTCGGATTCATGATTCGGCTGTAAATGTTCCCAAACTCTTTTAAACCAAAAAGGTTGGCTGCGTGCTCCGTACTGTTGAATTGATAAGACGTTGTCTGGTAAATAGGAACCGCTCTCGCGCCTGTTGTCGGATCTACTTTCTGTCCCTCGTGCAATGAAACCGTCTCAAAACCATATTCTCTTTCTTCACTCATGTTCAATCTCTCCTTCTAAAATGTAGTGGTTTAAACAGAGGCAAGGATCTGAGTAAAATGTTAGCCAACAAGAAAAGCTGAAGTGCCCTGCTAAGGTCCGAGAAGCGCTTGAGTTCTTCTCAAGCAACACGTTTTTTGTGTTGAGGGAGAAGAACGAAGATGACTAAGGATGAAAAGAAAGTCTTACTTTTCATCTATCAAGGACCTTAGCTGAAAACTCAAGTTCGTTTTCAGCATTGGGCACTGAAGCTGGACAATCAAAAAGACCTCTTCTAAAAGAAGAGGTCGCAGTTTTCACCGTCGGCTCTCATCTTTCAGAACATTTGCGTGTTCTGCTGAAATTAGCACCATGCATTTCTGCTGGTTGCCGGGTTTCATCGGGTCAGTCCCTCCACCTCTCTGGATAAGATACATCTGAATATTAAGTTATTTTGAATAATACTGAACTTTAATGTTGAAGTCAACCCTTTTTTTCACGATAAGGAAGTGGCAAAGTTTTTGGCACGCTCCCCCTGGCCGATGTTCGAAACTTTGCATTTTTTATTTTCTGCTGCAGTCAGCAATACCATATCGGTCTTCTGCCCTGCTCCAGTAAGAGAAAAAGTGTGGCCAGCGAGACGATGGAAAAAGAGATCACCCTCGAAGAGCTCTACCTGACGTCCTTCTTACGACAACAGAAGGAAAGAATAGAGGGCGGATGATCGTAAAAATCCAACAAAAAAATAAACCCTATTGGCGGATCAGCCAGTAGGGTTTATGCGTTTTTCTCTTCGGAAATCAAATATTTGCAATACGAGCCGCCTTTAGCAAGACATTCTGTGCGTTCCACATGGTCTGTACCGAGCATTCTCTGGAATAAAGAAAGCTCACATGAGCAGGCATTCTGATATTCATTTGCTACTTTGGCAATCGGGCAGTTGAATTCTTTTAATTCATACTGGCCGTCTTCTGTTTTTTCCCACTCGACCATATAGCCGGCTTCGTTTTGAATGTCGGCGAGTTCGGCCACCTTTTGCTCAAAGCTCTTATTCTCCATCCGTTTCTTATACTTATCATTTAAGCGGTTTTCCCGGCGGACAAACAATTCATGCACAGCTTTCTCACCGGCAATCTCCTGAATGTCTCTCATAAATTCAACGGTCAGCCCCGAATAGTTGCGCGGAAATTGTTCATCCGCAGCTTCGGAGAGCTGATACACATTCAGCGGCCGTCCCATGGCCTGGCGGACCAGGGTGGTTTCAACGAGCCTGTCTCTCTCTAATGTATTTAAGTGGCGCCTGACAGCCATCTCGGTAATCCCAAGGCGGCTGGCCATTTCAGTAACCGTCAATTTTCTATATCGCTTAAGCATATGAATGATTTCAGAACGGGTAGAGGTGTTATTAGCCATAGCCATTAACAATCACCTTCCTTACCCCTATCTTACAGCATTTTCTAGCAAAAGTACATTCTAAACAAAAATGTTTAGAAATAGGGATAGCAGCTTTTACTTCTGCTCCTCTTCAGGCAAAAATGCAGAAACAGGCCCCAATTCTTGTTCAATATAGCGTCTCACATCGGCAGGGAAACTTTCGATCGATCCAGAATTCTCCAAAAGGACCTCGGAAATTTCAGAATGGCTGACACTCGCAAATTGCTGGACCAGCATTTTGCGCAGTGATACGACCTTTTTCAATCCTTTCGCATTTTGCGCGGTGATCACTTTTTCATCCTCAAGGATATCCAATATGTCTTCATAACTGCCCGGATCCCTCATTATGAAGCCATCGATCATCGAATTACCCACATCGATCATACTTTCGATGATAACGTGAGCCGCTCGTTCAAGAGCCAGCTTTTCTACATCGCCTTCCTTGCCGGCCAGTTTCTTTGCCTGCTGATGCAATGATCCCAGATATACTAAATGGTGTTCAATTTTTTTTCTGTCAACAAAATACATATGTATCACCCTGCCTTGTCATTCTGCATAGTCCTTATTAGTTTATCACAAAATTCAAGGAGAATTACGGAAGGAGCCTCCTATTTTCTTATACCGGCTTGTCTGCTATCATGGGGAAGAAAGAAGGAAAGCCCTTGCGGCAAGGAGGACTGAATGTGGCAGAAGAACGCTTTTTTCTGTATGACGATACCGAGAAATCCGAGACACGCTTCGTAAGTTTTATGGGAACGAATACCCGATTTGACCTCGCCATTGTAAAAACAGGAAGACATTACGGCAAGAGCCTGATTCTCGATCTGCAGGGAAGCCGTTTTTCCATCATAGGAGAAGATGACCTTGAAGAAGAGGGATACTTGGAGCATGTTTTCCAGCTTAATGAGGAAGATGCACAGGAGCTTCGGGAGTTCCTATACGAAACACTATAGTTTTGCGGGAAAATTACCCACACAAAAAAAGCCATTTCATGGGCAGTTTAAAAAAGGATAGATGCCTTCTATCCTTAACCTGCCTGAAGGGAATGGTTATTTTGTATAACAAGGATAAAAAAACCTATACGGATTTCTCTAATGTGGAAACCCGCAGGCGCTATGTTCTGCCTGAAGACTTGCCTGAAGGACCATACGGATCTCCAATTAATGCAAAGCTTGGAAAATCTACTCCCTGGGAAGAAAATCAGCGGTATTACAGCGCCTTCAACTATGAATATAAAAATCTTCACGCCGGCATGGAACGCCAATATCCCGGTGCCCATCCGACGCATGATGATCCTGGAGAAGATACAGAAGAACCATACCAAAATTATAAATAAGGCAGGATAAATAACCCCTTGTTGATCAGGGGGTTATTTTCTTTAGCACAAAATAAGGACAGCCAAAGTTACAATACTCATAAATGTATTCCGGAAGCGTACTGATCTTCGTGTCATATGTCGCTTTATCATGTCCGTCTTCGAAAAAGCCGCGCAGCCTGAGCTGTTCATAGCCGATATCACCGACAAGATAATCATATTTATGTAAAATTTCGCTGTACCTTGATTTGAGCAGTTCCTCATCAAAGGCCTCTTTATTATTCTCTATCAGTTCGTAGCAATGCTCACCAATACAAATCATGAACTCACCTCACTTTTATATTTTACCATGTCCCATAAAAATACAGCCAACAATTTCTTTGTAAAAAGTTTTTTATTGTGGTCAACCTAAGGATAAGGAGGTGAATCACATGAACAAGAAAATTGCTGCATTAATGATCCTATCCTTTACCCTGTTTACCGCTGCCTGCTCGGATGATGACACGAGAAAAGAAACAACAAGCGGTTATAAATTTTCCAACACCAGCTACAAAAATTACAAAAATGATAATAATACGATGGGAACCGACAGAAGATACGGGGACTTCGGCTATGTGCGACATGAATATAAGGGAGAGAACAGAAAGCCCCTCTCTGCCAATCAAATACCGAAAATGGATCGCCAAAAACTGGCTGACATGATTACTGACATGGCTGTACGCCTGCCGAACATTAAAGATATGGCTGTTTTGGTTACAGATGAAGAAGTCCTCATGGCTTACGAAACAACCAGCAAAAATCGGATGGCCATGGCGGATAATGTTAAAAAAACAGCTTTTTCCGTCGTCCCCCGCTACTACCATGTCTACGTTTCAGATAAAAAAGGCATGATCGGCAAACTCGAGCAGTACCGCTCCATCAACTATGATACTGAAAACGCCGAGGGCATCATCGACCGATTGGTTGCACAGATGAAAAAATCTCCGCAAGGATACAAAGTAAGCGATGGCGAGAATCAGAACGGGGAAATGAAAGGTGAAATGAACAGCCCGATGAATAAATAAAAAAAGGCTGGCCAAGAAGTCTGGAAGCTGTTGATTTCCGCTTCATGCTGCTCGCTTTCCGCGTGGCGTGCGGTGAGCCTCTTGGTGCAAGCACCTGCGGGAGTCTCACCTGTCACGCTAGTCCCGCAGGACAAGGAAAGCTTCGGCAGCGTTATATCGCACGAAGAAAATGTGAAGTTCATTTTCGAGGAGTCTCGCATCTTCCACTTCAATCAACTTTTCATTGAAGATTTTTCAAGCCAAAAAGGAGCTGCCTGAAGGTCAATTTTTGACTTTCAGGACAGCCCCTTTTTCTAATTAGTTGCTTTGAACCGCTTTGTTGGCAGCATTTACCTGTTCATCTGCATGGTAAGAGGAACGGACAAGCGGGCCTGCTTCACAATGCTTGAATCCTTTGCTAAGAGCAATTTTGCGAAGCTCCGCAAATTCGTCTGGATGATAATATTTTTGAACTTTTAAATGTTTCTTTGTCGGCTGTAAATATTGTCCAACGGTAACGATATCGACATTGTTGGCACGAAGGTCATCAAAAGTTTCAATGATTTCTTCCATTGTTTCCCCGAGGCCGATCATAATGCTCGATTTTGTAGGAATGTTTTCGTTCATTTCTTTTGCACGGCGCAGGAACTCAAGTGTGCGCTCATACGTCGCACGGGCTCTGACTCTTGGTGTCAAGCGTCTTACCGTCTCAATATTGTGGTTCATGATATCAGGCTTGGCATCCATTAAAGTTTCCAGGTTTTCTTGAACGCCCATCATATCGGAAGGAAGAACTTCAATGGAACAGAACGGATTGCGCTTGCGAATCGCTCTAACGGTTTCCGCAAAAACAGCTGCACCTCCATCTTTCAGATCGTCACGGGCAACAGCGGTAATGACCACATGCTTCAATCCCATTTGTTCAACAGATTCCGCTACGCGTTCCGGCTCCTGCAGATCCAGTTCTGTCGGCAATCCCGTCTTTACTGCACAAAAACGGCAGGCACGGGTACACACGTCACCAAGAATCATGAAGGTTGCCGTTTTTCTTACTGCCCAGCACTCATGGATGTTCGGGCAACGCGCTTCTTCACAAACGGTATGTAGCTTCTTTTCGCGCATCATTTTTTTGAGGCCTTTATAGTTGTCGTTTGTGTTCAGCTTTATTTTTAGCCATTCCGGTTTACGGATGTGCTCTTCTTTCTTAGCCAAAATCCTCACTCCAATTCATCGTCCTGCACAAAAAAATCTTGTGCTTTAAAAGGTAGAGATACATTAGAAACTTTAACATAACTGGCGGGAAAACTCCAATCCATGATATTTCCATCATTTATATAATATGAAATTTCTTTTCCCAACCAAACTAAGGATATGATTCAGGAAAGGAGTTGAAGAACTCACCATGAAAAAATGGCTAAGACTTTTCTTGTTTGCTTCCTTGATCGGTTTTATTTTTCCTGAGCGGGAGGCCTTGGCCGCACCAACCTATAATAAAGAAGATGTACAGCGGCTGGCACTATATAAAAAGATGGAAACGGTATCGAGTATTCCCTGGTACTACTTCGCTGGTGTCGATCAGTACGAACGAAGCGTACGGCGTGCCCGAAGAGATCTTCCTGATGCTTCCGGACTTGTCGGCATTTATTTTTCCCCTATTCAATGGTCAGGACCGTTAAATCCAAACATGGAGGACAAAAGCCCTGATTCCATTCGAATATTTGGCGGTGCAGGGATGGATGGGAATAATGATGGAGTCGCCGATAGGAACAATGACGAGGATTTGCTGTACACGTTTGCGAACATTATCCAGAAATACGGGTTTGATCAAGAAAATTTTAAAATTGGATTATGGGAATTCTATAGACGGGATAAGGCTGTCAGCATCATTATGGAGAATGCCCAAATTTACAAAGCCTATGGAACAGTCGCATTGAACCAGCATGCTTTCGTCGTCCCTCTTCGTTCGAATTACAGCTTCAAAAACACTTGGGGTGACCGAAGGGGATATGGCGGCCTGCGTATTCATGAAGGGACAGACATCTTTGCTGACTACGGTGTGCCGGTAAAAGCAACATCATACGGAATCGTTGAGATAAAAGGCTGGAACCGTTTTGGCGGCTGGCGGATCGGAATCCGAGACATCAATAACGTCTATCATTATTTTGCGCATCTCTCCAGTTTTAACAAATCCATTGAAAAAGGATCAATCGTACAGCCTGGAATGGTCGTAGGCTATGTGGGAAGCTCCGGGTATGGCCCGCCAGGTACGTCCGGAAAATTCCCGCCTCACTTGCACTATGGCATGTACAGAGATAACGGGTATACGGAATGGGCTTTTGATCCCTACCCGTACCTCCGAGCCTGGGAACGACAGGAGCGGACTGCAGCACGATTGCATCGCTAATAAAAAAGCCACCCGTGGGTATAAAACGGGTGGCTTTTGCATATTGCTATATTTTTTCGATCACAAGAAAATCATGGGAATATTTATTTTTTTCGTCTACAATTCCCGGTGTTTCGGAAACCAGCTTCCATTCGGATTCATCATATTCAGGAAAACATGTGTCACCATGAAAGCTTTCGTTAATCTTCGTGATATACATCCGTTGGACATGCGGCATAAACAATGAAAAAACTTCCGCACCGCCAATCACACATACTTCTTCTTCCGGCCGCTCCAGTGCCTGGTCTATCGAATGAATGACAGTGCAGCCTTCCGCTTGAAATGATTCATCTCTCGTCAGGATGATATTTTCACGGCCCGGAAGCGGTTTTCCTATGGATTGAAACGTTTTGCGGCCCATAACGATCGGCTTTTTCATCGTTACTCTTTTAAAGTGCTGCAGATCAGCCGGGAGGTGCCAAGGGAGGCCATTGCGATCACCGATCAATCGGTTCTCGTCCATAGCGAACACATAAGAAATCATACTGATACCTCGCCCTTAATCCGCGGATGGTGCTCATAATTCACGAGCTCAAAATCCTCATATTTAAAATCAAAGATAGAAGCCACTTCTGGATTTATCTTCATCAAGGGCAGCGGTTTAGGCTCTCTTGTCAGCTGCAGTTTCACCTGATCCAAATGATTCAAATAGATATGAGCATCACCGACCGTATGTATAAATTCGCCTGGCTTCAGGCCGCATACTTGAGCAATCATCAGGGTTAACAGCGCATACGATGCAATGTTAAACGGAACGCCTAGAAAAAGATCCGCTGAACGCTGATAAAGCTGGCAGGATAATTTTCCGTCAGCAACATAAAATTGAAAAAGGGTATGGCATGGCGGAAGAGCCATTTTTGGAACATCGGAAGGATTCCATGCCGAAACCAAAAGCCTTCTGGAATCCGGATTATGCTTAATATCGTGAATGAGATTGGAAATCTGGTCGATCGTTTCGCCGCTTGGAGTCTGCCATGAACGCCACTGATGGCCGTAAACCGGTCCCAGATCACCATTTTCGTCTGCCCATTCATCCCAGATTGACACTCCGTTTTCATGAAGGTAGCCTATGTTCGTGTCTCCTTTTAGAAACCAGAGAAGCTCATGAATAATGGACCGCAAATGAAGTTTTTTCGTGGTCACTACCGGAAATCCCTCTTCAAGGTTATATCGCATTTGCCTTCCAAAAACAGAGATCGTTCCTGTTCCTGTACGGTCTTCTTTTCTTGTCCCATTTTCAAGGGTATCTTGAAGCAGATTCAAATATTGTTTCATTTCAGCCGAACACCTCTCTTTTCATTACTACTATCCTACACTAAATGATTCGGTGTTTCTAGCCGGAAAAGTTTGTCTCAATTTAATTACAATTATAAAAAATTTATCCATTTTCTTCATATCATTGTTATACTGAATGTGGAGTTAACTTGGTATTGAAATACAGGGGGGATGACCTTGGATTTCAGAAGGCTTTTACAGTGGATGTATTACTTGCAAATCGCCTTTTTTGTAAGCGGAATCTACCTATTATTAGTATACATTCTGACGAGCAATACAAAGCGCATTCAGATCATGAGCGGAGTTCTCTGCTTTAACCTCATCTCGCTTAAGCTTATGAGGGACCGTTATAAAATCTAAAAAACTGTACCCAGGGATGGAGTACAGTTTTTCTTTATACCATCTTCAGCAAGGCATCCCTTCCGGACATTCCTGCCTCGATCCCAATGGCATACGCTTCTGTTGTAATGGATTCCAGCGGCGCATTAATCAGTTGATCTATGGTTCGTACACCTACTGCTCGGCCTGCAATAATTTTTCGGTCTGAGAGCTTTTCATTCAAGAGGGCGACATCCAAAGCCCCGCACATGATATACCCTTTGTCATTATACACGGCAAGCAGGCTTGTTTTCGGCAGCTGGACGGTTACCGCTGTAAATGGGTGGCCGTCAATGATTACCGGGTTTAATTCAATCATGCTTTTCCCCCCCTTTCCTCCTATATGGTATGTACAAGAGGGGAAAGAGTGCGTCCACTACTGCCCATTCATCTTCTTAAGCTTCCATTCGAGCAGATCACGAAGTGTTTCAGGCAGCATAAATGTTTTTGTTTTGTTTCTTGCGATCGCTGGATAAAGCTTGCCGAACGTAAACATATCAATGACGGCAACCTTGTATATCCCCCCATCTATTACAGGTTCACCATTCAGCCAAATGTTTTTAACATGAGACTGCTGATCTTCAAGTACCGCTTCTTCCACTGTGATGCCTGAAAACGCCATACGGCCCATGACCTTTCCTCTGAATCCGAATCCCTTAACCTCTTTATGGATCATCTCACGGCTTAAACCCGCATGGACAATTTCCTTGATCTCATCACCGGTCAGATCGACAATGCACGGATTAATCGGATGTGGACAAATCCGATGCAGATCTCCTTTTGTGACAGGGCCAGCAGGCAGACTTTCCAGAAGTGTTCCCGAATTAACCATGGAATAGGAGGTCTTGCACCACTCTTTAAGTGCGTCCGCCATCAGCTGTGCAAAAGGTGATGGCTCATACCATGAAACATGAAGAGGTTCGCTTAATACGGCTACTTCCCTCTCCAGGACTTTTTCTCCTTTTTGTTTCAGTTCATCCAGAAGCTCGGCACCTTGATTGTCCTCTGCTATATCTGTCAGTTCAATCAGCATTGCTTGTTTTGATGCAATTTTTTTTGTGGATGCATCATACTGAATATTGATTTCACCAAGATACTGACCGAATTTTCCGGTTTGTGCGATCAAAGTACTATTTATCCTTTTTCCTTCTGGGAGCACATGGTGTGTATGGGCACCGAGGATAAGGTCAATTCCGCTTATTTCCTGGGCCATTCTTTCATCAAAGTTTAATCCTAGATGCGAGAGAACAATGACAAAATCACAGCTGTTTTTCAAATCAGCGATAATCTCAGGCAGAATCTTGAACGGATCTTCCACCCGCCACCCTAAAGAGTGATAAAAAGCCTGAAAAGCTACCGTGGCTCCCGTAACCCCTATTCGAATTCCATCCTCTGTCGTGAACACTTCAGAAATTTTTGCCCAATGAGGGCGTTCTCCCTCTTCATTAAAAAGGTTTGCTGCCAGTACCGGAAAATCAGCTTCGGTATAAAGAGAATAAAGTTCCTCTTTTGTAAGTGTGATTCCCTCATTATTTCCGATAGTTACCGCATCTGCACCAGCCTGATTAAGAAGGAGCGTATTCCCTTGTCCAAGCGTTCCTTCTGTCAGTGAATTGGCACGGTCCATAAAATCCCCGCAATCAAAATAAAGCAAGGTCTGTCCTTTTGCGGGAAATTCTGCCCTGCCTGTTTTTATCTGCTTTACGATACGCGGCCAATATTCAAAATGGCTGTGTACATCATTGGTGTGATAAATTTTTAATGTATTTAGCATATTGCCCCCTGAACCTTAAGAACCTGCCCTAATTATCAGCAGCAGGCCATTTCATGCGTCATTTTCACTATGAAATCGAATGACTGTTACTAATCAGTATAAACCAAATGGCGTTGTGCCACCCCTTTTTAAAACAAATCAAGCTGTCTCGGAGATAGCCCTTCATAATCAAGGCTCAGCATATCGATAAACTTCCTGGCGTTATCTGCAGCATCGCCTCCAGAATTGTTGTTGAACAATATGACGATCTCCTTAGACTGTTCACTCAATTTTTCAACATGCTGCTTCCATTCAGCAAGTTCTTTATCATTGTACCGATATAAATACCGAACTTCTCTCCAGTTTTCCTGGCCGTGATTGTTCCAGCCATGAACATTCCTTCCATGCATTCGAATGATGGTAAGCGCTGAAGACGTTGGTTCGATTACAGCAGGGACCGATCCCTGGCCCGCTTGAGGTTCATCACAAATCGTATGAATCCAGCGTTCTTCTCTCATAAACTCCACCGTCTTTTCTCTCATTTCAGGCATAAACCATGATTGATGGCGAAATTCAAGAGCAACCGGGATGCCCTCCATCATTTCCCTCGTAAACCTTAGCATCTGTACACTTTCCTTATTGCATTCAAACCAAGGCGGATACTGAAAAAGCACTGCCTTCATCTTACCTGACTCGATCACAGGCTGGATGGAGGCTTTAAATAAATCAAACATTTCTTTTGTCGATTCAAAAGGAATCTTGCCACGAGAATGTCCCGTCATTCCTTGGTAGGCTTTAATGATAAACGAAAAACGGTCCGGTGTGTCCTTTATCCATTTTTGATAATTTTTTAACGGCTGGATGGCATAGAAGGAGGAATCAACTTCCACAACCGGAAAAAAGCCGCTGTACAGCTTTAATTTTTCAGTGGATTTCGTCCCTTCCGGATATAAAGACTGGTGGTCCCCCCAGCCCGTTACTCCAATCAGTATCATAGTCCTTCTCCTCATTATGAATGGTTACTCTCTCTATTCCCCAAAATTTCATTATGTAAAAAAAAGCGAACCCATAGTGGCGTTCGCTTTTTGATTTGCTATATTAGCCGATAGAACCTTCCATCTCGAATTTGATTAATTGCCGTTTTCAAAATGTTTTAAAGAGATGGAAAAACCTTGATAAAACAACGTTTTTCCCTTTTTCATTTTCAGAACGGTATCAAGTTTTTCAAACTCAATCGGCACGAAATCGGCACGCGAGAATACCTAATAAAACATATTTATATTAATGTTTTGAGTGAATTTATACTAACATAAAGTTGATTTGGAAGATAGTTAGAAGATGTATTATCCCTTTAAAAAATGGACCCAAAGAAAACATAGAGGAAAGGAGAATAACGATGAGTAGAGAAGTGCTAAAAAAACGCATTCATCAGCATTTCGACAGAAAAAAGATTAAGGATGAGCAGCTCGAAACATTGCTGGTACGTTCCATCCTGTCCCTGAAAAAGGAGAAGGGACAACACGGCAGGAGGATGATCGTTGGAAGACATCCTTAATTCCGCCCTACCATACTCATGTAAATCATACTCATGTAAATAAATTAGGTAAAAGAAATGGTAAACGGATTATCTTTTGAGCCATTCAAGGGATAGGAGCATCAGCCATCCCGGCTCCAATAACAAGCAATATAATTTTCTACTTCATAATGAACAAAGAGTAAAAGGCAACGTATAAGCAATACTAAGAAGGAAGTTTTTGAATAAAGGAGGGAATGCAATGACAAGTCGCAATGGCAGCAAAGGAAGCCAAAACCAAGGTTCACCACAAGCACAATACAATCAAGAATTTAGCAGTGAGTTTGTGAGTGGGAATGATAACAAAGGAAAAGAATATCGTTCTAAAAAGGGTAGTAAATCAAAGAGTGATCCAAAGGAAAGCGGAGCTTAAAAAAATCGTGAGGTATACGCCTCACGATTTTTTATGCCTACTGCTGAAAAGCATCAGAATCTGACTCAATGGGATGTTATTCCGTTGCTTGTTCTAGTTGTTCGGGAACATGCCTACTACCTGCAATCCAAATCGTGAATTGGAGAGAAATGGAGCAACGATACAATCAGGCAAAATAAATTATATGGCAGCAGCTATTTTAAAAGGTCAATATTTCGTTGTAGAAAGCGTTATTACCTTTTGGCAGTTTAATTGCTCGTAAAGCTTGAACATGACGTGTTAGAGCGGAAGAAATAAATACTGTCCGTTTAACATTTGAAACCATTATCTTGGCTATTATGATAGAAATCCGAGAAACACGAAATTGGGGATGCCGTCATCTTTTCCTGCGAGCACTACAATACGTTGAACAGAACTACTCAAAGTACATTTCAACACTCAGTGATTTTGCAACTTAAGGGCTTATGTTCCTTCCTGTCCTTCCCGAGTAATAATGTACGTGTCCGTTATTAAAGGTGGTTGTTCCAGAAAACTCATGATAATGTGTCCCATCGCCCAGATGGACAGCAGGTCCCGTCTCTCCTGAAAATCCATGAACATGCCCATTTGCAAAAGTGGTTTTTCCCTCATAGTAATGAACATGAGTAATGGTGTTATTTACTGGTGTTGTTGTTCCCTGTACGTTGTGCGAATGTCCATTATTTATCGTCGTTTCCGTGGCATATTGATGTCGATGAAGAACTCTTTCATTCCATTCTATTTGTTCAATATCATGCTCGTGCACAGAACCCCTCCTCTTACTTGAAATACATCTGAATATATCTATGTAACAAATTAAAAACGTATAACTCCAATCCTTATTTACACAATTAAATTTATGGCAAGTTCCTTGGTGTAATGACCGTCTCTTTGATTCACGTAATCTATAAATCCATCACCCAAGTTATAACTTTGGATGGCGGTTTTTAGATCACCCTTTGCTTTTTTTAGTTGCTGTGCGTGTTTTCCAAAAACATCTATTCTTATACCGCTGACATACCATCTAAAGGCAGCTGAATCTTAAATTAAAGAACCCTTTAGTTTAAGTACGCTGGTGCGGAAAATGGTGCAATGCTTTTTCAGATTCACCGGCGCTAATTTTGTACTAATAGAACATTCTAATCATATTCTTATAAAAGAAAAGAATAAGAAGGAGTGTAGTTAGTTGATTAAAGTTAAGGTTAGTTTACGGCCCATTGTAAGTAAGGTAAATTTACCCACTGTTTTGAAAACAACTATACTTCCGGGTGACTCAATTGAAAGATTATTTATTGCAACCCAGGTAGGAGAGATCTTTTACATAGGAAACTCAAGTTTAAGGACTTTTTTAGATATTCGCCCGCGAATCATAAAACTAGGTGATTCTGAACTAGGTGTTTCTGGTAGTGGATATGATGAACGGGGATTGCTAGGGCTAGCGTTTCATCCAGAATTTTATTATAACGGTCTGTTTTATCTTCATTATTCAGTTGCTGGAACACAAGGTCCAGGTGCTCTTCCTGAACCTTTTATACCTAACCCGTGTGATCCCAGAACTTTAAACCTAAGATGGATAAATAGAGAAACTCAATATGATCATATTGATACCGTTGAAGAATGGATTTTACAATCGAATGGTCAACCTCAAAAACGAAGGACATTACTTAACTTAAGAAGACCATTTTTTAATCATAATGGTGTCAATAGCTTAAACTTTTCACCTGAAACAGGAAAACTTGTTTTAACAACCGGAGATGGTGGATCAGGCAATGATCCATTTAATTTAAGCCAGGATGATATGGAAATCGCCGGTAAAATAATTGAAATTGATGTAGTTAAGAATACATTTACCTATAATCCACCTGTAGTCACACGTTTTAATGAACTTCCCGCACCTATTCAGGAAACGCTTACGGTAATTGCCAAAGGGGTTCGCAATATACCAGGCATCTCATTTCAAAGGTTTAATAATCAGTATATCAAATATGCAGGAAATGTCGGACAGGATTTGGCAGAGTCCATTTTTTCATTCGTTGATTATAAACCAATCCCGGTTACTCAGCTTATTCAAGCTTCTTTAATGAATTCTGAACCTGACCAAGAAGGATTTATTAACTTTGGCTGGCGAGGGTGGGAAGGTGCTTTTCCTGCTTCGATGATAAGGGGCTGTTCTGCAAATCCGACTTTGGATGAGAAAACAATGGCTTATTACAATGAAGCAGTAAAAACTTCAGTGAGGCGTCTTCAGCCCTTAACTTGTTATTTTCATAAAGATCCCCGACCCGATAAGTTTGGAGGAACTGCACTTACAGGAGTGCAAGCATATATGGGGAATGGAATCCCCGATTTAATGGGAAGCGTTGTGTTTACCGATCTTGCCCGGGCAGAAGAATCTCAATCTCCGGTTAGAGGGGTTTTAGCTTATACCAGGGTAAGAACAGATTGTAAACTAAATGATTTTAGTGTTATTAAAACCGATTATAATTTTGGGTCTCAATCAGCTTATTTTGTTAATCTGGGAACGAATCTGGATCAAACCAGACTATATTTAGGGGTTTATGGCTCTATGAAAGTGACTGATTTTAACCAAGGCACTGTTTTTGAAATTGTTCCATGATTCATAATTATAAAATTCTACTTAATACCAGATAAATCTCTTTCTTGGATTTAATTCGAAATATAAAACAAACTAGAGAGCAATCATACTCCGAATTCGAATAAAAAAGGGGCTGTCCAGAAAGTCGAAAATTGACCTTCAGGCAGCCCCTTTTCGGCTTGAAAAATCTTCAATGAAANNCAGCTTACAGACTTCTTGGACCGCCCCTTTTCAGACTTTATCCGATAGGTGTGTGAAATCGTTTACAGTATCGATGTAGCACGGGATCTCACAGAGCAATTCGAGCTTGATCTTAGTGATTCGTTGCAGTTGACCATGGAAGATTTACAGCAGCGCTGTCTTTCACAACGGATAATCCAGCAGGGAGCTCGGCTGCTTTCTCCATTGTTATAAGTAAAATGTAAAAGAAAAAGCATGGGACCCATTTAATTTTACTTTTCCCGGTATGTAAGAAAACATGATGCTGTCTTCACATACGGTACCATAGATATTTGAGGATGATCAATAATCTGTCTGTCCATGTTGACCCCTTTTCCCACGGGTTATATTAAATCCATCCATACCACGGACATCCACAATTAACGGGGTAGCAACCATAGTTTGCAGGATAACCATAGTAATATCCTTTATAATGTCCGGGTGGATGGTGACCAGGGTTAGACCCTGTACTATGATGAGACTGCGTCCCGGAATCAACAAGTTGCTGAATCAGTTGTAATTGCTGTGTTGTAAGTACGTATCCTGTTGATGGCGCCGTACCCCAATACGGAAATTCCCGTGGAAGGATCATCCCCAGCCCCTGTTGTGGGTTATCAACGTAGTTTGTTATCAAATTATGATTATTCATTGTGTCCTCCTTCAAGGTTTCGCTAATCCTCTTCAGTGTATGTGATTTTTGACAAATTGCATTAGGTAAAGCACCAGTTTTGTTAAAGCACTTCCATAGAAAAAGGGAGTGTTTTTTTGTTTATTTGACAAATTCCTATATAGTGTTAAATAGATTTTTTCGCAGTTAAAACTGAACGGGGAACTGTATTTATCTCATAAAAAGCCACTATTGATTAAGAAGACTTAACTTTATCCGTAGGTCTCATTGTGCAGCCTTAATTTATTTTCCAATATCATTCTAACCATCGCTTTTTCAATGCTAAATTTAATAAACAAAAAGATCTGAAAAATTCACACTAGGTTGTATTTAATATCAGTGCTCATATTCCTTACTCAGGCCTAAAAAGGTTGCAATATCTAAATCTTCGTAGGGTGCATCTCCATAATAGAAATACGCTCCCCAAGTCGAGTCACCATTTCGAATGGTCAAAAGAAATTCAACACTTACACCAAGGCTCCTTTTTATAAAATTGAAGAACAATAAAAAGAGCCCAATCCTAGCTAATTCCTTTACTTGTAAAAGATAAAAACAAATTATATAATTAGATTAGAGAAGGCATAATATAAAAAGAACCCTGATGCGGGAACATCAGAGTTCTACAGCTACCCGCAAGAAGTGCGGCGGCTCGAATCGAACATGAGAAGAAAAAGTAATCACCCATTAATTCGTCTGGCCAGACAGGGTGGTTACTTTTTTGTGTTTGAGATGATTATTACGATTAAGGTTGCGAATGCTATCATGAGTGTTAAAGCTTCGTAAGTAGTCATCATCGGTTACACCCCCCTTCTTTCGGGGATGCCACCGCCACCCTGCTTATGTAACTGCATTTTAATTTACCATACCATATCAGCCTTAAAATCAACTTGAAGACCCCATTTTGGCAGGGTTTTAATTAGATACTTTTACATAACCAGCATTACTGACTTTATTATAGTCTCTATTATTAATAATAAAGAATAATACATGATCCTCTGTAACTATAGTTTCATTTTTCCCTAAATCACTCTTCGCAGTTACTAGCGAGTCATATAAGAACCCTCTAACCTTTTCTCCTTCAATACTTAACATCATAAACACTCCAATTAACGATTTACTATATTATTTGAATGATATGCACAAAAAGCGAACATACGCTCTAAGTATACACTATTCTTGTTGGTAAAAGTACAGCTATATATAGCTTTAGCACACACTTTTCTTATTCGAAGAAAATCTCTCCATACTACGATAAACTTCTTCTAGTCTTATGAAACTAATTTAAGCAACGGTCAATAATAATGATCCGGTCCTCTAGTTTTTGCTGCTACAGGACAAACCTGTAGGAAAAAATATCTCTTCAACTAAACCAAATCTAATGTTCCAATTACTTATAAATAAAATTCCTTGTTACGCCACCCAATGGGAGCTAACGGAACGGATCTTTGCCCTTTTGTTGAACACATCCAGTACTCGGTACATATTTAAAATCCTACGAATTCCTCAATATTCAATGATGGAGCATAACTGGGAAGAACAAAGGAGGAAAAAGACAGCCAATCTCCTTTTTACTAACTTTTATTGGTTTATTCGACAAAATACAAATGTACACATAATCGTATATGCAAGCATATACGATTGTAAAATATTTGATCATACAACATGATTATTTAAGTTTTATTAGTTCTCACACATTCAAAAAAACGCCATTTTCCTAGATGAATTTGGTGATATGATATACCATCTCCAGGCTAAGCTGTTGAGGGTTCTGCAGCAAAAAGAGTTAGTCAGAGTCGGCAGAACTGAAGTAATACTTTTGATGTACGTTTGATTGCGGCAACAAATCGAGATTTAGAGACTATAATATAATAATAAAAATGTTGTTTTTGTTGATTTTTACATATGATTTAGGCATTATCATCAGAACAGTTTTTCTATACGTTTATAAACTGATAGAGAAGTCCTTCTATTTCAAATTGAATGAAGGGAGGTTTTTGATTGGTTAATCGACACCAGCAGCCTGGCGCATGGATTCCAGGAGGAGTGATGGTGCAACAACAACATAGTCAGCATAGCAGCCAGCATAGTCAGCATCACATGCCACACACCCAGCACGCTCAATGGCCGCATGGACATCATCCCCATCATGTTCATCATCCCCATCATATCCATTGGTCACATGGACACCATGTACCTCATCCTCACACCCATCCGGCACATTGGACACCTGTACAACATGGTTTGCACACTCATCCAGTACATTGGACACCTGGGCACCAGGGACAGCATCAGTCCCATCCTATACATTTTGTGCCTGGACAGCAGGGGCAGCCCCAGTCACAGCCAATTCACTTTATGCCCGGTCAGTACCGGGCATCGGCCACTAACTGATACTCCTAAGCACAGCTATTCTGCAAGAATTGCAGTGGCTAAGTAAATAAGGCAACAAAAAAGTAACCTATACCTACATTGGCCGTGCAGGGTGGGTTACTTTTTGTGTTGATTAATACTACAACGTTCAGTGATGCGAAAAAAATCATGAGCATTAGTTTATCAGTAACAATAACCATCAGCGACACCCCCTCTAATTAAGGGATTGCCACTTCCCACCCTGCAAATGAAGCTGTACCAGTAAATTAAAAAGTATTTTACCCATAATAAAAACACAACTGTTTACGTATGGGTACAAATAAACAATTTAATTTATGCGGGTTGGAATCGCTCCAAAGTACCAACTTTATTACTTTTTTAAATACTCCTCAGCTGCTTTTTCAGAATATCCATTACCATATTTTATATACCCAAACTCATCATAGTCGTTGTATAAAATAGCTAGATCGTAAAAGATACGATGGGCTATTAACAAACCCTTTTGGTTTTTATTTTTGACTGCTTTTTCAGTAACTAAAAGAGCATTAGTCAGATCTTTTTCAACAGCTTTGTCATCATTGATTTTAATTGTTTGATTGGTATAGTCGATTACAGTATCAAATCGGGAATCACTGAAACTAAGGTCAGCAGCTGCACCAATAGGTTTCATTGTTTGGCTGAATCTATAGCGAACATGAAGTAGACAACTGATTTAGTTCTTTACTGCGGAAAACCTGAGGGACTTACCTGTTTTTTGAACTTTTTTACGAGATACCTCGAAAAGGGATTGTATCTCATTATATTTAATGATAGTATACTATTTAAATAAAATAGTATAACACATATACATTTTAATAAGATAAATAGTATAACATAATTTAATCAAAGGATGAAAAAGTGGATTTGTATTTCATTTAGCAATATCACTGGTAGGTAGTTATTACAAGTTTAATGTTTTACCTTCCTTATCTATTGGGACGAGAGCATTGACTGTTTCAAACACAATAGTGAAGCTTATTTCTATAGCAAAAATTCTAATTAATTGTTAAATAGATTCACTATTTGGTGTAAGTGAATGGAGTACATGTAAGATGATCTTCTTATGGATTACCAAACGACGATTACATAAGAATTGCTGAAGTGATGACATTAAAATGCAAGAATAGGAGATTCGGATGTGAATAAGAAAAAATTTGTCTATGTCGTTTCTGACTCGGTTGGAGAAACAGCTGAGTTGATGGTAAAAGCAGTTGCGTCTCAATTTAATGGGAAAGATATTGAAATCCAAAATTTTTCCTATGTAGAGGATAACAAAGATCTTAATAATGTCATTGCTGTATCGAAGTATAGTAATTGCATCATTGCCTACACGATTGTCATTCCATCTTTAAAGGAATATCTCGATCGAAAGGCACGTGAAGAAGGGATTGTCGCAGTTGATTTAATGAATCCGCTTATGACAGCATTTAGTCAAAAATTTAATAAAGAACCTAAAGGCGAACCTAGATTAATGAGGAAATTGGATGATAACTATTTCCGAAGAGTTGAAGCGATTGAGTTCGCCGTAAAATATGATGATGGACAAGAGGTACAAGGGATTACACGGGCAGATATTGTATTAATTGGGGTTTCTAGAACATCAAAGACCCCCCTTTCTATGTATTTAGCTAATAAGAAGTATAAGGTGGCCAATGTACCTTTAGTCCCTGAAATAACACCTCCTGACGAGCTTTTTGATATTCCAAGAAACAAATGCGTGGGTTTAGTCATTACACCAGATAAACTGAATGAAATCAGAAAGGAACGATTAAAGAATTTAGGGTTAGCAACTCAAGCAAATTATGCAAATTTAGATCGGATTCTTGAGGAATTAGATTATGCTGAGAAAATCATGAAACGCATCGGCTGTCCAGTTATTAATGTCTCAAATAAAGCGGTTGAAGAGACCGCTGATTCAATATTAGCCATATTAAAACAAGAGAGGTATTTGCTGATATGATGACTAAATTTGTATATATGTTTGACGAGGGAAACAGCAAAAAAAAGGACCTATTAGGAGGTAAGGGAGCAAACCTGGCAGAAATGACAAAAATCGGGTTACCTGTCCCTTATGGTTTTACCCTTTCCACTGAGGCCTGTAATTTATATTATGAGGACGGAAAATCGATTTCTACAGAGGTCAAATTTCAGGTATTAGAAGCTCTTGGTAAACTTGAAGAAAAAACAGGTAAAAAACTTGGAGACCCATCGAACCCCCTTCTTGTTTCTGTACGTTCTGGTGCTGTACACTCCATGCCCGGAATGATGGATACCGTATTAAACCTTGGTATGAATGATGACACTGTGGAAGGATTGGCCAAGCTTACAGAAAATCCGCGTTTTGCCTATGACTCCTACCGTAGGTTCATTCAAATGTTTAGTGATGTTGTCCTCGATGTGGACAGTTATTATTTTGAGCAACTTTTAGAGGAAACGAGAGAAAAAAAGGGATATACTTCAGATCCCGAAATGACTGAAGAAGATTGGCGAGAAGTGATTAAAGGATATAAAGAAATTGTTATGAAGCATGCGAGAAGAACTTTTCCAGAGGATCCAAAGGAACAATTATTCCTTTCCATCAGTGCCGTTTTTGATTCCTGGAATAATCAACGTGCGATTGTATACCGCCGTCTTCAAAAAATTCCTGCTCACCTTGGTACAGCAGTAAATATTCAAAGTATGGTTTTTGGAAATATGAGTAACGATTCTGGTACTGGCGTTGCCTTTACACGTAACCCGTCTACAGGAGAAGCTAAGCTTTATGGTGAATATTTGATCAATGCACAGGGAGAGGATGTTGTTGCTGGAATTCGTACACCTCAACCCATTGCGACGCTTCAATATGAAATGCCCGAAGTTTATCAGCAGTTTATTGATACTTGTCAACTGCTTGAAAAGCACTATCAAGACATGCAGGACATTGAGTTCACGGTAGAGCGAGGTGAGCTATTTATTCTTCAGACGCGGACAGGTAAAAGAACAGCTCAAGCGGCCATTCGAATAGCCGTTGAATTAGTAGAAGAACAAATTATTAATAAGAAAGAAGCCATTTTACGTGTAGATCCCGACCAGCTTAATCAGCTACTCCATCGTCGAATTGATAATTCCTATGAAAGAAAACAGATTGCTAAAGGGCTACCTGCCTCTCCTGGGGCAGCAACAGGGGAAGTCGTATTTGATGCGGATGAAGCAGAGAGATTAGCGAAAGATGGCAAAAAAATCATTCTTGTTCGCTCAGAAACTACACCTGATGATATTCATGGAATTGTTGCTGCTCAAGCCGTTATCACAAGCCGTGGAGGAATGACTAGCCATGCAGCCGTTGTTGCAAGGGGTATGGGAAAAGCTTGTATATGTGGCTGTGAATCATTAAAAATTGATTTAAAATCAAAGCTTTTTAAAGTAGGAACTACGACGGTTAACCAAGGCGATATGATTACGATTGATGGTTCAACGGGTGAAATCATGTTAGGTGAGATCCCAATGATCGATCCACAGCTTTCGGACCAGTTCCAAGTGTTGCTTACTTGGGCCGATGAGGAACGAAAACTTGGTGTAAGAGCAAATGCTGACAATCCCGAGGATGCCAAAAAAGCGGTTGAATTTGGTGCAGGTGGAATTGGATTGTGCCGTACAGAACATATGTTTATGGACATAAATCGAATCCCTATTGTTCAGGATATGATTCTGGCTGAAACATACGAGGAGCGTGAAGAGGCTCTTCATAAGCTATTACCAATGCAACAAAATGATTTTGAAGGAATTTTTGAAGCGATGGGAGGGTCCCCTGTAACGATTCGTTTATTAGATCCCCCTCTTCACGAGTTCTTGCCGGATAAGGAAGAACTGCTTGTTGAAGTGACAAAGCTTCAGATGACAGACATAAATTCTAAAGATTTAAAGGAGAAGGAACATCTTCTGAGAAAAGTACGTCAATTAGATGAATTTAATCCTATGTTAGGGCACCGTGGCTGCAGAATGGGCATGATTTACCCCGAAATTTATGTAATGCAGGCAAAAGCAATCTTTTATGCAATCACTGCAGTCATGAAAAAAGGAATCGACGTAAAACCAGAAATAATGATTCCTTTGGTTGGTCATGTTAATGAGTTAAAAGAAATGCGTCGATTGGTCATTAATGCGGGGCTGCAAGTTCAGGAAGAAACAGGACAGGAATACAATTACCTCATAGGTACGATGGTTGAAGTACCACGAGCGGCCTTAACAGCTGACCAAATTGCTCAGGAGGCAGACTTTTTTTCCTTTGGAACAAATGATTTAACTCAAACTACTTTTGGATATAGTCGCGATGACGCAGAGGGTAAGTTCCTTCAGGCCTATATTGACAACAAAATTCTACCAAAAAACCCATTCGCCTCTCTTGACCAAGAAGGCGTAGGGAAACTTGTAGAAATTGGCGTAAAACTCGGTAGAGAAACAAAGCCAGGGTTAAAAACAGGAATTTGCGGAGAACATGGAGGAGAAAAAAGCTCGATCCAATTCTTCCATGATGCAGGATTAGATTACGTAAGCTGCTCACCATATCGAGTGCCTCTTGCTCGCCTAGCAGCAGCTCAAGCTAATATTAAAAATGAACAAAAACAGCGTGTGATTGAACGTCAAACCATCCTAAATCTTTAAGCAGCCAAACGGCTGCTTTTCTTGCTTTTATCATAATCGGAAGTTATTTATACTTTAATTACCCGTTCACGTTCACACTAGCCCAATATGAAAACGAGTTTCAGCTTGCCTCAATGGACATACACAAAAGCTGATGACACAACGTGGCCTCATTATACTGAAAATTTTATACGTAACAAGAGGCATGTCTTAACATTTCCATGCCTTTGTTAACTCAACAGTACAAGCAACTAGTCTCGTTCACATCATAGAAGGACATCTCCTTCTCCCCAAGATAATCATTGAGTTTAAGTGGCTACCAAGTAATAGCAAAGGAATTTTGGAAACTTATATCAATTCGGCTATGGATGATCGTAAGTAATCGATAATAAAAAAATTTAAAAAGAAACAGTCCGAAGCTGGACCTGCTTCTTTTGGCTGAATGACCCGAATCAAAAACATGTAACCGGCTATATTTTTCCGAAGATCTTAATCCATCAATCAATTATTTTGAAACTTTTTCTTTCCTTAATAATTATTGATGTTGAGCAAATTGATTTCATAGATAGTGTTGGATTAGGAGTTTTCGCTGGAGTGATTAGTTCAACGATCAGGAACAACAGTACGTTAATGCTAAAAGGCATGACGAATCGCGTCCGCCGACTATTTGAGATAACAGGGCTTATGGAAATGATGGATAACAGCAAGAACAATAAGACCATAGATACCTTTGCCTAAACTCCGCCTTGTAAAAAAGAAGTATAGCAAGTGAAAGCAATTGTTTATCCACAATGGAAGGCGGCCACTCAAACTGGATTTATACAAACGATTGTGAAACGTGAAGCCTTATGAACTCCTTACCTATTACAACCAACCATGAATTCAAACGATGCTTCGTTGGAGCACAGTGAATCAGATAGTACCCTATCCTTACAAAGATCCTAAAAGTCAAAAATCCGCTCTCAAATGATAATTTGAAAGCGGGTTTTATTATTCATGAAAATCTGGGAATGATATGTTTTACATAAAACAACACAGAAAACAATTGGGTGGAGTGATTAAGTTGAAAAGAAAAAATACGGAACCCCTATTTCCCAATGAAGAGAAAGATGATAAGCAATCATTAGATGGATTATTCGGCCTAGATCCTGAAACAAGTCTTCAATCAGCACGTTTCGCGACCACGGACAACCCTTATATTAATGGAGACAATGAAGATAACATTGATGAACAATAATTTGTGAAACTAAAAATGCAACCATTTATGGTATAAAAACGGACCGTCACTTAAAATGTGTTTTTGTAAAAAAATATAGAAACGGTCCAAGAGCATTGGCTTAACAGCAAAGCTCCACAGCTGCGGCGACAGAACTTGTATTGGTGATCGTTGGAACGTATGTAAAAATGGTCATTGGAAATCTACAGGTACATTTTGCCAGGACGACAATTAAACATTACATGTGTCAAAGTAGATATCGCTTTGACACAAGTTTGTTCGTCTTACCAATTTTTTTGTTAAACTTGGTTGTTTGAAGTGAACTAGGACGACTTAGTAATTTTTATTAAAGCAACTCCCCAGCAGTTTAGCATCCACCGCTTTAACCATTCCCGATCCCCCTTTTGATCGCTATTCTTCGACCTGCCTCTTGAGGTTTAATGGTCTGGCATTCATTGGCAATTTTTTGGATTTGATCTTTAATCGGCAAAGGAAAAGGAGCGGGTCGCCTACTTTCCATGTTCATTCCCATCAGCATTTGTTCACTGGTGGCCAGCCGCTTTCCTTTTTGATCTTTCATCTCAAAAAAAACATGGAGACGTTTTGAATCATAATCCAACCACTGTACAAACACATCAATCGGCTCTCTCTCACGCACTTCAGCTAAATAGCAGAGATGGGTTTCAAGCGTATAGATGGAGTACTTCTCATGCTCCCTGAAGGTTTCATTTAACCCTATGTCTTCCATTAATCGGTCCACGGCTCTGCTGAATACAAGAGCATAGGCCGCATCATTCATATGGGCATTGTAGTCAACCCACTCTTTTTGTACCTTTTCCTTTAAAAGCGGTTTATTGATGTTATCCATAATAGAGTCTCCTTCATATAAGACCTACTTACAGTTTTCCGTTCAGATTAGCAGAGGGCCAATATTTTTCGAGCAGATCTGTTAATTCAATTAGAAAGTCATCACGGCGTTTTTCGAGAATGCTCATGTCCATCCCATCCGTTTGTTTTTCACAACCCTCAATGACTCGCTGGGCAAGTTCTTCCGTTAATTCGGGTGCAACAAGATGTGTCCATGGAAGTTTTAACGCAGGGCCAAACTGCTCAAGCATATGTCTCATTCCTTGTTTTCCCCCTGCCATATGAAGAGTGAGAAACGGACCCATTAAAGCCCACCGCAAGCCAGGCCCATAGACTATGGCCGCATCCACTTCCTCTGTCGTAGCCACTCCATCATTAACAAGATGGAGAGCTTCACGCCAAATGGCTTCCATTAAACGGTCGGCAATGTGACCATCGATTTCACGGGACACGATCAGTGCCTTCATCCGTACTGAATGGTAAAAGGACTGTGCCCGAACCATAACCTCTGAACTCGTTTGTTGTCCACCGACTAATTCTACGAGCGGCATGAGATACACGGGATTAAAGGGATGAGCGACAATGACTCTTTCTGGATGAAGGCAATCCTTTTGAAGGATACTGGGCATATAACCGGAAGTACTCGATGCGATGATGGCATTTGGTTTAGCCGCATGGGATATCATTTTTAATAGGGAGCGTTTTAATTCTTCACGTTCGGGTGCGTTCTCTTGAATAAGATCCGCGTTACTAACTGCCCTTTCAAGATTTGGTTCGAAATGAAGGCGGTCAGGTGCCGCTCCAGCTGCCAGTCCTTGTTTTTCCAAGGAACTCCATGCCGATTTTACCGCTTGTCTCATTTTTTCTTCAGCGCCTGGTGCTGGATCAGTCGCTGTAACATGGTATCCATTAGCTAAAAACCGGCTGATCCAACCGTTGCCAATAACACCAGTCCCTACAACAGTGACGTTTTTTACTAATGACTGCACGTTATTCCACCTGCCCTTGTGGATCTTTTAAGCCAAGATGTTGTCTTGCCTCTTTTGGTGTCATTGGACGAACACCTATATTTTCAATAATGGTTACTGTTTTATCAACGAGCTGTGCATTTGTAGCCAACGTTCCTTTTTCTAAGTACAAATTATCCTCTAACCCGACACGAATGTTTCCGCCAAGAAGCATCGATTGAACGGCAGCAGGTATTTGATGCCTTCCGATTCCAAATGCTGACCAGTGGGAATTTTCAGGAAGTTTTTCTCTCATATACAACATGGTTTCCGCATCGCAATCCGCTCCCCATGGAATACCCAAGCAAAATTGAAACATAGGATCTCCGTCAATTAGCCCTTCATTCACCAATTGTTTCGCAAACAATAGATGACCCGTATCAAAGCATTCTAACTCCGGCTTAACGCCGCATTGCTGAATGAGTTTAGCCTGTTTACGAAGCCAATCAGTCGGGCTTATATACAGCTGGTCTCCAAAATTCAAGCTCCCGCAATCCAGTGTACAGATTTCCGGCAACAGCTGCCCGACCGGATCATGTCGCTCTTCAGGAGTTTGAATATCGGTTCCTGGTCCGCCAACAGCCGGATTTTCTCTGCTGGGTATCCAATCCCCTCCGCCGCCGGCTGTTAAATTTAAAATGACATCTGTGTCCGAGTCCCGCACGCGTTCAACCACTTCAGCAAATAATGAGGAATCATGACTAAGTGCTCCTGTTTTTGGATCGCGGACGTGAATGTGGGCGATTGCGGCTCCCGCTTTTGCGGATTCGATGGCAGATTCGGCGATTTCTTTAGGAGTCACCGGGACATAAGAACTTTTCTTCGTTGTCTCTCCTGCTCCGGTAACGGCAGTAGTGATAATAACGTTATTTCTCATAGTATCCTCCCCTTGTTTGTACATTGTTTATGGTCAATATAAGGATAGAAGAGTTGTGTCAAGGTTTTGGTACGTATTTAAAAATCTCTTCACTTTCGAAGAACTCAACCAGGTTGCTCAACCACTGATAATAATTCAACCATTCTTTTGTTTCCTTTAGCAGGTCATTTATTTTTTCTTCACTTTCTTTGTCTATCTTTTCGTTTTCCAGTAAATCAAGGAGCTCCCTGTTCAGTTTCTTCTCAAACATTTTGTTTTTATTGATAACTTTCCGCCAGTTTGAAGTAAACAGAGAAATGAAAGTTTGATAATAGTCTTGTTCAACATTATACAAATCCTTCCGAACCCCTTTTTCAAAAACCTTCTCCGCAATATTGAACTCTACCATTTCACGAACAACCTGGCTCATACGGGTTTTACTCATTCCCGTTGCATCCGAAAGTTCATCGAGCGTCATTGGTTTCCGATTCATATAGATAATGCCCAGTACCCGACCTACTGTGGGTGAAACGCCATAGGTGTTCATATTATCAGCTATTTTTTCAATAAATTGCTCTTCTACTTGATTGATTTTCTGTACGGGTTTCTCTTCCACAAGGACCCTTCCTTTCAATATCACCATATTTCTTTGCCCACTGTACCATATTCAAGATCGAATAGAAAATTAGGATTCCAAAGGATATCGCCGTAATTAAAAGGAAATGTAACCATATAGAATCTTAAACTTTGTACAATAAATATTTTACATATATTATAAACTATATAAACTTTTTATAAACTTTCTATTACACAACTTTTCTATTAAGCTTATATTGTGAGAAGTTTGGGCGGGGTTATCATTGTGTGATTACATTTCTTTAAAAATATATTGGAGGTGCTTGCTTTTGCTGAAATTTGATCATGTTTCTAAAGCGTATAAAGGCAGTAAAAAAGCAGTTAACGACATATCCATCGAGATTGAACGAGGAGAATTCATAGTATTCATCGGCCCAAGCGGATGTGGAAAAACAACAACCATGAAGATGATTAACCGCTTGATTGAACCTTCAGAAGGAACCATTTCTATTGAAGGGCAAAATATTCTTGAAAAAGATTACGTTCAATTAAGACGAGAAATCGGTTATGTCATTCAACAAATCGGCTTGTTTCCTCATATGACCATCCAGGAAAATATCGCTTTAGTTCCCAAATTATTAAAATGGCCGGAAAGTAAACGACGAGAACGTGCGATGGAGCTCCTGAAACTTGTAAATATGACAGATGATTTCCTCAATCGTTACCCTCATGAATTAAGTGGCGGACAACAGCAACGTGTTGGGATTTTACGTGCGCTGGCAGCTGATCCTCCTCTCATTTTAATGGATGAGCCTTTTAGCGCATTAGATCCTATTACACGTGATTCCCTTCAAGAAGAGTTTAAGAAGTTACAAAAAACTTTAAATAAAACGATCGTCTTTGTTACCCATGACATGGATGAGGCATTAAAAATTGCAGACCGTATTGTCATCATGCGTGACGGAGAGTTTGTTCAGATCGGAACACCTGATGAAATTTTACGAAATCCTGCAAATGATTTTGTGGAAGAATTTATCGGAAAAGAACGTTTAATCCAGGCGAGACCTTCTATCCAGACCGTCGAGCAAATCATGAATACTAATCCAGCAACGGTGACTGCACATAAATTACTCTCTCAAGCGATTACGTTAATGAAGGAAAAACGGGTGGATTCACTGCTGGTTGTCGATGAGCAGCATAAGCTCGAGGGCTATATTGATGTGGAGATGATTGAACAAAATCGCAACAAAGCTGACACAGTAGGTGAAATCATGGAAACCGTGTTTTATAAAGTAGAAACAGATACGCTGCTGCGGGATACCGTTTATAAAATCTTAAAAAGAAGCTTAAAATATGCTCCTGTCGTGGATAAAAATAATCATCTTGTAGGCATCGTAACAAGAGCCAGTCTTGTGGATATTGTTTATGATTCAATCTGGGGTAATGAGGAAGGCCTCGCCGCGGCAGGCCAGGAATAGGGGGGAAGAAACGAATGGAAACCCTAATCAGCTTTTTAAACAGTAATTGGACAGAACTCCTTTTTAAAACATGGGAACATTTTTATATTTCGCTCACTGCTGTGATTCTCGGCATTTTAGTGGCTGTCCCACTAGGTATAAGTTTAACCCGGATTCCTGGAATCGCCGGGTTTGTAATGGGCCTGGTCGGTGTGATTCAGACACTGCCCAGCCTGGCTATCCTTGCGTTTTTTATTCCTCTGCTTGGTGTTGGAAAAATCCCAGCAGTCATTGCTTTATTTTTCTATTCAGTCCTGCCTATCCTGCGAAATACCTATACCGGAGTTAAAGGTTTAGACAAAAACCTATTAGAAGCCGGGCATGGGATGGGGATGACTGGATGGGAACGAATCCTCTATGTTGAAATCCCGCTTGCCATTCCCATTATTATGGCTGGGATCCGTGTATCTACCGTTTATCTAATTGGCTGGGCGACACTTGCCTCATTCATTGGCGCCGGCGGGCTGGGAGATTATATTTTCTCTGGCCTGAATTTATACCAGCCGGAATTTATTATAGCCGGAGCAGTACCGGTTACATTATTGGCACTTCTCTTAGATCTGCTATTAGGACGGCTCGAATACGCAGTAACACCAAAAGGAATGAAAAAAGCGGATCAAACGGCTTAGAAGGGGGACACCAGAAAATGAAAATAAAACAAAAAGGGATCATTGCAATGATGCTTTTGTTCGTATTGGTAATGAGCGGGTGTTCTTTGCCGGGTTTGAGCAAGACCTCTGATCATACGATTGTAATTGGTACGCTCAATACTACAGAATCCCAAATCATGGGGAATATAATCCGTCAAATGATCGAACACGATACGAATCTAAAAGTAGAAATGGCCAATAACCTCGGCTCCTCCATCGTTCAGCATAAAGCGATGATGAATGGCGATGTAGACATTACAGCGACGCGATACACAGGGACAGACCTTGTCGGGGCCCTTGGAATGGAGCCGGTGAAGGATCCGAAACAGGCATTATCGATCGTTCAAAAGGAATTCTCAGAACGCTACCATCAAACGTGGTTCGATTCCTATGGATTTGCAAATTCCTATGCTTTTACAGTGAGGAAGGATTTAGCAGATAAGGAAAACCTGAAGACGGTCTCTGATTTAAAAAAGATCGCTCCGGATTTACGGCTAGGAGTAGATAATGCCTGGTTAAAGAGGAAGGGTGACGGCTACGAGGGATTTGTCCATACGTATGATATGGAGTTTGGAAAAACGTTTCCAATGCAAATAGGTTTAGTTTATAAAGCTGCAGCTAACGGAAAGATGGATGTTGTTCTAGCCTATACAACGGATGGACGTTTGAAATCTTATAACCTCAAAGTGCTGAAGGACGATAAGAAATTTTTCCCACCGTATGATGCTTCCCCGGTTGCTCGGAATGAAGTGTTGCAAAAACATCCAGAAATCAAAAAGATTTTACAAAAACTTCAAGGAAAGATCGACACTGAAAAAATGCAGGAGCTCAATTATGAAGGTGATGGAAAAATGAAAGAGCCGGCTACAGTCGCGAAAGAATTTTTACAAGAGCATCACTACTTTGAGTAACAAGATAAGGAGGTGTTGGCAGGATGGGAACAATAAAAGATTTGTGGCTGTATTATAACCAAAACTTTGACTACGTGTGGACCGAATTCTACCGCCATTTTCTAATGTCAGCATATGGGGTATTATTTGCGGCAATTATTGCGATTCCATTAGGCATCTTGATTGCCCGTTATGCCAAATTAAGCCAATGGGTGATCTCACTGACAAATATCATTCAAACCATTCCGGCATTAGCTATGCTTTCTGTGCTCATGCTGGTTATGGGGTTAGGAACGAATACGGTCGTTATGGCTCTTTTTCTCTATTCACTGCTTCCTATCATTAAAAATACGTATACCGGAATTTGCAGTGTGGACAAAACTTTACTGGAATCTGGAAGAGCAATGGGCATGACGAAAGTGCAAATCTTGCGAATGGTTGAGCTCCCACTTGCAGTTTCTGTAATAATGGCCGGACTTCGGACAGCGCTCGTTATTGCGATCGGAATAGCTACCATTGGTACATTTATCGGTGCCGGCGGATTAGGTGATATTATCGTAAGGGGAACAAATGCCACAAACGGAACAGCCATTATTTTAGCAGGTGCTATTCCAACAGCTTTGATGGCAATATTAGCAGACATTCTAATGGGCTGGATGGAACGGACACTTTCACCCGTAAAAGGGAAAAATCTTCAAAAATCATGATGACATTCATTCACAGCTGGACTTCTTCCATGTTTTTTTTTGAAGGCCGTGTAGAATAGTAAGAACATCTTCAAGTAGATCCTTCGGTGCAATCAGGCCGGTATAAACATCGAAAGAAACATCTGACCATTTGTCCTTAGCAAAAGGTATGTCCTTATATTCTTCAACAACTTTGCTGCCCACGTTCACTAATGGTCGTATTTCACCTGCATCAATTTGAGACTTTGCTTCTTGAATCTGTATTGCTGCTTAGGTTATTTACGGCTAAATAACAATAAATTTTTATACTAAACCGCCGATTCTTCGAGGACCAAATGAAACGCGTTCTGAATAATTTTTTTGACTTTATTGTGGGTGTTTTGTGGGTGAAAATCTTAAATTAAATTTTACTCACAAAACAAAAATCCCTTGATACCAATGGTATCAAGGGATTTTAGTCTTAATACATGCTCATATATTGTTCACGTTCCCAAGGGTGAACTTGTGTGCGGAATATATCCTATGTGTTTTTCTACAATTGATAATTGACTAAAACCGCATCAAATCAATACTTTTAAAAGTAATTGAGTATTAAAATATATTACAGTTAAAAAATTCAGACGGTCAAAAAGTGGTCAATTTGATGGTCAAATTTTTTAACCTTTTTTTAACTACATATTTTACTGAACCTTCTATCTTGAACATATTAAATTTTATCAAAAATTGATGATGAGTTACCGTTAATAACCCGACTCCCAGAAATTATTCGATATTCCATTTCACTTGCACTTGCAATTTCATATGCTGCTTTTTCTTTTGCACGTACAATTGGATCATCAATTTTATTGTCACCCTTAACCTCAACAATCAACAATTTCCCATCATTTTTTTCAATTTAGAAATCAGGATAATAGCTTCGCACTGTGTTAGAGCCAGGATCTATATATTGAATATTAAAGTCCGATTGGCCGAGTGTCATCATACGTAAATTTATGCTGATCTTAAAGATCCAAACGGTACTCTTACCATAATTCCTTATTATGACAAGGGTTTTTAAATTTATCCTATTGATTGTCTTTTCTAATTCAATACCTCTTTCGGAAGCGACAATTATTTAATTATCTTCAGTGTACTGAACAAAAGATTTTGAGTTGGCACGAAACTGGCACGACTCTAATTTTCACATAAAAAAGCCTTGGTATATTCCTTATATACCAAGGCTTTTCAGACTTTATCCGATAGAACCTTCCATCTCGAATTTAATCAGACGGTTCATTTCAACCGCATATTCCATTGGAAGTTCTTTTGTAAATGGCTCGATGAAGCCCATTACGATCATTTCTGTTGCTTCCTGCTCAGAAATACCACGGCTCATGAGGTAGAACAATTGATCCTCTGACACTTTTGAAACCGTAGCTTCATGCTCAAGAGTAATATTGTTGTTCAGAATTTCGTTGTAAGGAATCGTATCTGAAGTGGATTGGTTATCCATAATCAATGTATCACATTTGATATTGGATTTGGATCCTTCAGAACGGCGTCCAAAGTGAGAAATACCGCGGTACGTAACTTTACCGCCATGCTTGGAAATTGACTTCGAAACGATAGTAGATGAACAATCAGGCGCTAAGTGAAGAACCTTCGCTCCAGCATCCTGATGCTGTCCTTTCCCTGCAATCGCGATGGAAAGGATAGTTCCTTTCGCCCCGCGTCCCTTCATAACAACGGCCGGATACTTCATGGTCAGGCGTGAACCGATGTTTCCATCTACCCATTCCATTGTTGCATTTTCTTCTGCAACGGCACGTTTTGTTACAAGGTTATAAATGTTATTCGCCCAGTTTTGAATGGTTGTATAACGAGCATAAGCGTTCTTTTTAACAATGATCTCAACAACCGCACTGTGCAGAGAGTTCGTTGAGTACACTGGTGCTGTACATCCTTCTACATAGTGAACGGAGCTGTCTTCGTCAGCGATGATCAGGGTACGCTCGAATTGACCCATGTTCTCAGAGTTAATTCGGAAGTACGCCTGCAATGGAGTATCACATTTTACGCCTTTTGGCACATAAATGAAAGAACCACCGGACCATACAGCCGAGTTAAGAGCAGCAAACTTGTTGTCAGAAGGAGGAATAATCGTTCCAAAATACTCTCTGAAAATTTCTTCGTGCTCTTTTAGCGCTGTATCAGTATCTGTAAACAGAATCCCTAAGTCAGTAAGGTCTTCTTTCATGTTGTGGTATACCACTTCTGATTCGTATTGTGCAGAAACTCCTGCGAGATATTTTTGCTCTGCTTCAGGAATTCCAAGTTTATCAAACGTAGCCTTAATCTCAGGCGGCACTTCATCCCAAGACTTTTCGGACTTCTCGGACGGCTTTACATAGTACGTAATGTCATCAAAGTTCAAGTCTTTCAAGTTTCCGCCCCATTGAGGCATAGGCATTTTATAAAATTGCTCTAAAGATTTCAAACGGAAGTCCAGCATCCATTGTGGTTCGTTCTTCATCTTGGAGATTTCTACTACAACTTCTTTAGTCAATCCGCGTTTTGAGCGGAATATCGAAACGTCTTTATCGTGAAAACCGTATTTGTATTCACCGATATCAGGCATTTTCTTAGCCATCGTTTCATCCCTCCTTAAAGGATACAATTCTCTTGCAATGGCACAAAAACTTCTTTGAACGGGTGTCTGGCACCAGCACTTTAACCCACTTGGTGCCTGACACCATTTAAAAAGAACTAATTGCTTCAATGAAATAGTAACTTACACCACCAGTTTAACCCAAATGATGCATTACACCAAATAAAAAGTGAAAATCACTTCTCTGAAACGGTGCCTGGCACCAGCAGTTAATCCCAAATCGTGCCTGGCACCCAATTAAAAGAACTAATTGCTTCTTCGAATACTTGATGTTTTATTCTTCTTTTTCGTGCCCTACGCCCTTCTCCATCGCTTTCCAGGCAAGGGTGGCGCATTTTATGCGGGCCGGGAATTTGGAAACACCCTGCAGGGCTTCAATGTCACCGAGATCAAATGTTGTATCATCATAATCTTTACCCAGCATCATATTGTAAAATATATGTGCGAGCTTAACCGCGTCCTCCACAGATAAACCCTTTACCGTTTGTGTCATCATGCTTGCAGAAGCAAGGCTGATTGAGCACCCTTCTCCATCAAACTTTGCGTCAGAAATTTTTCCATCGTCCACCTTCAAATGAAGCTGAATTCTGTCTCCGCACGTTGGATTATTCATGTTGATGGTGACCGAATCATCGGCTAATTGCCCTTTATTGCGAGGGTTTTTGTAATGATCCATAATGACTTGCCGGTAAAGCTGATCTAAATTAGAAGACATGGCCGAAATACTCCTTTGTCGTGACTAATCCCTTTACAAAAGAATCAATCTCGTCTTTGGTGTTATATAAATAAAAGCTTGCCCGTGCGGTTGAAGATGCATTCAGCCATTTCATCAATGGCTGGGCGCAGTGATGTCCAGCGCGCACGGCAATTCCTTCAGCATCTAAAACAGTGGCTACATCATGAGGATGAACATCGTCGATATTAAACGTCACGATTCCAGCACGGTCCTTAGGCCCGTAAATGGTAATGCCCTCAATTTCCGACATGCGCTCAATAGCATACTCCGCAAGATCATGTTCATGCTTTTGAATGTTTTCAAGCCCAATTTCCTGAAGAAAATCAATGGCTGCCCCCAAACCGATCGCTCCTGCAATGATTGGAGTGCCTCCTTCAAATTTCCAAGGAAGCTCTTTCCATGTGGAGTCATACAAATCAACGAAATCGATCATTTCTCCACCGAACTCAACAGGCTCCATTTGGTTCAGCAATGCTTTTTTTCCGTAAAGTACACCAATACCAGTCGGCCCGCACATTTTATGGGAAGAGAAGGCAAAGAAATCGCAATCCAGATCTTGAACATCCACTTTTAAATGCGGTGTGCTCTGCGCCCCATCCACTACCATTACAGCTCCGTTTTTATGAGTGATCTCTGCAATTTCCTTTACAGGATTAATCGTTCCCAGCACATTGGATACGTGCATAACGGATACGATTTTAGTTTGTGGAGTTACGGTATTTTCAACATCCTGAAGATCAATGGATCCATCTTCTTTTAAAGGAATGTATTTAAGTGCCGCACCGGTTTTTTTAGCGACCTGCTGCCATGGAATAATATTGCTGTGATGTTCCATCGGCGTAATGACGATCTCGTCGCCTTCTGACAGGTTCGTTAAACCGTAGCTTGCTGCAACTGTGTTGATTGAGGTCGTAGTTCCACGTGTGAAAATAATTTCCTGTGTGGATTTCGCGTTAATAAAACGCCGAACTTTCTCCCTGGCTCCCTCGTAGCCGTCAGTAGCTCTGGTCCCCAAAGTATGGACACCCCGATGAACGTTTGAATTATATTCCCGGTAATATTTTTCCAGCGCTTCAATGACAGGTACCGGCTTTTGTGAAGTGGCGGCACTATCAAAGTAAACAAGCGGTTTTCCATTGACTTCCTGATGCAGGATCGGAAACAGCTTTCTTACTTCATGTGCGTTCATTATCTGACTTTCCTTTCTATTACCTCAACTAAACGTTTTTTCACGGATTCAAGCGGCATTTCATTGACAACAGGCCCTAGGAAACCATGAATGATCAATCGTTCAGCCTCAGCTTTTGATATTCCGCGACTCATCAAGTAGAACAACTGAATCGGATCAATTCGTCCAACTGATGCGGCGTGGCCAGCTGTAACATCATCTTCATCGATCAAGAGAATCGGGTTCGCATCTCCGCGTGCTTTTTCGCTCAGCATTAATACCCGTTCTGTCTGTTCGCCGTTTGATTTTGTCGCACCATGTTCAATCTTTGTAATTCCATTGAAGATCGAGCTTGCAGAATCCTTCATTACTCCATGAGTTAAGATGTAGCCTTCAGAGCTTTTTCCATGATGGAAAATTTGAGCAACAAAGTTCTGTTTTTGATCACCCTGGCCGATATTTACAGTCTTCGTGTCTGTGAATGAACCGTCTCCGACAAGATGTGTTGTATTATCAGATACTGTGTTTCCATCATTAAGCTGTCCTAATGCCCACTCGATTCGCGCGTCGCGTCCTGCACGCCCTCGGCGGCTGATATAGGAAGTCATTCCTTTGGCCAGATTATCGACAGCTCCGTACACTACTTTAGCTCCTGAACCTGCAAAAACCTCAGATACGATATTGGCAACAGATTCACTGTTTTCGTTTGTTGACAAGTAGTTCTCAACATACGTGACCGAACTGTTGTCTTCCGCTGCGATGATGACATGGTTAACGAGCCCTGTTTGCTCATCATCATGGAAGTAGATCGCCTGAAGCGGAGTTTTTAATTCTACATTCTTTGGAACATAAATGAATGCACCATTGGTTACTAGTGCCGCATGAATGGCTGTAAGGCGGTTTTCGTCAATGCTGACAGCTTCTTTCATGAAATACTTTTGAAGAAGGTCTCCATGCTTTTGAGCTGCGGTTACGAAATCGGTGAAAATGACACCTTGAGAAGCCAGCTCTTCTGTAACCGATGAGTGAGCGACGTTTCCGTTGCGGATCACAAGCAGATTGCCCGCTTCTTTATCACCAATTAATGCTTTCACTTGCTCAGGAAGGTCTGCGCTTTCCTCAGCAGTGCTCACGTGATTGAATTCAGTAAGGTTCCATTTATCAATTTTTGTTTTATCAGGTTTAGGCATAGGAAGCTGCTGTGCCAATTCCAATGCGCGTAAACGAAGTTCTGAAAGCCATGCTGGTTCTTGGCGGCTTTCAGAGAACTTGCTTACATAATCCCTGTCATATTTTAAAGAAGTTTCAACTGACATGTACAAATCCTCCTAACTTGCTTACGCCTCTTGGCCAACAGTTTCGTCTTCAATTCCCAACTCTTCCTTAATCCAGTCATATCCTTCCGCTTCTAGACGCTGTGCAAGTTCAGGTCCTCCTGATTTTACAATGCGCCCTTGCATCATCACATGTACTTTATCTGGAGTGATGTAGTTAAGTAAACGCTGATAGTGAGTAATGATTAAGCAGCCAAACTCTGGGTTTCTCATTTCATTGATGCCTTTAGCTACTACTTTAAGAGCATCGATATCCAAACCAGAATCAATTTCATCCAAGATGGCAATCTTAGGTTCGATCATCATCAATTGAAGAATTTCATTACGTTTCTTTTCTCCACCAGAGAAGCCTTCATTTAAATAACGGTGAGCAAACGCATTGTCCATTTCAAGAAGCTCCATCTTCTTATCCAATTCACGGATAAATTTCATAAGAGAAATTTCCTGACCTTCTTCTCGGCGTGCATTAATAGCAGAACGCAAAAAGTCAGCGTTTGTAATTCCGCTTACTTCACTTGGATATTGCATCGCTAGGAAAAGACCAGCTTTTGCACGTTCGTCAACTTCCATTTCGAAAAGGTCTTCTCCGTCAAATGTAACGTTTCCATCGGTCACTTCGTATTTAGGGTGCCCCATTAACGCAGATGAAAGAGTGGATTTACCTGTTCCATTTGGCCCCATGATCGCATGGATTTCTCCGCCGTTTATTTCAAGGTTTAAACCTTTGATGATCTCTTTGTCATCGATAGAAACACGCAGGTTTTCAATCTTTAAATTTGGTGTAGACATAAAATTTACCTCCATCTTATATTTCAGTGAAATATATTGTTAATGTGAACAAGAATGAAAGCTTCTCTCATTCCATTCTCAATTTATTCTCATTCTAATATTATAACAAATTTATTTTATCTTCAACCTGTAGGAGTCATTGGCAGAAGAAAATGCAAAAACTACATAAATAGAAAATCAGCACCCAGTTCTGAATGCTGATTTCCCTACCTATACTATAGAATTTTTCGTTCCATTTCATTAGAAACTTCTAAACTTTTTTGATATTCTTTATCACGTTCTTGTTCAATAGTGATTCGTTTTTCTAGATTTCGTTCATATTCAGCATAACCAATACCATGATTCTTTTGCATGGCTTTTTCCATTTCAGGAGTGTGGTTAACTTTAATCGAGTGAATAATGAATCATTCCTTTCGTGTATATAACACTTAATCAACGTATATAGCGTAACAAAGCTACTCCTGTGATTCAATTTCCATTCAGCGCCATATATGCAAGGCTCAAGGGTTATTCTTTTGTTGAACCTTAATGACTCATGAATCCTTATATATCCTCCCAAATGCTTGCTTATGTGAGCAAATACAAAAAAGAGTCCCAATTATGGAACTCTTTTATTTTTAATGCATGGGATTGTTTAATTCCTGGATGCATTCCTGAACAAGTGTTACACCTTGGCTCATAGCAGCTCCGCCGCCAAAAGCTGCTGCAACTCCCACAGCCTCAAGAATTTCATTTTCACTGGCTCCCTGATCCAAACAGCCTTTCGTGTGATAGATGATACAGTATTCATCCTGAGAATAAATACTGATCCCTAAAGCCATCAGCTGCTTGTTCTTTTCAGAGATCTCGCCTTCCTTGAAACAATGGCGTGTGAATTCACTGAATGAATGGACCAGTTCAGGCATATTTTCCGTATACTTACCGAGACCTTCTTTATAGCGGATCAGATGGTGCTGCGTTGAGTTTTTTCCAGACATTTCTTGATGTTCCATTTCCTTTTCATCCTCCTGTCCATAAGATAGACAAGATTTAGTATGAGTTATAGCTATTTTTCTTATCCCAATTTTAAAACGGGAGCTGAACTTTTTGCTTCAAGTCTTCTGCAGTCGGGAATATAATAGGCTAAAAGAAACTGGCTGAAAAAAAGGAGTAAAAGATGGAAGAGGAAAAGGTAAAGAAGTCATTGATTGCAGGTTCAATCGGATTGGGTGCCCTTGCAGGCGCTGCAGGAGCGGCAGCTTTTTATTCTGCGTTTATTGAACCGTACTGGTTTGATGTTAAAAAAATCGATATTAAGCTCCCAAGGCTCCCAGAGGCCTTTAAAAAATTTCATATTGTCCATATTAGTGATTTTCATCTGGGCTTTCATTTTAAGGCCAGGCATATTGCTAAGATGGCAGATAAAATACAGAAGCTTAATCCTGATATGATCGTCTTCACAGGCGATTTGGTGAATTCCCACCGGTCGCTGAAAACCGTTATAAAGAGCCTTCCTTACCTAAATAAAATCAAGGCACCCTTCGGTAAATTCGCGATTCTCGGTAATCATGATTACCTTGAAAGTATCGATACCATTTCTGAACTGCTGAGAAAAAGCGGCTTTGAACTTCTAATAAATGAGAAAAGGATGATTAAAAAAGAAAATGATGAGCTGTACCTCGCAGGATTGGATGACTATCTGAGAGGAGAAGCAGATCTCGAAAAAACACTGAATGGTATTCCTTTAGACCGTTTTACTCTTCTGCTTGCCCATGAACCGGATTATTTCAAAGTCAGTTCCAAATTCCCTGTAGATCTGCAGCTGTCTGGCCATAGTCACGGAGGACAAGTCCGAATGCCATTGTTCGGTCCGATCATCACTTCAAAAATGGGAAGGAAATACCATAGTGGACTTTATGAAACAGAAAACAAATTTCTATATACCAACAGAGGAATGGGAACTACTCATCTGCCCTTCCGTTTCTTCTGCCGGCCTGAAATTACATCCATCACATTAAAATAAGACGGCATCTATGAACTGCACCCTCCCATTGTTACCTGTGTCTAACAATAAGGATGCAGTTCCATGCCGCCTTGTTCACCCTTCTTTTTGCGGTGGCAAATGGGTAACATACGTACCAGCGATCAAATCATGGATGCCTCTTTTGTCTTTGCGGATACCGACCATAAAGGCGCTGACAATCAACGCAATTCCAAGGGTTAACCCATATATTAAGCCGCCGACTAACACTCTCAGCACCATTGCCCCAATTCCAAGCTTGCTTCCGTCCGCTTTAACAATCCTGATTCCACAGATTCTCTTGCCAACCACATAACCATTCCAGTAAATGGGCAGCAAAAGCGCATAAAGAAAACTAATCACATTCATGAACCAGTCTCCACCCGGATCTTCTGACACAAAGTTACCTGTGAATAAATAACCGATTAATGATAATGGAATACCAATAATAAGGCCATCCAGTATACTGGCTCCAAACCTGATCCAAAAACCAGCCGGTTGCTGTACTTCCATCCTGCATCCCTCCATCAATAAATTGTTAAATCATCTTACAGTTATTACAAATGGACAAAAAAAAGAACAGCCCAAAGGCTGTCCTTCTTAAAATCATTTATTTGTTTACCGGTACAACAGCACCCTTATATTTCTTTTTGATAAAATCTTGAATTTCTTTAGAGTGAAGCACTTCAACAAGGGTTTTCACCGTTTTAGCATCTTTATCGCCTTTGCGCACAGCAATGATATTTACAAACGGTGAGTCAGATCCTTCAATTGCAATGGAATCCTTTTGAGGGTTCAACCCAGCATCGATCGCATAGTTCGTGTTGATCAATACAGCGTCTCCTTCACCGTTTTTATACGCTTTTGGAAGAAGGCCAGCTTCAACATCTGCTTTAAATTTTAAATGTTTTGGGTTTTTGGCAATGTCTTTAATCTTTGAGTTGTAACCTTTTCCAGGTTTAAGTTTGATCAAGCCTTCGTGCTCAAGCAATGTTAGCATACGTCCGTGGTCAGCAACGGAATTACTCATGATGATCGTTGCTCCGTTTGGAAGTTCTTTTAAAGACTTGTACTTTTTAGAATATACTCCGATCGGTTCGATATGAATACCGCCGGCGTTCTCAAATTTGTAATTTTTATTTTCTTTCATTTGTGATTTCAAATACGGAACGTGCTGAAAGTAGTTGGCATCAATTTCATTGTTTGCAAGTGCTTTATTAGGAAGTACATAATCCTGGAACGTTTTAATTTCAAGATCAATTCCTTTTTTCTTCATTAAAGGTTTAGCTGCTTCAAGAATTTCGGCATGCGGAACATTGGATGCTCCCACAACAATCTTATCGTCAGCTAGTTTTTTGTCTTTCCCTCCGTTTGCACCACATGCAGCAAGGGCTGTTGTCAATGCAAGTAAAAGAACGAGTGTAATGATTTTTTTCATGTTGTTCCTCCTGGTTGTGTAATTTATATTTTAACGTTTATCAAGACGGCGAGTTACATTATCCCCAATAAACTGAATGATAAACACAATGATTAGAATGATAACAGTAGCGACAAATGTAACATCATTTTGCGTACGCTGGAAACCTTCAAGGAACGCCAAATTCCCGAGCCCGCCTGCTCCGACTACCCCCGCCATTGCTGTATAACCGACAAGCGCGATTGAAGTTACCGTTATCCCGGAAACTAATGCAGGAAGGCTTTCAGGGATCAAAACTTTAAAAATAATTTGAGCGTTGCTCGATCCCATCGATTTTGCCGCTTCGATTACCCCTTTATCAATCTCGCGAAGTGCAATCTCAACCATCCGGGCATAAAACGGTGCAGCTCCAATAATCAAAGCAGGCAATGCTGCATTGGCGCCAAGCATAGATCCTACTAACAAGAGCGTAAACGGAAGCAATAAAATGATCAGGATAATAAACGGAATGGAACGGAAGATATTTACGATCGCTGAAAAGACAAAATTTAAAAACCGATTCTCCCATAGGTTCCCTTTACCCGTTAAAAATAATGCTAATCCTAAAAGAAGACCTAAAATAAAAGTGGCAAGAACCGCAACAGCTGTCATGTACAGTGTTTGTCCGGTGGCACCCCACATTCCACTCCATTCCACATTCGGAAAAAGACTATTCATATGAGATCACCTCCACTTCTACTTTCTGCCCATTCATATAGGCTACCGCTTCCTGAATTTCGGTATCTGTTCCTACCAGCTGGATGAACAACGTTCCATATGGCCCGTTTTGTGTTTGTGATACCTTACCCTGCAGGATATTCACCTGAACGTCAAATTTACGGATCACATCTGTAATAACGGGCTGTTCTGCACTTCCTCCAACAAAGGTAAGCTGTACAATTTGGCTCTGAGGTTTTTCAGATGCCAGCTGCTTGATCATGTCTGTCGTTTCTTCTGGCTCTGTTACTTGCTTAACAAAATCTTTTGTAATGGACTCTTTAGGTTGCCTGAATACTTCCAAAACCGGCCCTTGTTCCACTATTTTACCGTCTTCCATAACAGCGACCCGATGGCAGATCTTACGGATGACATGCATCTCATGTGTGATAAGAACAATGGTCAAGCCGAGCTTTTGATTGATCTCAACTAATAAATTAAGGATGCTGTCTGTTGTTTTCGGATCAAGGGCTGAAGTCGCCTCGTCACAGAGAAGAACTTTAGGGTTATTGGCCAGTGCACGTGCGATCCCGACTCTTTGCTTCTGTCCTCCACTCAATTGGGAAGGATACGATTCTCCGCGGCCCTCTAGTCCAACAAGTTTAATCAGTTCATCCACCCGCTTCAGGCGCTCTGTTTTCGGCACACCTGCAATCTCAAGTGGAAATGCAATGTTTTCCCTTACTGTTCTGGACCAAAGCAGATTGAAATGCTGAAATATCATGCTGATTTCCTGCCGAGCTTTTCGAAGCTCGTTGTTACTAAGTTTGGAAAGATTTTTTCCCGCAACGTTAACATCTCCGCTCGTCGGTCTTTCCAGCATGTTCAGCATTCGGATCAGTGTACTTTTACCTGCACCACTGTATCCAATAATCCCGAAAATTTCTCCTTGATCTATAGAAAGATCGACATGGTCAACTGCGTTTACAGCTCCGTCTTTCGTCTGAAAAATCTTTTTTACTGCGTCTAATGTTATCAAGAGACCGGATCCCTCACTTTCTGAAAAATAAAAAATGCCCTTCTGCCAGGTCATGAGCAGAAGGGCATAAAAATTTATATGCACCGTCATCTCATCTCCCAAAGCAGTTTGCTTTGCAGGATTTGGCACCTTTTCAAACAGGAAGCTGCTTAACGGTTGCCGGGTTTCATAGGGCCAGTCCCTCCACCACTCGCGATAAGAACGAATTTGTTATTCGTTATATAGTTAGCATTTCTTAACACGTTTCGAATTTTAACATCACCTTTATGGAGTGTCAATCCATAACTCCTGTTTTTTAGATAGAAGGACCCGATTCTTTTGGCTTAGGACTCCAATTTGCATAAAAACAGAAGAGATTCTAACTTAAGCTGTTCTCTGTATGTTCCCGTAAAAGTTACTCTTTTTATCCTGATTAAATCGCTCAGACGCTGCTGGCCTTCAAACACCTCATGCAAATCATCCATCCTGCCTGTAAGCATGGATATCCGTTCTGATCCGTTATACTTATTTACGAAGGAAAAACATAATCGTTCTCCGTCAGCCGTCACACTGGGAGTCTCCGTGCCTATCAGCGGCTGAAGGAAGGCCGTTTTTTGAACCTGTTCCTGCCAAAGAACCCAATCCATAAACATCCCCCTTTTAAAAACATGTATATCTTAATGTTCGGGAGATGGTTGGTGTCTTCCTTGATTTTTCCTTCGACAGTTTATTAAACGTAGTGTCGACTTTTAGCCAGCCTTTTTATGTATTTCTTTATTCATTTGTGGCTTTTTATGATTTTTCTGCAGTTCTTTTTTCCAGTACTTTTTTTCAGGCCGATGAACGGGAGAATTTTTCTGCTCTCTTTTTTCAAGCCTTTTCCCCTTATCCCATTTATGGTTTTCATGTTTATTCTTTTCATGAACATGCTGTTTCGGAGCAGTATTCAAATTAGTATTTTTCTTTGCTTGCTTGTTGTACATCGGCTGTTCGTGATGTTGCTTTGAAGAATGTGGTTTTACTTTTTTTGATTCATTTTTTTCTTTATCTTCAGCTTTACTGCGGCTTTTTCGATCTTCGTGCCTTTTGGTTTTTGGGACAGCACGTTTATTGTTTGGTTCTAGCTTGGGTTCAATCCTTTCTTCTTTGACTTCTTTTTTCGCATGTTCTTTTAGAGAAGAACTATGCAGGGAACTCGTCTTAATCTTTATGGGTTCAAGATTTCTATGATTGCGAAGAATTTTTTCTGAATGGTTTTTTTTAAAGCCGGATTCTTCCGGCTCTTCATGTACAGGTTTTATCTTTCTCTTTAGCTCGGTATAAGACATGTTCTTCACTTCATTAAGAGAAATGTTTTTATCTTTTCGTCTAGCATCCAAGTACATCATATATTTTCCGGATGATACCCCATTCTTTTGGGCAACATTCCGTTTATTTGTATTAATATTCTTTACCATGATGGCGGCTTTCGAATTATAGATGGATGCATTCCGTTTAATTGAAGATACAGTCTCATCCAATGCAGACAAAAGCTTGTCATTATTTTGGTTCACGATGGTTGTTCCGATCATGACATCCGGGTTTTTCTTCAGATATCCTTTGTTGTCATAAGCATTCAGCAAAGCTGAAGCAAAGTGGGAAAGGCTTATGTTTTTCTTTTGTTTTAATGATTGGAGAATTTCCCGTCCCTCAGCGTTATATGCTTTTACTTTTATGACTTGCAAGTCTTTGTTAACTCCTGCTTCGAGGCTGGGATTTACGTCAAAACTCACATAAGCCGCAACAGTATTGTCGTTGCGGCCCAGTGGATTTACTCCTGAAAATAAAACAAGTATAAGCAATGCTGCTATTGTAAGTGAAAGAGAAGGAAAAATAAATTGGCGTGTTCTGCATTTTGAAAAACTCGAAACGCTGTATTCCATACCTACCACCGGATGCTTTCCGCGTGGTACCTTAACGGTGATGAAACAACCGTCTTTCGTTAATAGGACGGCTTTCCCTTTCTTAACTTCCATTAAAATTCCATTCTTCATCCCACATATCCCTCCTGCTAGGCGAAGGATCTGCTTCGTATCATAACCATCATGGGTTTTGCTGCTCTCTTGCTTTGCTTATTTATTACGATTTCCCCACGAGTAATTACAACCGTTTAACTTCCCCTTATTTAAGGCTGAATATAAGACTTTAACGCTTTAAAGTCCCCTAGATATATTAGCGATACCGCTATTATATATTTTCGATTTCTCTCTATTGTTTTACGACTGCAGGAAACCATACTTAACAAATCTTTTATAGGAAGTTGTTTTTTTTCCAATAAAAATTCAGCCATTTCCTGGTTTTCCACTAACAAACGAGCGATTTCTTTAGCGTTTTCCCTTGCATCCACATGCTTAGGGCAATGTTTGCTTAACACTTTAAAATTAAGGCTGAAATCCTTCAGCAGTTTTTGATACTCTTCGATTTCATACACGCGGTTCTCTGCCTGGATCTTTTCTTCGTAATGTTCCATGGCAGCTTTTTGTTCTGCGTAGCTGTCCTCGACACGGCCTTCTTCATCTTCCTCATCCGGCTGCAAATAAATCAGACGGTTCTGTCTAACTTCTTTTCGGATATAGTCGATAACCCTGCGGCGGATTACCATGTCAGCAAAGGAAAGAAAACGGCTTCCTTGTCCTTCTTGATATTGATCAATGGCTTCATTGAAAGCGTAAAGACCTACACTAAATTCATCCATCGTACGATCTATATATTGACTGCAAACTTTTGAAGTCACTTTTTTAATAAATGGCTGGTAAGCTTCGATCAGCTCATTTCTTAAGGAATCATTTCCTCTTTGAATTCTTAGTACTTTATCCTCAATGTTAATGAGTGGTGTGCTGTTACGAATAGTTGGTACAAATGCAGTAGACATAGTTTCACCTCTTAAATCCAGGTTGTATTGTACTTTTGGATAAAATGATCATACATTCCAAAAGTCGACAGGAGCAAACATGTTTCAAGCTCTCCTATACATTTATACCATTGATTCGTAGGTTTGTAGGATACAGTTGTATAACAATGTTACAGGACTTATAACAATTGTAATGTTTTTGTCACGTTCCTGAAAAGGATAATTTTTGCAGTCTTGACCCATAAATCGTTCGGAAGCGGTAACTTGCTTGCTATTACTGCTGTTTGGAGATATCGTTTCATTTTGTTGCACCTGAATCGTTCTGTAAAATTTATTACACATTTCTTCTTTATTTTACCACATAAACCATGTATTACATTTAAAAAATACCCCCTAAAAACAAAAAAAGACACAATCCGTGTCTTTTACAGGTACTTTTTTACGTTTTGATACAAAAAATCAACAGATTGCATGGCATAAATCTTCTTTACGGCAATGCCCCTGTTTAAAAAAAGCAGGCAAGGGACACTGGTGATGCTGTACTTTTCAGCAAGCTCCGGCATCGCATTTAGGTTGCAAGCACCGATTTTAGGTTCAGACGTTTCTGACTGGCTTATTGCTTCCAATGTGATGTCGAGCATCCGCCTTCCCATCTTACACGTTCCGCAAAGCGGTGTCTGGATATAAAGAGCTGCTGGCTCCTCTGTTGAACCTTTAATAAAATTATGAATTTCTATATTAGTTAAATCCCTCATATCTCTCTCCAATTGCAGTTTTTTACGGATCCATTTTTTCTCTATGTAATTGAATATCCCGGATCTAAGAGGTGCTGTCAACAACCGTGCTTATAACAGTACGTAAAATACAAACTTAAGAAATCCTCCTCAAAGAGGATTTCTTTCGGTTCAATTTTGCTTTCCTTATCCCAGGCATTCTTTATTTACGGTGAAACGAGCGCCAAGCAGAATATTGGCAAGATACATGAGCGGTGTTTTTGCCACTTCTCGGTACATTTTATGAATATAAAGATGTTCTGCATTTGGAAGCTCCCGCTGAAGCATTTTTCTTAATTTTGCTCCAGCTTCGTCCGCATCGACCAGTATATAGACATCTCGGTTTTCAATTTGTATTGCAAGTTCCTCAAGCCGGGAAAGCCCCATTGTGCCATTGGTACAGATGATCTCAACAGGCTCATTTAAAATGGAGAACAGTTTTTCTTTGTCTGATTTCCCTTCAACGATAATCACTTTGTCCAAGTTGTTATTCATCAATCATCTCTCCTATATCTGCTAAAGAACGAGTATTAATGCGATTGATATTTTTTTCTTACTTACTATAATACCCTTTATTTTATTAGAATCCTCCATTGATTGTTAATAAATCAGACAACTATTTATGTATATGTAACCCATTTTCCTACAAGCAGCCAACTTAATAAGGAGTTTCGTACCAACTTCGATTAAAGCTGTTTAACCAATGCGAAAAGGGGATATTGTTTCTCTAAGTCCAACAGCACAAAGTGAATAGCTGTTGGGAACACACTATTTACCATATATAAGGAGGAATTTTGAAATGGCTAAGAATAATGACAACCGAGACGGAATGAGCAGAGAAGAAGCAGGGCGCATGGGCGGTCAAAAAACGTCTAAAACCCGTGGCAAAGATTTTTATCAGGAAATCGGCAAAAAGGGCGGAAATGCTACTTCTAAAAGCCACGATCAAAACTTCTACCAGGAAATCGGTCAAAAAGGCGGAGTATCAACTGCATCCAGCCATGATAAAGACTTCTATCAAGATATTGGCAAAAAAGGCGGTAAGTCGACGGCTGATAGCCATGATAAGGATTTTTATCAGGAGATCGGTAAAAAGGGCGGAGAAGCTACTTCCGACAGCCATAACAAAGATTTTTACAGAGAAATCGGCAAAAAAGGCGGTAACAGCCGCAGCAGCGATTAATATATAAAATTGCAAAAAGGACAAGCCCTGAGGGTTTGCCCTTTTTTACACTTTTCTAACTAACACCAGCCCTCATCGCATCCCTGTACGTAACTTTGGGGATGTTCTGCAGAACTGTTGTCTTTTTTATAAATTTTGTCAGCATCAAATTCAAAGCCTTCAGCCATTTCATACTGATTTCCTTGATCGGAAAAGATGACGCGGCCTATTTTCTGGTTATCATGGAACAGGGACATGTAACCTGTATCCATTTTTCCATACACTTTTGACGTAATGTCCGATTTAGATCCTGAGTTTTTTGAACCCAATGAACACTCACTTCCTTCCATAGAAGTATTGTCTCCGGAAAGAAGCTGAGTACTCATCAAAAATACTTAAAATAAGGGATTAGTCTTCTTTTGTCATTTCCTCATATTGTTCAGCTGTCATTAGGTTTTCTGTCTCAGAAAGATCAGATGCCTCAACAACGATCATCCAAGCTTTTTCATAAGCAGATTCGTTTACAAGCTCAGGGCTGTCATCAAGATCTTCGTTGATTTCAACCACCTTGCCAGAGATTGGAGCATAAAGTTCAGAGACTGTTTTAACAGATTCAACACTGCCAAAAGGCTCGTCCGCTTTAATTTCATCGCCCACTTCTGGAAGCTCTACAAATACGATATCACCCAGTTCATCCTGTGCAAAGTCAGTAATACCGATTCTTACCTTATTTCCATCTTCAACTTTTACCCATTCGTGTTCTTCTGAATAACGCAATTCTTTTGGAAAATTCATTTGTATCCCTCCAGCTTTTCTTGTTATTTATAATAACTATAATATTAAATTTATTATAGTTAAGCAACTAATTACATCACTTACTCCAAGTTTCGTTATATGCACCTTCGTTAAAGCCGACTGTTACCTTGTTTCCATCTGTAGTGATCGGGCGTTTCAGCAGCATGCCGTCAGAAGCCAAAAGATTCAGCAGCTCATCTTCGGAAGCTGTTTTCACCTTGTCCTTCAAGCCAAGCTCCCTGTATTTCATCCCGCTCGTATTAAAGAACTTTTTGATATCAAGGCCGCTCTTTTCTACCAGCTTTTTGATTTCCTCTTTAGAAGGAGGGTTTTCAACGATATGTACGGATTCAAGCTCAACATCATGGGAATCCAGCCACTTTTTAGCCTTTTGGCATGTTCCGCATTTTGGGTATTGATAAAAGGTTATACTCATGCAATTTCTCACTCCTTCCATTCCATAGTAACACAAAATAGTCTAGCCAGGTAAAGGGAAATTAATCACTTATCTCGGTGCCTGGCACTGCTTTTTGACACTTGTGTAATTTCGGTGCCTGGCACCGTATTAAATAAAAAAAGTGCTCCGGTGAATCACCGGAGCCAAATTGAGAGAGTATGTTTCAAGATAAGGCATTATTAGAATAAATTTAGATAACGTAGCGTTCTTCTTCCAAAACAACAGCAGCAATTTCACGTTTCTTCTTGATCACGTTGATCGGTGTGTGGCGGGTAAGCTTACGCAGTGCGGACAGCATCATGCGCAAAGTGTCCCCTTCTTCCACTCCGATAATGGATTCCTTCGCATGTGCTTCGATGCGGTTGAAAGCTTCCTGACAGAACACTTCTGTCATAAGCACTTTTTGCGTGTTTCTTTCAAGACTTGTTCTGTTGATCGCTTTTTCCGTACGAAGAACGACAGATTCCATCGCGTACACTTCACTGACCAAATCCGCCATGTTGGCAAGCAGCTCTTGCTCGTTTTCAAGCTTTGGTCCAAACTTCTGAACTGCGAGACCAGCTACCATCAGGATGACCTTTTTCGCCATGCTTACAAGATATTTCTCCTGCTCAAGCGGCTCCGTTCCTACTTCCTGTGGCATCATCATCATGAGCTCATTCTGAAGCGCGGTCGCTTTCTCGATTAGAGGAAGCTCACCTTTCATCGCTTTACGGACGAGGGTGCCTGGCACCAATAAGCGGTTGATCTCGTTTGTTCCTTCAAAAATACGATTAATACGGGCATCTCGGTACATTCCCTCGACTTCATATTCACTCATGAAGCCATATCCGCCATGAATCTGGACAGCTTCGTCAGCTACATAATCCAGCACTTCAGAGGCGAAGAACTTGTTTATTGAGCATTCAATCGCATATTCAGCAATGGCTTTTCCGATTTGCAGTCCATCCTTTTGAGCTTCTTCACTCAGGCTGCCGAGACGTGTCTCAAACAAACCGACTGTCCGGTAAACCGAGCTTTCTGACGCATATGTTTGAAGCGCCATGTTAGCGATCTTTTCCTGAATCAGGCTAAAGGAACTGATTTTGCGTTTGAATTGAGAGCGCTCGTTCGCATACTTCGCAGAAACTTCGATTCCGCGTTTCGCAGCACCCACGCATCCGATCGCAAGCTTATAGCGTCCGATGTTCAAAATGTTAAACGCGATCACATGCCCTCTTCCCGGCTCACCAAGAAGATTTTCTTTCGGCACGTGAACGTCTTCTAAAATAAGCGTTCGGGTGGATGAAGATTTGATACCCATTTTCTTTTCTTCCGGCCCTGTGGAAACGCCCGGATAATCCCTTTCTACGATAAACGCAGAGAATTGTTCTCCATCAATTTTCGCATACACGACAAAAACATCGGCAAAAGCGGAGTTTGTGATCCATTGCTTTTCTCCGTTCAGCACATAATGTGTGCCTTCAGCGTTCAGCCTCGCCGTAGTTTTGGCACCTAGAGCATCGGAACCAGATCCTGGCTCAGTGAGTGCATAAGCTGCAATTTTTGCTCCTACTGCCAGATCAGGCAGATACTTTTTCTTCTGTTCTTCGTTACCAAAGAGGACAATCGGCAGTGAACCGATTCCGACGTGGGCACCATAGCTGATTGAAAAGCCGCGTCCGCGTGCAAATTTCTCAGTAATTAAGGAAGAAGAAATTTTATCAAGTCCAAGGCCGCCGTATTCTTCAGGAACATCAGCACCAAGAAGACCCAGCTCTCCCGCTTTCGTCAGGAGCTTCCTGGAAATATCGAACTCATGGTTCTCGAGCTTATCAAGCTGCGGAACAACTTCTTTACCCACATAATCCTCAGTTGTTTTGGCGATCATGAGGTGTTCTTCTGAAAAATCCTCTGGTGTAAAGAGGTCCTCTGCCTGAATATCTTCCACTAAAAAGCTTCCGCCTTTAAAAACCTTTTCCATTGTGTTAGACATGTTTATACCCTCCTGTATTGGATTAGCCTACTAATTCGAATACGCCAGCAGCGCCCATTCCGCCGCCGATACACATGGTTACGACACCAAACTGCTCTCCTCTTCGCTTCATTTCGTGAAGAAGCGTGAGAGTAAGCTTTGCTCCGGAGCATCCAAGCGGATGGCCGAGAGCGATTCCTCCTCCGTTGACATTGACTCTGTCTTCCGGAAGACCCAGCTCACGAATCACTTGCACAGCCTGTGAGGCGAACGCTTCATTGAGCTCGAACAAGCCGATATCGGATACTTCAAGTCCCGCAAGTTTTAACGCTTTAGGAACAGCAGCGACAGGACCGATCCCCATGATTTCAGGCGGTACACCCGCCACGGCAAAGCTTCTGAACTTCAGCAGCGGCGTCAAGCCTTCTGCTTCTGCTTTCTCACGGTCCATCACAAGAACGGTCGCAGCCCCATCACTCGTTTGTGATGCGTTGCCTGCTGTTACAGAACCATTAATGGAAAATGCAGGGCGCAGGCGAGCAAGGCCTTCTAATGAGGTATCAGCACGAACGCCCTCGTCCGTATCAACCATGAACTCTTTTTCTTTTAGCTTGTTGTCTTCCCCAAGCCATCGTCTTGTGACGGAGACAGGTACGATTTCATCCTTGAATCTGCCTTCTTTAATGGCTCGTGCAGCATTTTGATGGCTTCGAACCGCAAAGGCATCCTGATCTTCCCTCGTTACACCAAATCGCTTTGCCACTTCCTCGGCTGTGAATCCCATCCCCATGTAATATTGAGGAACTGTTTCAACCAGGTGAGGATTCGGTTTGATGACATGGCCTTCCATCGGCAGCAAACTCATGGATTCCGCTCCGCCGGCTAAAACAGCCTGCGCATGACCGAGCATAATTTTCTCAGCGCCATAAGCAATACTTTGAAGTCCTGAGGAACAGAACCGGTTAACGGTGATCGCCGGAATGGTATCCGGGAGGCCTGCTCTCGCCCCGATCAATCTTGCCATGTTCATGCCCTGTTCTGCCTCTGGAATGGCACATCCCATGATGAGATCGTCAATCGGGCCGTCATAGCCGCCAGCGCGCCGCAGTGTTTCTTTTACGGTGATCGCTGCGAGTTCATCTGAACGCATTTGAGCGAATGATCCTTTTTTTGCTTTGCCTATCGGTGTTCTTGCTCCTGCTACGATTACAGCTTCTTTCAGCATTGTTTCCCCTCCTTTTAGTTGCGAAGCGGTTTACCTTTAGTCAGCATATACTGCATTCTTGCTTGGGATTTTGGCTCACCCGCAAGACTCAGGAAAGCTTCCCGTTCGAGATCCAATAAATATTGTTCATCGACCAGTGTTCCTTCAGGGACTCTTCCGCCTGACAGGACGAAGGCGAGTTTTTTAGCTATTTTCAGATCATGCTCGGAGACGTAGCCCCCAAATCTCATCGTTTCAGCACCGAGTGAAAGTGTCGCATAACCTGCTTCACCAACAACCGGTATCTTTTTGTGTTTCGGCGGCTGGTACCCCTGCTTCGCCAATGAAAGCACGCGCTGTTTGGCATCATACAGAAGATGATCGCTGTTAACAGAGATTCCATCCTGCGGCCTTAAAAATCCAAGCTTTTCAGCTTCTTGTGCTGAAGTAGAAACCTTGGCCATCGCAATGGTTTCAAACACTTGGTTAACAACACCTTGGAGATCCAATTTTGCACCTTTAGGCAGACGTTCCACCTGGCGAAGCAGCAATTCTTTGTTTCCGCCTCCGCCAGGGATTAACCCGACACCTACTTCTACAAGGCCCATATATGTTTCAGACGACATTTGCATCTCAGCTGCAGGAAGAGAAACTTCCACTCCTCCGCCAAGGCTCATGCCAAAGTTTGCGGTGACGACCGGTTTTTTACTGTAGCGCACCATGCCCATCGTATTCTGGAACTGGCGGACCATCATATCCAGCTCATAAAAATTGTCATCTTGTGCTTCCATTAAAATTAGCATCAGGTTGGCACCGACGCAGAAGTTTTTCCCCTGGTTTCCGATGACAAGCCCTTCGTAATTTCTTTCTACTTCTTCCAGCGCTTTATGGATCATCATGATGATATCAGGGCCCATGGCGTTGTTTGGAGACGTAAATTCTAAACAGGCTACCCCGTCCCCCATGTCGATCAGACTCGCACCGTTGTTCTTTGTGATCAGGTTTCCTTTGTTTTTCAGCAATGAAAGGTGAATCGTCTTTTTGTTTTCATTGACTCTTCTATAGTCACCGTTATGGTAGAACGAAACTTCACCCTGCTCTGTCTGGTAGAAAGAATTGTTTCCGCTTTCAACAAACTCATGAATCCAGGATGGTACAGTCTCTCCTTCATCCGTCATGCGTTTAACGGATTCTTTCACTCCGATGGCATCCCAGATCTCAAACGGTCCGTGCTCCCATCCGAAGCCCCATTTCATCGCATTATCGATGGCAACAATATCATCCGCGATTTCATACGCTTTTTCAGCAGAGTAGATCAATACCGGTTTAACGATCGACCAAAGCATCTCTCCTGCACGGTCTTTACTATATAAAAGCGCTTTCACTTTTTGCTCTGTTGTCTTCAATTGTTTTGCCTGTTCTGTGGTGGCGGTCTTCAGTTTTTGGCGCGGCTTGTATTCCAGTGTAGCAGGATCCAGTTCAAGGATCTCTGCTCCCTGCTTGCTCTTCTGTTTTAAATAGAAGCCTTGGCCGGATTTGCTTCCCATCCACCCTTTTTCCACCATTTCGTTCAAGAATGGAGGAACATCAAACACTTCTTTTTCTTTTCCTTCGACTTGGTCATATACGTTTCTTGCCACGTGGAGGAAGGTATCCAATCCTACTACGTCAAGGGTCCTGAAGGTCGCACTTTTCGGGCGGCCGATCAGCGGGCCTGTCACAGAATCAATCTCCCCTACGCTGTACCCCTGTTTCATCATTTCCTGAACCGTAACCATCAGGCCGTATGTTCCAATCCTGTTGGCGATGAAGTTCGGTGTATCTTTTGCTACGACTACGCCTTTTCCAAGTATGTTCTCCCCAAATTCCTTCATAAAAGAAACGATCTCAGGGCTGGTATCCTTTGTTGGGATGATTTCCAACAGTTTTAAGTATCGCGGCGGATTAAAGAAATGCGTGCCTAGGAAATGTGCTTTAAAATCGTCAGAACGATCCGCTGCCATCGCATGGATGGAAATACCTGATGTGTTAGAGCTAATAATTGAACCTTTCTTGCGGAATTGTTCCACTTGTTCAAAAATCTGTCGCTTTACATCCAGCCGTTCAACAACGACCTCAATGATCCAGTCCACATCATTCAGCTTGGATAAGTCATCTGTAAAGTTGCCGACTGAAATTAAATCAAGATTCTCTTTTACCGCCAGAGGTGCTGGTTTTTGTTTAAGCATTCTTTCCTTTGCCTGTATGGTGAGTCTGTTGCGGAACTGGAGGCTGTCTTCCGTAATGCCTTTTGCCTTTTCAGCCTCTGACAACTCTCTCGGCACCATATCCAGAAGCAAAGTAGGGATTCCTACATTCGCGAGATGTGCAGCGATTCCTGCTCCCATCACTCCAGACCCCAAAACAGCAGCCTTTTGAATGGTTATGGCCATCTTATTTCCTCCTTCAGCTATTGAATGAACACTCATTCATTTTTAGGGTAAAAAATAAATGACTACTTTTTAAATTTAGTTCTATACTCATCATAAGACATTTCGATTATTTTGACAACATAGAATTTTCTTTCTTTTTGTAAAGGTTTTTGTCATAGTAAAACCAAGCCCTAATCACTCATCAAAACATCAAAGGAAGTGAAGTCATGTCAGTTAAAGTAGGAGTTCTGATCCTTCACGGAATCGGCAACCAGGATGAAACGTACGCCGATGATTTTATGAATTCATTAAAACATAGCTTCGGACAAAAAATTGCTTCCTTTCATCATGCACCTGAAACGCAAATTGAAATGGTCCCTGTTTTTTGGGGTGGCGTATTCAATGAAAGGGAAGAAGATTTATGGACTTCGATGAATAAGAAGATTTCGCTGAATTATGCCCCTCTTCGTCAGTTTGTCATTCGCTTTTTCGGCGATGCTATCGCTTATCAGCCAGCTCCCGCTTCATCCTCGCATTTAAATCCAAACTATGAAAGAGTTCATGAAACCGTTGCGAAAGGCTTACATACACTGCGGAACAAAACAGGAGATCAAACTCCGCTTTCTGTCGTCTCTCACAGCCTTGGCACGGTTATAGCGAGCAATTATTTTTATGACCTTCAATTTATCCCGGAAAAAATACCTGACAGCATCAAAAGCTTAAAGTCAAATAATCCTCTGGAAAACGGTGAAACCCTAGCCAGCTTTTATATGATGGGGACTCCCATGCCTTTATGGACGTTAAGATATTCAGATTTTGACAGTCCCATCCGCGTCCCATCGCCTCATTTAAAAAAGCATTACAGCCATGTTCAAGGAGAATGGGTTAATTTTTATGATCAGGATGACGTTATTGCATTTCCTTTAAAAACATTAAATGAGGAATACAGCCGGTCGGTGACAAAAGACATTGAAGTGAACACAGGAAATCTTTTTGCTTCTTGGTCGCCCCTCTCCCACCTCTATTATTTTAAAACGGACAAAATCATCGACCATATCAGTTCCTCATTGTCCAAGCTCTGGAAAACCATTAATAAAGTTAATGGATAGTTAAAGTTTATGACGGAGTTTTTCCGGAAATTCGGAATCATTTCCGTTTTTCCGGAATTCGATCCATTCTTAACATACATGGACTTTCATGCCATTCGTCCTCTTTCCTTTCCGGAATTTCGGAATATAATCTTCTTGAAATATTCATAAAAATCTCAAAAGTCTGATAGCGCTTTAATTTCTTCGTTTTGGCACGGAACTTGCAAGATAGAAAACAGAGCAGAAAAAAGGAGTGAATGCTTTTGAAACCTGTAATATCTTCATTTCAAGAAGCCGTAAAGGACATTCAGGACGGTTCCGTACTCATGGTAGGCGGCTTCGGACTGGTTGGTATCCCTGAAAATCTGATTCTTGCCCTTGTTGAGAAAGGGACAAAAGATTTAACAGTCATCTCCAATAACTGCGGGGTGGATGATTGGGGACTTGGCCTGCTTTTGAAAAATAAACAGATAAAGAAGATGGTAGGTTCTTATGTAGGAGAGAACAAAGAATTTGAGCGGCAAGTTTTATCAGGTGAAATTGAAGTCGAACTGCTCCCGCAAGGCACATTGGCAGAAAGGATTCGAGCCGGCGGTGCTGGCATCCCTGCGTTTTATACCCCTGCTGGAGTGGGTACTCCACTTGCTGAAGGCAGAGAAATCCGATCTTTCGGCGGGAAAGAATACATGCTGGAAACTGGACTTCAGGCAGACTTCAGCCTCGTTCGTGCGGCCAAAGCCGACAGAATGGGTAACCTGATCTACCACAAAACAGCGAGAAACTTTAATCCTATGATGGCTGCAGCAGGCAAGGTGACGATCGCAGAAATAGAAGAGCTTAATGAAACAGGATTTTTGGAGGCGGATGCCATCCACACTCCCGGCATCTATGTCCAGTCCCTTATTGTCGGTTCACAGGAAAAAAGAATTGAAAGGTTAACAGTTGCCAATTAACCGGAACGGAGGATATGAATGGGTACGAATGTAATGGATAAGAAAGCGATTAGAGAAAAGATCGCAAAACGTGCTGAACAGGAAATTGAAAGCGGTTACTATGTGAACCTCGGAATCGGAATGCCTACCCTTGTTGCCAATTACATCTCGGCGGATAAAAGTGTCGTTCTGCAGTCTGAGAATGGACTTTTGGGAATCGGACCTTATCCTGATGAAGCGAATGTTGATCCTGATTTAATCAACGCCGGGAAAGAAACGGTCACTGCCATCGAAGGAGCGTCTTATTTTGACAGTGCAGAATCCTTCGGGATGATCCGGGGCGGGCATATTGATATTGCCATCCTTGGAGGCATGGAAGTTTCCGGAAACGGTGACCTCGCGAACTGGATGATTCCCGGAAAAATGATAAAAGGCATGGGCGGCGCAATGGATCTTGTCCACGGAGCAAAAAAGATAATCGTCATCATGGACCATGTCAGCAAAGACGGGAAAAGCAAGATTTTAAATGAATGCACTCTCCCGTTAACCGGGTGTGGCGTCGTTAACCGGATCATCACAGAACGAGCCGTTATGGACGTAACCGAGAACGGTTTGGAGCTTGTAGAAGTCGCACAAGGCTTTTCCGTGGAGGACATCCAGGAATGCACTGAGCCTAAGCTTTCAGTTTCAAAGAATATTAAGCTGGAAGCCTACTGATTTTCTGCAGTATGAAAGGAGTGATGCAGTTCCTTCAACCGTTTTGCAAAATGCTCTTTTCTAAAAGATTGTTGCCTGGGGAACATTTTTGTAAAGAAACTTCATTGACAAGTTGAGAGGAGTGCAAGGTGCGAGACTCCTCGAAAATGAATTTCACATTTTCTTCGTGCGATATAACGCTGCCGAAGCCTTCCTTGTCCTGCGGAGGAAGCGTGACAGGTGAGACACGCAGGCGCGTGCGCCGCGGAAAGCGAGCATCCTGAAACGGAGATCACCAGCTCAATAGCAACAAAGGTTGCGAAAACAGCCTTGCAAAAAACAGAGTGTGGCATTCAGGTCAGAAACACTATAGGGGGGTTACCTAGTGGATATCATTATTATTTTATTGGCTTTATTTTTCCTCATGTTTGTCGCGTACCGTGGCTTCAGCGTCATTTTATTTGCACCGATCGCGGCACTGTTCGCGGTGCTTTTAACAGATCCAGGCCATGTACTTCCGTTCTTCTCGGGAGTGTTCATGGAAAAGATGGTCGGATTTATTAAACTATATTTCCCGGTCTTCTTACTTGGAGCGATTTTCGGTAAAGTCATAGAAATGTCAGGCTTTGCAAAATCCATAACAAGAGCAGTCATCAAATTAATCGGGCCGAGCAGAGCAATGCTGGCTATTGTCCTAGTCGGCGCCATCCTTACCTACGGCGGCGTCTCCCTGTTCGTAGTAGCTTTTGCACTCTATCCGTTTGCTTCTGAATTGTTCAAGGCTGCGGATATTCCAAAACGCCTCATTCCTGGAACGATCGCACTTGGCGCGTTCACCTTTACAATGGATGCTTTCCCTGGAACACCTCAGATTCAGAACATCATCCCTACCCCGTTTTTTAAAACGGATACGTGGGCTGCACCTTGGCTGGGATTGATCGGTGGTCTATTTGTTCTTGCGATTGGTATGACCTATTTAGAATGGAGAAGAAGAAAAGCAGCAAGAGCTGGAGAGGGCTATGGAACAGGCCATATTAACGAGCCGGAACAAATTCCGGATGAAGTGCTGCCAAATGCTTTTATTGCCATTCTTCCCCTTCTTCTCGTCGGTATTTTCAATAAAGTATTTACAAACATGATTCCAAAGTATTACGGCACCGTTTTTGATTTCACAAAAATCGGCATGAAGGATGTGCCGCCGGTTGAAATTCCAAAGCTTGCGGCGGTCTGGGCAGTAGAAGGCGCACTTGTCATCGGAATTGTAACGGTTCTCTTGTTTGCTTTCAGACAAGTAAAATCAAATTTCAACGCCGGCATCAATATTTCAATCGGCGGAGCCCTGCTCGCTACACTCAATACCGCTTCCGAATATGGATTCGGCGGAGTAATTGCTGCACTCCCTGGTTTTGCCTCTGTCAATAAAGGCATGGCTGAAACAATTCAGGACCCGCTTGTTAACGAAGCTGTAACAACAACGGCCCTGGCTGGTATTACTGGTTCGGCTTCCGGCGGTTTGAGTATTGCCCTGGCAACGATGGGGGACAAATATGTCGCCCAGGCCGATAAGCTCGGAATTGATCCTGAAGTGCTTCACAGAGTAGCTTCCATGGCAAGCGGAGGCATGGATACACTTCCTCATAACGGAGCGGTTATTACCTTGCTGGCGGTTACCGGATTAACACATAAGCAGTCCTATATTGATATTTTTGCGATGACTGCCATTAAAACAATTGCTGTATTTTTTGTAATCGCCCTTTATTATCTTTTCGGCATCGTTTAAAAGAAAAGCGCAAGCACCCGAAAACAAGAAACACGTTTTCAGCCTTGGGTGTTGGAGCTAGACATTTCTTCACAGCTTATTCTTACATCAACATGTAAAAGGAGAAAATGGTATGGGAAGCTTAGTACAGGATAAAGTCGCATTTATTACAGGAGCTGCAAGCGGAATTGGACTTGAGATCGCGATGGATTTTGCCAAGGAAGGGGCAAAGGTGGGCATTTGTGATTTAAATGAAGAAAAAGCCAAGGATGCTGCTTCGTCACTTAGAGATAAAGGCTATCACGCTATAGGAACAGCCTGTGATGTCAGTGATGAAGAAGCGCTCAAACGGGCGATGGATGAGACCGTTCACGAATTTGGAAGACTGGATGTCGTCATCAACAACGCCGGCCTGCAGCATGTATCACCCCTTGAAGATTTCCCGACTGAGAAATTTGAGCAACTGATCAAAGTGATGCTGACTGCGCCGTTCATGGCGACGAAACACGCGTTTCCGATCATGAAAAAACAAGGCTTCGGACGCATCATCAATATGGCATCCATCAATGGGCTTGTCGGTTTTGCCGGAAAAGCTGCCTATAACAGTGCCAAACACGGCGTGATCGGTCTGACGAAAGTAGCCGCCCTTGAAGGTGCAGAGCATGGAGTTACTGTAAATGCCATCTGCCCTGGCTACGTGGATACGCCGCTTGTAAGGAACCAGCTTTCAGACTTGGCACGCACCCGAAATGTAGAACTTGAAAAAGTACTGGAAGAGGTCATCTATCCTCTCGTTCCCCAAAAACGTTTGCTTTCAGTTACGGAGATTTCTGATTATGCGATCTTCCTCGCAAGCGATAAGGCTGGAGGAGTTACTGGCCAGGCGGTTGTGATCGACGGCGGATACACCGCTCAATAAAAATCAGTGAGAGAAAAATAGAAATCAACAACGAGAAGAGCCCACCTGTGATCCTGGAGGGCTCTTCTCTATTTAGAATGGAGGAATTGATGTGAGACGGAAATGGATTGGGATTACAGCTGCTGCATCTCTATTGCTTTTTTCAAGTCTATCAGAGGTTCATGCTGCTAAGGGTTCCAGGCAGCCAGTTGATTTTAAAGGTGCCCACGGTGTCACCGAAACTATTTTTGACGGAAAAAACGGGAATTGGATGACAACGAAAAATCCGAAGCAGTATGAAGCCGCAACGGTCTATGGAAACCTTGGTCTTGCTCCATACAATTGGGGAGATAAGTCAAAGGGAACAGGCTGGAACAAGCTGTATCAGCCGGCCGAAATTACCGGCACTCAGGTAAACGGCATTTTTGATGATGCCCATTTTGTGATCAGGGTACCAGATGATTGGAACGGCAAGCTGGTTGTTTCCGGTATCCCTGCTACTCGAAATGAAACCTCAACAGACCTTCTCTTCAGTGACTTTATGCTGGCTAAAGGATATGCATTTGCAGCCATTGATAAAGGGACTCAAGGGACAGCCGATCCTAATGATCCTTTTGCCAAAGTGAAAAATGCTCTTGCCAGTGAGGATGACAGCATTCCCGAATGGCACCAAAGGTTCCGGCAAGTAACCATCGCCGCTCAAAACTATCTCGTTAAACACTATTCTGATCAGCTTATCAAGAGAAACGACAGAAAAAATCCCGCAAGTAAACTGATCACCCCTCATCACAGGGTACCGACGTATGCGGTCGGCATATCCAATGGAGGCTATGTCGTCCGCTATGCGCTGGAGCATGACGGCATGAAAAAAACAGGGCATCCTCCTTTATTTGACGGAGGCATCGATTGGGAAGGTGTATTATGGAGAGCTCATGATCCCAATCTGATCACGTCTCTCACCCCTGTTGTCAACCATGCAGAAAAAGCGCTGTATGGTACTCCTGCAGAACAAAAAGCCGCCCGCGAGGAGTTATATAAAGCCGGCCTTCCGAAGGGATCAGAAAATCTTTGGAGCTACCATGACCAGGTATACTGGTTTGTAACATTAAATATATACAGAGATGAACTGGATCCATCCGCTCCAAACCGTCTCGACTGGAGAAACTACTTAAACTTCACGAACGGTGTCCGCGACCGCACCTATGATTCCATTTTTCAAGGCTATGATTATAACTCCCGCCCGGAACAAGTGAAAAAAAACGTAGAAGGCATTGAAAATACAGGTGAAATCAACGTGCCGCTGATCAGCCTGACTGGTTCATGGGATTCTCTCATCTTCCCGTCTGTCCATGCTGATCCATATGACAAGCTCATCAAAAAGAAAGGCCGGGGCAAGCTTCACCGGCTGTATACCATCGAGAAGGGAAATCATGTGGACAGTTTGGTTTGGAACAGTGCCACAGATGCTAAAAAGGAGCTGCAGCCGCTTCTTCCTTACGTCTATCAATCGTTTGATCTCCTTGTAGACTGGGTCGAGAACCACAAAAAAGCACCTGATAGCAAGAAAGTTGGAACGCCAAACGACGCTGCAAAAGTCATTGATCTAAAAACCGGAAAAGAACGGGAGCCGATGACAACCTCTGTCGACGGAAAATAGGACAGCATCAATAAGAATGAAAAAAGCACCCGGTATGAATACTGCCCGGGTGCTCTCTCGTTTCGATTCAGAAAAACAAAGGGGCTGTCCAAGAAGTCTGTAAGCTGTTGATTTCCGTTCCAGGCTGCTCGCTTTCCGCGGGGCGTGCG